>JAGWXJ010000032.1 GCA_018969935.1 Alphaproteobacteria bacterium | reverse complement strand
AGCTGCATAACAGCTAAGACAAACTAAAAAAAGCCGGCGGAAATGCCGGCTTTTTTGTGCGCGATGTTCGTAAAAAGTCAGGCTGCCTGCGAGGGCAGGTAATCACGAATGATGTTACGGAGTGTTGCATCGATAATAGGCTTGGACATGTAGGCATCCATACCGGCTTCCAAGCATTTGTTGCGATCCTCGACCAGTGCGTGTGCCGTCATGCCGACAATTGGTACGGAATCGGCACCGGATTCGGCTTCCAAGTCACGTATGCGTTTTGTGGCAGTAATTCCATCCATTTCAGGCATCTGAACGTCCATCAGGACAAGGCTGTATTTGCCTTTCTCAAGCATCTTCAGGGCTTCGGTGCCTGAACGAGCGATGTCGAATTTCAAGCCCATATCCTCGAGTATATGGCCAATTACGAGAATGTTGCCCTCGTAATCCTCGACCATCAGGATTTTTTCTGCGCCTGCGACATACTTCTTTTTTCTGATAGGGGTTACTTGCGCATCACTCTTGCGAGTGGCTTTTTCCTTTTCTTCCACATTAATTGGTAATGTGAGCGTGAATACCGAGCCTTTGCCTTTTTCGCTTTCGAAGGTCACATCACCGCCCATAAGGCGCGCAAGGTTGCGTGAAATCGGCAAGCCTAAGCCTGTGCCGCCGTATTTACGGGATATCGAAGAGTCTTCCTGCTTGAACCGCTCGAAAATCGCATCGTAGGCTGCGGGGTCGATGCCTATGCCCGTGTCTGCAATATCAATCTTCATTAAATTCGTGCCATCTGAATTTTCAAGAAGGTGCGCCTTCACTTTTACCGATCCCTTCTCGGTAAATTTTATCGCATTGCCAACCAGATTGATGAGGATCTGGCGTATGCGGGCGGGGTCACCGAGAAGTGTCAGGTCTTTGAAGTCTGCGTAATCGAAAGCCAGTTCCAGACCGTGGTCGCGGGAATTGCGCATGGTAATTTCATAGACCTGATTGAAAAGTTCAGACGGGCTGAAACGCGTTGTTTCCAGTGCAATTTCACCGTACTCGATTTTCGAGAAATCAAGCACATCGTTGATAAGATCTTTTAGGGATCCGGCACTCGACATCAACGTGGAAACAAGTTGTTGTTGTTTCTTGGTCATGCCGTCTTTTTGTTTGTCCAGAATTTCGGCTATGCCGGTGACGGCGGTCAAGGGCGTACGAATTTCGTGGCTCATGTGTGCCAGAAAGTCGGTTTTGGCGCGGTTCGCGCTTTCCGCAGCAGCCTTGGCTTCTTCAAGCCTTTCCTGCTGGACCTTAAGCATGGTTACATCGATGTGGGCGCCGACTAGCCTATAGGGGCGGCCCTCTTCATTATAGAGGGCGCGCGCACGGGAGCTGATCCAGACCCAGCGGCCATCGGTATGGCGCATACGGAACAGGTTTGAGTATTCGGATATCTCACCGCTGAGGTACTGGTTGGCGTAATCGTTAGCCCTATCGTAATCCGCCGGGTGCAAAAGCTTTTTGATTTCGTTTACTGGTACGGTTTGCGCCGGCCTATCCATTCCAAGCATGGTAAAGAAGGCCTTAGAGCAAAAGATTGTCTGGCTGTCGATATCATAGTCGAAGATGCCGTCATTCGCGCCGTTGGCGGCCAGAACAAAGCGGTCTTCCATTTGCTTGATTGTGCGTTCCGATACGAATTGTTTTTTCTGGGCCGAGAGAAGAAATATATTCAGCAGCAACATCACCAAAATACAAACGCAGCCGCCTACAATAAGGGTGTAAAAATAGTTATCCTTCAACGTTTCGACTTTGCGTACACGCTGGGTCAGGATCGATTGTTCATCGCGCAGCAGGTCATCATGCAGTCGCTGAATGTTACGGGAGAGGTTATCGATTGTTGTGATGCCCTGGTCGAATGCCTTTTTGGACATTTTATCGAAATTTCTGGCGCGTTCGTCCAAATTGAACGTCAGGCCTGTGAAGTAGCCCCTCAGCTCATCTAGCCTGCTTTGCTGGGAAGGGTTGTCTTTTGTGAGAGTGCTCAGTTTTGCGAGCAGGTCAGACATTTCCTGTTTGCGTGTTTCGTAGTCGCGAAGAAAATTCGGGTTACGGCTAATGATGTAGCCGCGCTGGGCGCTTATCATGCCCTCCACCAGACGGGCTATGCCATCCACAGCAATGATGACCTTGTTGGAATGATCAACCCATTCGTCATAGCTTTCGATCGTTTTGTTGCTGTTGGCCAGCATTACGCCCAATCCGCCAAAGCATAGAACTGACAGAATAGAAAATATGAGGAAATTGCGTAAAAGTACGCGATCCATGGGTATGCTCCGGCCTTGTTAATGCTGTTCAGGCATAATAACCCAAAGCAAATACAAGAAAAGCCCTACATGTCTTGTGGACATGTAGGGCTATCTTCGAGGACAACTACATGGACGGCGAGCGGCCTTTGAGGGCGTGTACCGTTGCGGAAACCAAGAAGAGAACAATAAATACCAAGAACAGGATCTTGGCCATTTCAGCCGAAACAACGGCTATGCCGCCAAAGCCGAAAAGACCGGCGATAAGGGCAAGGACAAGAAATGTGAGGGCCATTTGAAGCATAGTTATCTCCTAAAATAGAGTGGGCGTATTGTAAGTATGCATATAAAACAGGTGAGGGGGCTCCAAAGTTCCTTCAGGAACCACAGGCTGGTACGTTTCGTATGGTTTTAAAAGGGAGGTAAACCGATATGGCCATCAAGGGTGACAAACAACTTGAAGCTGATATTGGCGCTTTGGTTGATGGCGAGCTTAAGCCCGAAGAAGAGAAGTTTGTAATGTCCATCATAGAGATGGATGATAATGCCAGTCGCTATCACGACACCTTAAGGCGCCAGAAAGACCTACTTAAGGAATGGTGGGAAGAACTACATTCCAACTAAATATTCAAACGTTTGTAATACAAAAACCCCGCCTTTTCAGACGGGGGTTTTTGTTGTGAGATTAACGGCCTTTGTCTTTTTCCATTTGGTCGTAAACATAACCGGCGCCGGCGCCAGCGGCCGCACCAATGGCAGCACCACAGCTTACGCATCCACCCGTCACGGCGCCGCCTACTGCGCCAACGCCCGAGCCGATTGCGGCGCCAGAAAGCGTACGTTGTTGCGTATTGCTCATACCCGTACAGGCACTGAGCGACAGAGAGAGCACTGCAATGAGTGCAAGAGTTTTAGAGCGGTTTTTCATTGTATTCCTCCAATACGGTGCATGTTTTTGATAACCACCTGTCTTAATACGGTTATCGGAGGCGATTGGTTCCGTTAATGGCAGGCGCAATTATGTGAGGCGTGTTTATGAGCCTTGACGGAGCAGCTGGCGCATAGGCCATGCAACTCCATATTCCAGCGGGTAAGCGAGAAGTTTTCGTGTGCGGCCATGGCTGCGATGGGTGCGGGCACATGGCATAGATGTGCTTCGGATACCGTGCCACAGGAATCGCATATCAAGAACTGCGAGCCGGTGTGTTTATGGTCCGCTTCGCAACAGATGTATGCGTTCAGGCTTTCGATGCGGTGGATGAAGCCGTGTTCCAGCAAGAATTCAATAGCCCTGTAAGCGGTAGGCGGCTTCGGGTTGGGCATCTTGCGGGCAAGTTTGGCCAGTACATCGTAGGCCACGATGGGTTTTTTTTCGGAGGCTATGATGCTGTAAACATGTTTGCGCGGTTCAGTCAGGCGAATTTTCTGTTTTTCGCAATAGGCTTCGAGGTGTTTGAGGCTTGATTTCATGCTTAATTGATATGTTATAACATTTCTCTTGTCAAACCAATCCGCCTATGGTTTTGTGCTGGCCATGTTTTATCTGAGCCAAGGCCAACGGGCCGCCATTGCCGCAGCAATATGTGTCGTTATCCTGATGGTAACGATGTGGGGTATGGTGCCATGACACACAATGCCATCACCCTCGAGGATGTTTGCGTGCGGTATGCGCAGCGCGATGCCATCCATGATGTGTCAGGCATATTTGCAGAAGGCACGCTGACTGCAATTGCCGGCCCCAACGGCGCCGGCAAGAGTACGCTTCTCAAGGCTATGGCGGGGATTGTGAAGCCCTATCGCGGGCGCGTTACCATCGACCCCTGCTTTACAAACAGCGTTGCCTATTTGCCGCAGGCAGCAAGTGTGCGCCGTGATATGCCCATGCCCGTATTGCAGGCCGTATGCACCGGCTTTTGGGGTGTGGCGGGCGAACGGGGCTGCATTGATGCAGCCATGAAAGCCAAGGCAGCCATGGCGCTTGCCGATGTGGGGCTAGAAGGGTACGAGAACAGGCAGCTGGGCGAACTTTCAGGCGGTGAATTCCAGCGCGTCATGTTTGCGAGGCTAATACTGCAGGATGCGCGCATTTTGCTGCTGGACGAGCCTTTTGCATCCTTCGACGGGGCTACGACTGCCAAATTAATCCAGATCATACTGAGGTGGCATAAGGAAGGGCGCACCATTATTTGCGTCCTGCATGATTTGCTGCTTATCCGTAAATACTTCCCCGAGTCATTCGTGCTTGCAGGAAAATGCATGGGGCGCGGGCATACGCACGACATGTTCGAGCAAAAACTCCTTTCCTATGACCTTGATATGGCCGAGTTGCACACCGGCATCGATAACCACAGGCAGCTACACCACCATGACCATCTTTGAACTGTTTGCCTTGCCAGCCCATGACGATAGCGTGAGGCGCGCGCTTGCGGCTGCGCTTGTCCTTTGCCTCGGTTCGGCACCACTGGGTGTTTTGATGAACCTGAGGCACCTTGGCCTTGTGGGTGATGCACTTTCGCATGCCATTCTGCCCGGTGTGGCTGTGGCCTTCATGATATTCGGGGCCAGTTTGTGGCCCATGACAGCGGGTGCGCTGGTCGCCGGTGTTTTGATAGCCGGTTTTGCCTATATGCTGACGCGCATTACGCGGCTGCGCGAGGATACAAGCTTTACATTCCTGTATCTGGTGGCGCTGGCTTTCGGTGTTCTGGTCATACATCACAGCGGTGGTGACGAGGAACTTGTGCACATGCTGTTCGGTGATGCCTTCAAGCTGGAAAGCGCGTCACTCATGCTGGCTGCAGGCGTTTCATCCCTGACTGTCTTTTGCCTATGCGTGTTTTACCGCGGCCTTGTGATCGAGTGTTTTGACCCTGATTTCATGCAAGCGGCAGGGCGCGGGCGTAGCCTCATGGGCCTACTGTTTTTTGCCTTGATGGTTATTAACCTTGTCGCATCGTTCCAGATACTCGGGACGTTACTGGCATTGGGCATGATGCTGTTGCCTGCCATTGGTGCTCAATTCTGGTCGGCCCGTGTAGATGCAGCGATGGGGATTGCGATTGTTGCTGCCATGGTATCAGCTTATGCAGGTATCCTTACCGCCTATAGCTATCAAATACCCTCTGGCCCTGCGGTGGTGATTTACCTTGGCGCTTTTTGCGTAATCTCCGTCCTGATTGGTCCGCGCGGGGGTTTGCGCAACTATCTCACGGTCAATTGCGGCGGTGCAAAATAAAATTCCCCATATTTTGTGAATTGCGACAATATTGTTGCTGACATCGGCTTAAATCCCGCCCTAGCATTTAGAAAACAGGGTAGGCCATGCACGGTACGTTCGTAGATTTGGCACGCGGGAGTTTTTCTTTACTTCGTCAACGCCTTGATGATGCCGATACGCTTTTGATGAATTTGTCTGACCCGCACCTAGGGCATGTGGGGCCGCAATATTTGCAAGCCATACACCAGTCCGGTGTGGTGGAAACCGAAGCCCAAGACTACCAGATCTGTGACAATGTGTATGTTCCATTCGAGTGGCCGAACGGTTTCGTGAATGCCATCAGTTACAAAAGCCACAGGTTTTCGCCCGTGGCGTTTTTCATGTCACGTATCCATGAAACGCTCCACGCCATAGCATGGGCCAACAACCCCGTGTTGCATGCCAGTATCTTCAACAACAATACGCCTGTCATTCTGTGCCCGCGTGACTGGGCTACGCTTTTTGAAATGACAGAGGCTGATGTATCGGCCAAGACCGCGTGGCTGGGGTACATGGCAAGCCACCATGACTATGCTTTCGAGCGTGATACAGGCGCACTGCCAGTCAGTGTCACGGCATACAGGGATGTCCTTATGCTTGAGGGATGCCCTAAAAAAGCACTGACGGTATGCGCGCAAACAGCCATGCAGAAGAACTGGGGCGTAGACAACCGTGACGGCAGGGCATTCAGTTTTGCGGAATTCTATCACTGGCTTGCCCTGCGTGATTACGAGAACATGCTGGCCGCTTAT
Source organism: Alphaproteobacteria bacterium (assembly GCA_018969935.1). Lineage (GTDB taxonomy): Bacteria > Pseudomonadota > Alphaproteobacteria > Micavibrionales > UBA1664 > UBA6145. The sequence goes on along the minus strand of JAGWXJ010000032.1, from coordinate 10,271 downwards.
GAACGGCAAGGCATCAAGCCTGTGGTTGTGAGGCTGAGTGATAGGGACAGGGAATCGCTTGGCAATTCGTTTGGCCCTAACCCGTTTATTGCGGGTACTTACAAAAACGCGGGCTTCAAATGGCAGGAAGAAGACAGGATACAGGCCTTGAATGCGCGGCTTGGAATTTGGGATGAAAGTGCTTTGCCCTGTTTTGAAGATAGGCTGGCCAGCATGGGGATTACGCCTGCGCAGATGTTGGCCAACTCAAAGGGTGGGCAGCAAATGGGCATTGTTCCGGCGATGGCGCTTAATACACAGCAGCTGATACAGCACCCGACGCATAGTTATGCCTAATGGCGTTAATCGCTTCTTAAACGAGCCTATCTAGGATGGCCCCATGTGGTTTTTTGGAAGTAAAGACAAAGACAAAAAGGACAAGAAGGCGGACGCGAAAGCCGAGCCTTCCAAACCCATGACGACAAAGGAAGCCAAGACGCAGGCCGTTTTGGCGCAGATGCGCACATTGCGCGCAGAAATCGGCGAGGAGAATTTGCAGGAAATCGTCCGTAAAATGAAGCTGGACGACCTAAAAAAACAGGTCCGCAAGGACATTGATGAAAACCCCCATAAACGCGAGCGCCTGCTTGATGCCATCCGCTTCGAGGTGCACGAGGCCGACCGCGACCGAACAAGACACTAAGCCAGATATTTGATATAATAGATTTTGCAACTTTCCGATGGAGGGGTTCCCTTGCCGTCCTATACCGCACCGCTTGATCATATCCGTTTTATCCTGAATGACGTTCTGAAGGTTCAGGATACGCTTTCGCAGTTGCCGGGTTGTTCTGAGGCTACGCCCGAGACCGTTGACGCCATTCTGGAAGGTGCCGCGACTGTTTGTCAGGAAGTGCTATTTCCCATCAACCAGTCGGGTGACAAGGAAGGGTGTACCTATAGCAACGGTACGGTAACGACGCCCAAGGGTTTCAAGGAAGCTTACAAGACATTTATCGAAGGCGGCTGGACCAGCCTGCCCTGTGACCCTGCTTACGGCGGCATGGGTATGCCCCATGTGCTTAATTGCGTGATGCAGGAGATGATTTGCTCGGCCAACATGTCGTTTGGCATGTATCCCGGCCTTAGCCACGGCGCTTACGAAGCGCTTCACCAGTTTGCAACAGATGAACTTAAAGCGACTTATCTGCCCAAAATTGTCACGGGCGAGTGGTCAGGCACCATGAACCTGACCGAGCCGCATGCCGGCACCGACCTGGGCCTTATCAAAACCAAGGCCGTGCCGCAGGCCGATGGTTCTTATGCCGTGTCGGGCCAGAAGATTTTTATATCGGCAGGTGAACATGACCTGACGAGCAATATCATCCACCTCGTGCTGGCCCGTTTGCCTGATGCGCCCGAGGGTGTGAAAGGTATCTCGCTGTTTGTGGTGCCGAAGTTCCTGGTGAATGCCGATGGCAGCATCGGTGCGCGCAATACGCTGCAATGCGCTTCTATCGAGCATAAAATGGGCATCAAGGCCTCGGCTACCTGCGTCATGGTTTATGAAGGCGCCAAGGGCTGGCTGGTTGGCGAACCCAATAAGGGCCTCAAGGCCATGTTTGCCATGATGAACGCGGCCCGCCTTGGCGTTGCCATGCAGGGGCTTGGTATTGCGGAAGTTGCGCAGCAAAACGCCGTGGCCTATGCCAAAGACCGTTTGCAGATGCGCTCGCTTGATGGTGTCAAGGCACCTGAAAAACCAGCTGATCCGATTATCGTGCATCCTGATGTGCGCCGCATGCTGCTTACGGGAAAAGCCTTCTGCGAAGGCTCGCGCATGCTTTCGTATCTGGTAGGGCTATCGCTCGATATCGCGCAACTCCACCCTGATGAAGCCGAGCGGCAGGAGGCTGAGGATTTTGTGGCGCTCATGACGCCGATTATCAAGGCGTACCAGACCGATATGGGTACGGCTGTCGCCAATCTGGCCATGCAGGTGCACGGCGGTATGGGGTATATCTGGGATACGGGTATCGAACAGTATGCGCGCGATGCGCGCATTGCCGAAATTTACGAGGGCACCAACGGGATTCAGGCCCTCGACCTTGTGGGCCGCAAAATGGGTGTTGGTTATGGGCGTTTGCTGCGCCGTTTCTTCCATCCTGTTTCGCAATTCATTGAAGCCGAGATGGACAACGACGCGATGGCGGAATTTGTGCTGCCGCTTACCAAAGCGGTAGCAAAGCTGCAGCAGGCAACGGCCACGATTGCACAAAAAGGCCTTAAGGACCCGCTGGAGGCGGGCGCTGCTTCCAGCGATTATCTGCGTATGTTTGCGCTGACCGCCCTTGCATTTTGCTGGGCGCGTATTGCCAAAGTCGCGCTTGAAAAACGTGAAACTGATGCAGGCCGCAAGGAGTTTTATGATGGCGAGCTTGCTACAGCGCGGTTTTTTATGACCCGTATGCTGCCTGAATATGAAAGCCGGTTCCGTATGGTTATGGCTGGTAAAGGGCCACTGATGGAGTTGCAGGCGTCTGGCTTCTGAGGGTGGTGTTGGCCGCTGCCAGCGGTTTGATGCCGGTACTTTTTATTTTCGTATTTATTTCATCACGCGTAAACCACCAGTTCAGATCGTTCTTCGGCGGGTTGGTCAGATATTGCCATGCCTCCGCATCCGATAACAGGTCATCCCTTTCAGGATTTATGAAGGCATTGATGTACGCTGCTGCCTTTGCGGGTGTCAGGCGTGTGGCACCATATTTGCGCAGATCTTCAGCCATGGCAGGCAGGGCTTTTGCAAGTTTTCTTACAGGCGAGGTATCGGTATCGACATCGGGGTGGATATCCAGCTCGAACTGGAAAAACGACGGGTCGGCCAGATAATGCTCGCCTGCGAATTCAGCTGTGAGGGCTACGTGCCCGAACATGCGTTGCAAGGGGTGAAGCGCAAAAGGCCGCGGGATGTAACCTTTGTCTTGCAGGCGATAGCCAATCAGGCACTGGATGAAACCGCACGGGCCGTTGTAGATGTGTAACTGGTCAAAGGGCTTATCGATGGTGTTTGCTGACAATGGTTCAGGTGACACCAGCCATTGGCGGACCTCCCTCAGGCATTGGGCCATGGGGGCAGGGAGGCGCTTTGAAGCATACCCTGTAAATTTCAAATCCAGCATGGTCGTTACGATAATTTGGAGTCTGCGCGCGCGTCAAATTTAGCGCTCGAGGTGGTCGAGGTCCTTGTGGAAGGTTTCGTCGATTTTTGTCAGCGCGAAGAATGCGAGCGCCATGGTTACGGCACCTACGCTCAGGGCTGCATAGGGCAGGGGCATTACATCCTTGAGGGCGATGTAGCCGCCTGAAATGGGGATGGATGCCGCCCTGAAGAAGTTGGTAATGCTGGTTGTTGCAAGAGCGCGGATGTTGGTGCCGAACTGTTCGGCCGCTATCATGAAGAATACGGCGGCATATCCGCCCGAGAGGCCGATCAGGAATGTCAGCCATTCAAAGTAGCCAACGGGCATGCCTGCGGGTGTAAACAGATAGGCGGTACATGCAACCGACATCAGCATCAGGGCCAATGCAACGACTGTTTTACGGCTTTGTAGCTTCTGGCTTAAAATGCCACTGAAAAATCCGCCGATCGTGGTGCCTGAATAGAAAAATATGACGGCGTTTGCGCCTGTCATGGCTTCGGTTGCGCCAAGTGATTTGGAAATTTCAGGCGCGAATGTCATGAAGATGACGATGCCAAAGTACAACGGCACGCCAATCATGCAGCAGCTTAGGTATTTTATAAAACGTTCCTTCGGGTGGACGAGCATTTTGAGGCTACCGCGTGGTACGTCGGCTTCCTTCAAGTTTTCGAACATGCCGGATTCAAATACCTTTACGCGCAGGACCAACAGCATCAGGCCCAGCACGCCGCCGATTGTGTAGGCCGTGCGCCAATCGCAGAATTTTGCAACAAAGCCTGCCGCAATGGCCCCTGTAAGGCCAATGGCTGCAATCAGCGTGGTGCCAAGGCCGCGGTGGGATTGTTTCATGGACTCGCTGACAAGCGTAACAGCGCCGCCAATTTCACCTGCCAAGCCGAAGCCGGCTATGAAACGCAGCACAGCATATTGGTCGAGCGATGTGACGTAGGCGTTGGCAAGGTTCGCAACCGAATACATGAGGATGGAGCCGAACAGGATGGTCAGGCGCCCCTGTTTGTCGCCAATAATGCCCCATAAAAGGCCGCCTGCCAGCATGCCGGCCATCTGGATGTTCAGCAGCAAAACGCCTTTTGAAAAGAAATCGGCTTCACTGACACCGATGTCACGCAGCGACGGTGTGCGGACGGTTGAAAACAGCACGAGGTCATAAACATCGACAAAATAGCCGAGGGCCGAAACAATAACGACCAGCGAGAAAAGGCCATCGGAACCAAAGAGGGGAATTTTTGTTTTTGTCATGCTGCCCAACATTTGTGTGAATGGCCTTTTTACACGCAGCTTATATTTTGACAAAACGAAACGAGCGGTACATGTTATCGCAAATATTTTAGGGGTATTCCTTCTATGGCTTCAAAATCCGCTTTTCTTAAGCATTCTGCGCTTTCGCTTGCTCTTTTAGGGGCAACCCCTGTTGCTGCCCAAACGGCGCGCCCGCTGGTTGCGCCGTACTCAGCCGCTGCTGGGTATGGCACAAGCCCGCTTCGTGCGTGCCCCGCTTTCCCTGCGCCTGTGCGTGATCTTAATCTTGGGTACACATATGACAGGGCCGATGAAACGCGCTCGACATACGACCCCGTGGCGCGTGCCGCCTACGAAGCGCAGGTCAAACCCTTGCGGGATTTTGAGGCGCAAATCAGTGCCGTTGCAAATGCGTATTACCAGAGCCGCCAAGCCGATGCTGGCCACTGTGCCATGGCACAGTTTGCAGCTTGGGCGCGGGCAGGGGCGCTGATGGGCCCTGCCAACCGCTCGGGCGAATTCCAGCGCCAATGGCTTTTGGGTACGCTTGCCAGCCATTATTGGCAATTGCGGGATTTCAGGGGGGCTGACAGCGCCACGCGCAGGCTTATTGATGACTGGATAAACGGAATTGCTACTGCCGTTATCGTGCAGCACAAAACAAACCCGCAACTAGGCAGCAACAACAATAACCTTGGGTATTCGGCTGCGTGGGGTGTTGCCATGGCCGGTGTTGCCACTGGCCGCCGTGATTTATACCAATGGGGCGTTGATAAAATCGCGCGTGCGCTGCAAAGCGATTTGCAACCTGACGGCACACTGCCGGAGGAGCTGAAGCGCGGTAAAAAAGCGGCGGAGTACCACAACTTTGCAATGGCGCCACTGATGCTCGTCATGGAAACGGCTGCGATGAACGGTACCGATTTGTATGCGGTGGGTGGTGAAAAATTCCACCGCCTTGCGGCCAATATTTTCCGTGAAATTGCGGCACCCCGCTTTTTTGCCGAGAAAACCCGCGTGCCTCAAGATCCGCTTGCGCAGGTGTGGAAGGGGCATTTTGCGTGGATGCGTATATATGCAAGGCGCTTCCCCGCGCAAGCGCGCGCCATGGGTATGGACCAGTTTGTCAGGACATTACCGGATGTACCCAACCCGCGCATGGGCGGGCGCATGGGGCTTTTGATCAGCCCGCTTTAGCCTTTTTTGGTTTTTTGGCTTTCGGGGCCGATTCCTTTTTGGGGGCGGCTTTTTTGCTGCCTTTTTTACCTTTGGAGGCGGGCGCGCTTTCGGCGCGTTTGTCGATAAGCACAACGGCTTCTTCCAGCGTAATCGCTTTCGGGTCGGCGCCTTTTGGCAGGGTTGCGTTTACCTTGCCCATTTTGACGTAGGGGCCGTATTTGCCTTCGTACAGCTCGATAACTTCCTTGGTTGTCGGGTGCGTACCGACATCCTTGATTTTACCTGCGCCTGCGCCGCGCTTGCCGCGAACACTTGCTTGCGAGAGCAGTTCCATCGCGCGGTTGATGCCGATGGTCAGCACGTCATCATCCTTCGGGATGCTTTTGAATGTATCGCCGTGCTTGAGGTAGGGGCCAAACCGGCCGATGCCTGCAGTGATTTTGTTACCCGTTTCGGGGTGGTTGCCGACATGGCGCGGCAGGGCCAAGAGGCTCATCGCGACATCGAGCGTGACGTCATCGGGCGCAATATTTTTGGGCAGGCCCTGACGTTTCGGTTTTTCTTTTTCGGTGCCTTCGCCGAGCTGGACATAGAGGCCGTAGGGGCCTTTGCGCAGTGTGACTTTCTGGCCGGTCGTGACATCCGTACCCAATTCCTTGGGGCCGGCTTCAAGGCCGCTGAGTTCACCATCAGCCACAACAAGCGGGGTTGTGTAGCTGCATTTGGGTTCCGACTTATAATTCGAGCAGCCGATGAATGCGCCGGATTTGCCAAGGCGCAAACCAAGGCGGCCCTGACCGCAGGCGGGGCAGATGCGTGGGTCCTTGCCTTCTTCACGCACGGGGAAGAAGTGGGGCCCGAGTTCCTCATCGAGGGCGTCAATCACTTGCGTGATTGTGAGGTCTTTGGTGCCCTCGACCGCTTTCGAGAAATCATCCCAGAAATTGCGTAAGGCTTCTTTCCATTGCACGTGGCCGTCGGAGATGGCGTCGAGTTCTTCTTCAAGGCTGGCCGTGAATTTGTAGTCCACGTACTTGGTGAAGTACTTCGTGAGGAAGGTTGTGACAATGCGTCCGCGATCTTCGGGTATGAAGCGCTTTTGTTCGAGGCGGACGTAATTGCGGTCCTGCAACACCTGAATGATGGAAGCGTAGGTGGAGGGGCGGCCAATGCCTTCCTCCTCCAGTTTTTTGACGAGGCTGGCTTCCGTGTAGCGCGGCGGCGGCTGCGTAAAGTGCTGTTCGGGCTTTACTTCGTTGAGGCCGATAGCATCGCCCGATTTCATGGGCGGAAGGCGGCGGTTTTCCTCGTTTTCATCGGCATCATCGTGGCTTTCCTCATAGAGTTTGAGGAACCCCTCGAATACCACGACCGAGCCTGTGGCGCGCAATACAACATCGTCCGTTCCGTCGGAAATATCGACGGTCGTTTGGTCCATAATCGCGCTTTCCATTTGGGAGGCGACTGCGCGTTTCCAGATGAGTTCGTACAAGCGGGCTTCGGGGCCGCTCAGGTATTTTGCCACTTGCTCGGGCGTACGGCGCGCGTTGGTGGGGCGGATGGCCTCGTGCGCTTCCTGTGCGTTTTTGGCTTTGGATTTGTAAAGGCGCGGGGCATCGGGCACGAACTGGTCACCGTAGGCATCCTTGATGTGGCCGCGCAGTTGCGCGACAGCCTCGCCTGAAAGCGTCGTACCGTCGGTACGCATATAGGTGATGAGGCCCACGGTTTCGCCGCCGATATCCACGCCTTCGTAAAGGCGCTGGGCGGTGCGCATGGTTTCGGATGCGGACATGCCCAGCTTGCGCGATGCTTCCATTTGTAGCGTCGAGGTAATGAATGGCGCGTACGGGTGGCGGCGGGCCTGTTTGGCCTCGATATTCGTGACCTTGAGGTTTTTGGCCTCGATGCGGGCCTTTGCGGCCATGGCATCTTTTTCATTGTTGATGTCGAATTTGCCGAGTTTGTTGCCCGAAAGGTGGGTAAGGCGGGCCATGAAGGGCGCACCATCGGCTGTTTTGAGGCGGGCGCCAAGGGTCCAGTATTCCTCGGAGATGAATTTTTCGATTTCCGATTCACGCTCGCAAATCAGGCGCAGGGCCACTGATTGTACACGGCCAGCCGAACGCGAACCGGGGAGTTTGCGCCAGAGCACTGGCGAGATGGTGAAACCTACAAGGTAATCAAGTGCGCGGCGGGCGAGATAGGCCTCCACGAGGTTTTTATCGACTTCGCGCGGATGCTCGAACGCTTCCTTGATGGCGGATTTTGTAATCTCGTTGAATGTTACGCGGTGGACGTTGAGCCCCTTGGTATTCAGAATTTCCGTGAGGTGCCATGAAATGGCTTCACCCTCGCGGTCAGGGTCAGTGCATAAATATAATGTATCGGCACCTTTAAGGGCCTTTTTGATTTCGGCAATCGGTTTGCCTGCGCGCTCGCCCAGTTCCCATGCCATCTCGAAATTTTCGTCAGGCTTCACCGAGCCGTCTTTGGGCGGCAAGTCACGGACATGCCCGAAGGAGGCGAGGACCGTATAGTCCGAACCCAGATATTTATTGATGGTCTTGGCCTTGGCCGGAGACTCGACGACGACGACGTTATGCCCGCTCATGGTCTTTGGGATTTACAGGAATGATGTGCTTCTGTCCATGCCCTCGGCAGAAAATGGCATGGAAACACGGTTTTGCGGGTGCCGCACGATGCGGCCAGCCAGCTCCAGTTCGAGCAAAGCGATGTTGATGACGGGTGCGGGGATGCCTGCTTCGCGGATGAGGTCATCCACGCCCACGGGGGTTGCGCCCATGAGATTGCACAGGGCTTCGCGCGCGGAATCGACGGTATGGCTTTCGGGTTCGGCGCCGGGGAAGAAAGGTTGCGTGTTTGCCGTTTCACGGACGACGCGCAGTGTTTTGCGGCGGGCTATGGCGTCCAGAATATCGTGGGCGGATGTTACAAGCGTTGCGCCGTCGCGGATAAGGCTGTTGGGGCCTGCGGCGCGTGGGTCAAACGGGTGGCCGGGGACTGCAAATACCTCGCGCCCCTGATCGGCGGCCATGGTGGCTGTGATAAGCGAGCCCGATTTCGTATTGGCCTCGACAATCACGACACCTTGGGAAAGGCCCGAAATTATACGGTTGCGGCGCGGGAAGTGCTGGGCCAGCGGCTGCATGCCCAAAGGGTTTTCTGCCACGATGCAGCCTTTTTGCGAGATGGTTTCGTAGAGGCCCTTGTTTTCGGCGGGGTAGATAACATCCACACCGCCAGCTACTACCGCCACGGTGCCAGTGGTGAGTGACGCGCCGTGGGCGGCGGTATCGATACCGCGGGCGAGGCCTGAAATGACAGATAGGCCCGCGCGGCCCAAATCGGCTGCCAGCGTTTCGGCAAAACGGCGACCCTGTAGCGATGCATTGCGCGAACCAACAATGGCAATACCCGATTGCAGCAGCATAGACGCGTTGCCGATGACCGATAAAACCATCGGCGCATCATCAATCGCGGCGAGGTGTGAGGGGTAGCCCTCATCACCCATTACAACGAGTGTGCCGCCAAGTTTATTGAGTTTTGCAATTTCGTCTTCAGCTGCGGCCTGAGTGTAAGGTGTAAAAGGCTTGGCGCGGCCGCCGCGCTTGGCCATATCGGGCAGGGCTTCGAGGGTGCGGCGGGCTGATTGAAAGCGGTCAAGCAGGCGTTTGAAGGTGATGGGGCCTATGCCGTCCGTGCGGGCAAGTTGCAGGCGGGCAGTGCGTTCAGCTGGCTCCAGCATCTTTCTTCTTTCCTATTTTCGGCTCTTCGCCTTTCAGGAGGCGCTTGATGTTCTCGCGATGCTTCCACCACGAAATGATGGCGATGGTGCCAATAAGCCATGACCATTTGGGCGTATAAAAATATGCCGTGTAGAAAGGCGCGAGCGCCAATGCAACCAATGCAGAGAGCGAGGATATGCGGGTCACGAATGCCGTTACCAGCCATGTTGCGCATGTGGCCACACCTGCCCACGGTGCAAATGCCAGCAGGATGCCAAGTGTTGTGGCAACCCCTTTGCCGCCTTTGAAGCGGAGCCATACAGGGTACAGATGGCCAAGAAAGCTGCCCATGGCTGCACCCATCATGGCCTGAAGGCCGAAGTGCGAGGCAATCAGTACGGCGGCGGCACCCTTGCCGCCATCGAGAATGAGAGTCAGTGCCGCCAAATCCTTACGGCCCGTGCGTAGTACGTTTGTGGCACCAATGTTGCCGGAGCCAATGTTGCGGATATCGCCAAGGCCCGCCAGCTTGGTGATGACAAGGCCAAACGGAATTGAGCCAAGCAAATAGCCAAGCGCAATACTGACAAAAGCCGTGATGGTGAAGTGCTGGGCAACCAGTGTTTCCATACCCGCTACTGTGACGGGGTTTTGGAATTGGTCAAGGGGGCGGGTTTTTCGGCCTTCGGTTTATCGCCGCCTTCAAAGAGGATGCGACGTAAAATACCGGGGGTGAGGACAGAGAGCGGGTTGACGCTCACCGACGGGTCAGCGCTGTTGCCCTTCATGGTGTAGGTGGCCGCGAATATGCCGCTGTTTTTGTTACCACCTGTCAGGATGTCACCTACCAGAGGGATGCTTGAGATAAGCCCGTTGATTTCAGACATGGGGATGGCCGTACCTTGAA
>JAGWXJ010000170.1 GCA_018969935.1 Alphaproteobacteria bacterium | reverse complement strand
GGGAACGTAATACCCACCGACGCGGTAAACTCCACGGAACGTTTCCCCCGTGTGGGCGTTTTTAATGGCAATCGTGTAACCAATTGTTTCGCGTGCCGAAGCAGGGAGAATGTTCGCGAAACCAGCCACAATACCCATCAAGCCGGCTGCTCCGGCTTTCAAAATCTTGCGGCGTGTCAAAAATTCCTTCATTGCGCAAATCCCTTGTTGTTAAGACAAGTCGTCTGGTCTTCCGGTTCGTTATTAGTTTGTCGAGTGGGTTAGAACGGGTTCCCTATGGTGAGCTTCCTGCAGTTCCGGCGTCAGTATGTCCGTCACACGCTGTGAGATCTTTTGGGCGTTCCTTTGAGTTGTTAACACATGTTTTACCAGACCATCATATCTTGGCGTGTCCAGCTTGTAGACGTCCACACCAAGGATGACTTGGTTGCGACTATTAAACCATGCCGTCATGTAGTCAAGATAAATCGGCATTTTACTTTCCATAACTACATCAAAGGTGCGACCCGTTTTCACCGTATCCTTGGTTTTCTGCGGGCTCCAGCCGGTTTTGTGCTGGAGGAGGAAATTGGCCAAATCCTCCGGTCTGGACACCCTTACGCACCCCGAGGACTGCGCGCGCATCGAGTCGTCGAACAAATCGGGATGGTTGGTATCGTGGAGATAAATGTCATACGGGTTGTCCATGATGACGCGGTAGCGGCCTAGCGGATTGCCGTCCCCTGCGGGGCGCCAGAAGGCCACTTGCGAGAGTTCCTTCGGTGACATTTTGGCCCATTCAACCTCGGCGGGATTGCTGACCTGCTTGCCGTTGTGCACAACATTGACGCCGTGCATCTTTACAAGCCTTGCGGGGTCTTTGACCAGCATGGGGATGAAGTCTTCCTTCTTGATGGTCGGGGGCACATACCACATGGGGTTGAGTCGGACGCCAGTGATTTCGGTGCGGAAGCTGATGGTCTGGCGAGTCGGTTTGCCTACGATGACGGGCATGGAGATTGCCTCGCGGCCATCCTCGTAGCCTGTGAGCCAGAAGCGGGCGATCGATACCTCGATGCGGCTGTCCTCGCGCAGGCGGCGGTGCGGTTCGCGCAGGCGCTGCATGTTGGCCACCACCTGTACGCGCAGGGTGCGCGGGTCACGGTTGAGGATACGCAAGGTTTCGGGCCCTATCGTGCCGTCATCCTTCAGGCCGTATTCCTGCTGGAAGCGGGATACGGATTTTGCGAGGGATTCATCATAACGGTTTGCTACTTCAGGGCTTTCCGTTTCCGAGAGGGCCATGGCGCCAAACGGCACCATGAGCGTGCGGAGTTTTTGCACATCGGGGTGGCTCATGCCCGGCTTGAACAGTTTTTTGCCGAAGGAGAGCGCGGGGCTTTCCGTGACGCCAGCCAGATTTTCATTGGCGATTTGCGTATCCAGCTCGGCCAAACGGGTTTTGAGGGCACCATATAGAGGCTGGCTGGGTGCCAAGGCCTGCAAATTATCCTCGATATCACCGTCGGCCACGCTGAAAAGCGTTTCGGCATCAATGGGCTGGCCCATCAGGTCGCTGGCGAACTGCCAGAGGTAGTATGTCATCTCAAGCTCGACCGCGTGCCAGCCTTCAGGGGTTTCGGGCAGGCCTTTGCCGTCCAGCATGGAGGCGATGCGCGATACGCCGTAGGTTTCGGGGTCAATGCCGTGGGCAGCGGCACCCGCCAGAATGGCAGGCAGGCGGCGGCCTTTGGGGGTGAACCCATCGCCATCGGTCCAGATGGATTTGTATTCCCGCATCGCATAGAAGGACTGGATGGCGTAGAAGGATTTGTCTTCGTCGTCCTGCGCGCGGGCGGGCAGCGCGATTGTCGTGACAAGCGCCAGAAGGATAAGGCAAAGGCGGATAAAACGGGCCATCGGTTACCCTTTCCTTGCGAGTTTGTCGTGGGCCTGACGCGCTTTTTCAAGGGCGTTCCTGAAGGCCACGGGGTTTGCAAGCGGGGGCAGCACAATCTCGCCGATGCCCATGCCGCGCACCATGACGGTGCCGAAGTTGAAGATGCGCCCAAGGATGGACTGGATGACGTGGACGCTTTCGATACGGTCAACGCTCATTTCATCGACGTTGCGGGATACGATCCCTTCCTTGAGGACAAGGCGGCTGGATGTAACCGCGACTTCGGTCGTGGCCCTGACCATCATCATGTGTGCGAACAGGATGATGCCCAGCACAAGCGCGATGAATGCCGCGCCGCGGATGAACATATGCATATCGCGGATGATGGCGATGTACCCGCCCTTTTTGGCCACTACATCGGCCCAGCCGCGCCAGAACATTTCATCGGGCAGGTTGGGGTATGCGGCCTTGATGCCCGAATTCACATCCCATGCGATACCGCCGCCAATAATGGCTATGCAAAGGCCCACACCCAGCACAATCCAGAACACGGCACCCATGAAGTATATCCAGTGGAAGCGGCCTATCATGACCACTTTCTCGTTACCGGTGAGTGACTGGGTTACGTATTCCATACCGTTGCCGTTCAATCCCCCAAGCAGATGCCCAGCGCGCGCGCCGTATGGACGAGCGAGCTTTTGGGGTCGATTTGCTGATAGGCGGCGATAGCGTCCTCGATGGCGACATCGACCACCGCGCGGTTGGACCATGCGACCATGCGATCGAATTTACCCTGATGGATAAGGTCAACGGCGTGGACACCGAAGGCCGA
>JAGWXJ010000031.1 GCA_018969935.1 Alphaproteobacteria bacterium | reverse complement strand
CATCGCCCGTGAACACGCGCGTGACAACGGGGGGCTGGTAATTCTCGAGTTTTTTGAAATCGGGGATGTCGTTTGTGTAGTTTTTGAGAAGCCAGCCAAACAGCGCGAGGCCGCCCATCAGGCCCAAAAGCCCCAAAGAGCAAAAAAGAAGCGCACCTTCAACAATGACCCGCCACACAAGACGCATGGTGAGGGATATTACACAGTTTCAGGGCAGGATAAAGGCAGCTTGTTAGCGTTTCTTGGATCCAAAGAGGGATGCAAAAAGCGATGTCTTTTGGGCGGGGGCCGGCAGACGGTTCTGATTGCCGCTTTGAACCGTGCGGAATACAGGGCCTTGCTGTTGGGCGGGCTGAACCTGACCCTGCACAGGATTTTGCGCCGGTTGGAATTGCGGGCGGTTTTGCTGAGGCTGTGCTTGCGTGGGGCGCGTGTGGTTCACGACTGCCGACTGTTGCTTTTTAGCATCAATGGCGCGTTGACGCGCTTCTTCACGGGCCTGCATTTCGGCAATGCGTTCTTCCGACTGCTTCTGGCTGTACTGGCTGGTGATGAGGATTTGCTGCGCCTGTTTTTGCCACAGGTCACGTTGTACTTTAAGGTCCTCGATCTGGCGCTGCGCCATCTCGGCTGCTTCCTGGGCCATACGCACTTCCATGCGCAGGCGTTCGATTTCGACGGCGTGCTTGGCTTTTTCGAGTTCGACTTCCATCGCGGCGGAAGCAGAATCAGTGCCTGATTTGGGCGCGTTATCGTTGCTTTGGGGCATCAGGCCGAAGACGCGGTCGAGTTCAGACACATCCACGAGTCGGCGGCCATTGCCATCCACTTCGTAGGAGAGTTTGCCAGCGTTCATTGCGCGCTGGATAGTGGATTTGGATTTTCCCGTAAGTTCCGCTGCGCGCTGCGCACCAACTTTGGCCATGGCCCAACCTGTCTGACTTTTAGATTTTTCTGAAATTCATAAAAACTATACTTTGCACCTTCCTTCATCTTCAAGAATTTTCTGGGTGCAAAACAGGCCCACAGGCGAGTTATCCACCGCTGAAATGGTGCACCGACGGTTCATGGTGCGGCATGACCCGTACGCCGCACGTGCGTATATTAAACGAGGTTTTCTTCGCAGGCATTTGATACCCCAACAAAAAACAGCCCCCTTACGGGGGCTGTTTGAATTGCGTAGGACTGTAGCTGGCTTAGCCGCCCGAGGATACGCGGCGCGGGGCTGCGACTTTGCCGCCCTTCGTTTGGCCGCCCTTGGCGATTTTGCTGCCGCCCTTGTTGGGAGCAGCGGCCTTACGGCCATCCTGAGCCTTTTTACGGGCTGCCTTTTTGGCATCGGCGGCTTTGGCTTCTGCTGCATCGGCGTTGTCATCGGTGAATACGGGGCCGCTGTCTTTGCCACGGGCGGTTACATCGCGCTCAACGAGTTCGATGACTGCGAGGGGTGCGTTGTCGCCGTAACGGAAACCGGCTTTCAGGATACGGCAGTAGCCGCCCGAACGGTCCTTGTAACGGGGCGCCAGAACGTCAAACATCTTTTTGACCAGCGTTTCGTCACGCAGGCGGGAGATGGCCAGACGGCGGTTTGCAAGACCGCCTTTTTTAGCGAGGGTGATCAGTTTTTCGACGACGGGGCGTAGGTCTTTTGCCTTTGGCAGCGTCGTAACGATTTGTTCGTGTTTGATGAGGGCTTGTGCGAGGTTTGCAAACATCGCTTTGCGGTGACCCGAGTGACGGGAAAATTCGCGGCCTTTGTAACCGTGTCTCATGATTGACTCTCTTTCTGTTATCGGCAGGCCGTGTCACGGAACCTGCCAGTTTTTGTTTGGTTGAAGCTACCTTGCAACTTCTTCCGTTTTGTTTGCCCTGCACTGACCTTCAGTACATCAGGCGGTATTAGGGGAGCCGGTTTCAAGCCGGCTCCCGAAATTCTCAGTAGGGCTCTTCGAGCTTGCGGCGGAGATCTTCAATATTCTCCGGCGGCCAACCATCGACCTGCATGCCGAGGTGGAGGCCCATTGTTGCAAGCACTTCCTTGATTTCGTTGAGCGACTTGCGGCCGAAGTTCGGCGTACGCAGCATGTCGTTCTCGGATTTCTGAACGAGGTCACCGATGTAGGTGATGTTATCGTTTTTGAGGCAGTTTGCAGAACGGACCGATAGTTCGAGTTCGTCAACCTTGCGCAGGAGGTTGCGGTTGAACGGCAGTTCAGGCGCTTCCTCGCGGCGGGCGGCGGCCGATTTCGGCTCGTCGAAGTTGATGAAGACCTGCAGCTGGTCCTGAAGGATGCGGGCGGCGTAGGCCACTGCATCTTCCGGCGTTACGGCGCCGTTGGTTTCCAGATGGAGGGTCAGCTTGTCGTAGTCCGTGATCTGGCCGACGCGGGTATCTTCCACATCGTACGAAACCTTGCGGACAGGCGAGAAGATGCTGTCAACGGGGATGAGGCCGACAGGGGCTTCTTCCGGACGGTTGGCCGATGCAGGTCGGTAGCCTTTGCCGGTGTTGACCGTCAGTTCCATGTTGAGGCGTGCGCCTTTGTCGAGGGTGCAGATGATGAGATCGGGGTTCATGATCTCGATGTCTGCGCCGGCTTCGATCATGCCAGCGGTTACTTCGCAAGGACCTTCAGCCGAGAGGCGCATCTTTTTGGGGCCTTCGACGTGCATTGCGATTGCGATGTTCTTGATGTTGAGGATGATGTTTACAACATCTTCGCGAACGCCGGGGATGGACGAAAATTCGTGCACAACGCCATCAATCTGGATGGCCGTAACGGCTGCGCCCTGAAGGGACGACAGGAGAATACGACGCAGGGCGTTGCCGAGCGTGAGGCCGAAGCCGCGCTCGAGGGGTTCCACGACGATGGTGCCGGACGAACGGGTGTTCGGGCCTGCTTTTTTCACGTCGATTTTTGTCGGCTTGATGAGCTCTTGCCAGTTTTTCTGGATCATTTGGTACTACCTTTCTTTAACGTCATCCGGGGTTAGCCGGCCTCTGGTTATGAAGGTCGGTTTCGCTTACCGAAACCTCCCGTTACCCTGCATCAGGCGCGGGATGAACCCGCGCCTTGAACAGAGCCTACTAAAAAATTAGACGCGGCGGCGTTTGCGCGGGCGGCAGCCGTTGTGCGGGATCGGTGTCACGTCCTTGATGTTAGTGACAACAAAGCCGGCCATTTGCAGTGCGCGGAGAGCCGATTCACGGCCAGCGCCCGGGCCTTTTACTTCAACGGTCAGTTCCTTCATGCCGTGTTCTGCTGCTTTACGGGCAGCTTCCTCGGCGCAGACCTGTGCCGCGAACGGCGTGGATTTGCGGGAACCTTTGAAGCCCATCATACCGGCGGAGCACCAGGAAACCGCGTTGCCTTGTGCGTCCGTGATCGTGACGATGGTGTTGTTGAAGGAAGCATTCACCTTGGCGATGCCGGAGGTGATGTTCTTGCGCTCTTTTTTCTTGGTGCGCGGAGCTGCGGATGCTTGTTTGGTCATTGTCTATATCCTTATTTCTTCGTCGCGAGTTTTTTGCCTGCAATTGCTTTTGCAGGGCCTTTGCGCGTACGTGCGTTGGTGTGCGTGCGCTGGCCACGAACCGGCAGGTTCTTGCGATGGCGCAGACCGCGGTAGCAGGACATATCCATGAGGCGTTTGATGTTCTGAGCAACCTCGCGGCGCAGTTCACCTTCAACCTTGCAGGTTTTTTCGATTTGTTCGCGGATCTTGGACAGATCGTCTTCCGAAAGTGCGTTCACGCGCGGGAATTCGTTTTTGGCAGCGTTGCCGATTTTGCAGGCTTCAAGAATATTGAGAGCCGTCTTCGGGCCAATGCCATAGATGTAGGTGAGCGCAACGTGAATGCGCTTGTTGGTCGGGATGTTAACCCCAGCTATACGAGCCATATTTTTCTCCTTTAAGGCTTCGGTTCCTGCCCCAAAAGCGGGGTGGGAACATCGACCCGCGATTAAACCTAAAAACACCCCAAAAGACGCGGGTCCCCGCCTTTTGGACGGCGCACATTACGAGCGCGAGCCATAGGAGTCAATATTTTTTGCTGTGGATAACCGCGAAAGTTTTGTGCTTTATGTAAATACTTAGGTACGGGCTACCAGTGCGTCGATTTTAGCCGCGATTTCGTCAATCGGGCGCATGCCATCAAGCTTATGGAGAAGCCCCTGCTTTTGATAGTAAGGCGAGACCTCCGCCGTGTAGGCCTTATACTCGCGGATGCGGCGGGTTACCACCTCGGGCTTGTCGTCATTCCTGACGGGCTGGCCGGATGCTGCGGCTTCGGCCGCACGTTTTTCCACGCGATCGAAGAGGATTTTTTCGTCAACCGACAAGTCAACAACCAGATTGATGCGACCGCCACGTTTGGCGAGCATGGCGTCCAGCGCCTCTGCTTGCGGTATAGTGCGCGGAAAACCATCAAAAATAACACCCTTGGCACAATCGGCATCGGCCATGCGTTTCTCAATCATCTCGATGATGATGTCATCTGACACAAGTTGTCCTGCATCCATGATGGCCTGAACGCGGCGGCCCAAATCGCTGCCTGCCGCACGTTCCGCACGGAGCATGTCGCCCGTGGAGAGTTGCTTGAGGCCATATTTTTCCTCGAGGATTTTGGACTGGGTGCCCTTACCTGCGCCTGGAGGGCCCATCAGGATGATGTTACGCGTCATCAGCGTTTCCCCCGCAGGCGCTGTTTCTTGATCAGGCCTTCATACTGGTGCGCCACGAGATGCGCATGGATTTGCGAAACCGTATCCATCGTCACCGAAACGACGATGAGCAAGCTGGTACCGCCGAAGTAGAAGGGCATGCTGAACTTGGAAATCAGGAATTCAGGCAGAAGGCAGATGAACATGATGTAGACGGCGCCGATCATGGTCAGGCGTGTCAGCACGAAGTCCAGGTACTCGGCCGTTTGCTGGCCCGGACGCATGCCGGGTACAAAACCACCGTAGCGTTTGAGCATGTCTGCGTTTTCCTTCGGGTTGAACACGATGGCCGTGTAGAAGAAGCTGAAGAAAGCAATGAGCAGGCCGTACAAAACCATATAAACAGGTTGCCCATGCTGCAGATTGCGCGCGATGGACGACATGATATCGCCGCCTTCGGCACCAGCAAAACCAACGAGCGTCATTGGCAGAAGAAGCAGTGATGATGCGAAGATGGGGGGAATAACACCTGCAGTGTTGAGCTTAAGAGGCAGGTGCGACAGCTGGCTTTGCGTCATCTGGTTTTGACCTACCTGCCGACGCGGATACTGAACAGGGATGCGCCGTTGAGCGCGTTCCATGAACACAATCAGCACGATGACAGCGAGAACCATGCCGAACAAGCCTGCAAGTTCAAGGACGTTGAACTGGCCCTGACGGCCGAGCTCGAGCACGCTTGCAATAGCGCGCGGCAACTCCGCCACGATACCTGCAAAGATAAGAAGCGAGGTGCCGTTGCCAACGCCGCGCTGTGTAATCTGTTCACCGAGCCACATCAGGAACACGGTACCACCAACGATGGTGATGACCGCCTGAATACGGAAGAATATACCGGGATTGAGCACCGCCGAACCCGATGCGCCCTGCATGTGCTCGAGGCCCGTGGCCAAACCCCATGCTTGTACGGCTGCAAGCAATACAGTGAGGTAGCGCGTGTACTGGTTGAGGCGAATACGGCCAAGCTCGCCTTCCTTCTTGATGGCTTCAAGCGAAGGCACCATGGAGGATGCAAGCTGCATGATAATGGATGCCGAAATGTACGGCATGATGTTCAGCGCAAAAATAGTCATGCGCTTCAATGCACCACCCGAGAACATGTTGAACATGTCGAGAATGCCGCCTGATTTCTGGTTATAAATCTCGTTCCAGACGGAGAGGTCGATGCCGGGCAGTGGCACGTGCGTGCCGATGCGGTAAATGATGAGCGCAAATACCACAAAGAGCAGGCGGGACTTGAGTTCGGCTGCTTTGGAGAAAGAGCCCCAGTTCATTTGGGAAGCCAGTTGTTCGGCGGCAGAAGCCATGATTCAGATACTCCGGATTCGTCTAGAAATTTCGATGTTCATGTAGTCATGCACCTGCAACTATGTCAACCATATGACGCGTTTAAATTGTTGACACAATGCAACGAGAATCATAATCATGGTTGCCATGAACTCTAAGGCATACACAGCCCGATTTTATTACTGGTTTACCCGCTAGGGGACCAGTTTTTTCGCGTTCATACCATCACTGAAGCTGAAATACCTGAAAGCCCCTTCCCAACCGGAAAGAGGGCTTTATTCATGCGGTTCGCCTTCCTTTCCTTAAAAGCGGACCGCGTGAAAGAAAGACAAAGACCATGAATGCCATCCCTTCCCTCTCTATCGACGAGCGAAAGCGCCTACGTGTGAATGATATTGTGCCTGACGGGCCGGTTATCCGTGTAACACCGATCGAGCAGGCCCGCGTATCCGATATCCCGCTTGAATTCCTTGATGTCATCAAATCCGCGAAGGCATCGGGCGCCAATGTCACGCTGGTTACCTGCCGCCGTATTGGAATGCCGGAATCAAGCGATAAGTCGCACCTTCAGCACTTCCTTGTTTCGGCTGCCGCCAACATCAATGCGATTGGCGTCACGTTTTAAAAAGAAAAGCGGCCCAAGCGGGCCGCTTCTTTGGAAGCTCGGGGGGTAACCCCTTCGCTTCATGCCCTCATCAGGCGATTTTCTTTTTACGGACGACAGGCTTGCGCTCGATCACGATGAGGTCGAGTTTGCCGCCAGCTTTTTCGATGGCTGCTTTGGCCGATTCGGATGCGCCCGATACTTTCAGGCTTACTTTTGCTTTCAGTGCGCCTTTGGCAAGCACGCGAATGCCATCCCATTTCTGGCGGACAACCTTGGCTGCGACGAGCGCATCTTCGGTGATCTCTTTTTTGGCATCGAGCAGGCCTGCATCAATGGCAGTCTGAAGCTGGCCGAGGTTGATTTCGGCAAACAGTTTGCGGTTCGGCTTTTTGAAGCCGCGTTTGGGCAGACGGCGGTAGAGCGGGGTTTGACCACCTTCAAAGCCGTTGAGCGCCACGCCCGAACGGGCTGTCTGGCCTTTGCCACCACGACCGGAGGTTTTACCCTTGCCGGAGCCGATACCACGACCGAGGTTTTTGCTTTTCTTGCGTGAACCCGGTTTCGGTTTGAGTTGATTGAGTTTCATAGTTACCACCTTACGGTTTAAAATTGTTAGGCCGCCTCGACGACACGGACGAGGTGACGCACCTTGCGGATCATGCCGCGTACTGCCGGCGTGTCTTCAAGGGTACGGACGCGGTGACGCTTGTTAAGGCCAAGGCCTACGAGCGTTGCTTCCTGATCAGGCGTGCGTGCGATGGGCGAGCCGATTTGCTCGATCGTCACGGTTTTACCCGACTTGGCTTCTTTTTTTGCGGCGGCTTTTGGGGCTGCTGCCTTGGGGGCAGCGACTTTTTTAGCAGGCGCTTTTTTCGTTGTTTCAGTCATCTGATTCCTCGTCTTTGCCGGCTTGGCCTTGGCGGTTTGCGATGATCTCGCTCACTTTTTTGCCGCGGCGCGTAGCAACCTGGCGCGGCGACTGGATGTTTTTGAGAGCATCGAACGTGGCTTTCACCATGTTGTGCGGGTTGTTGGTGCCGGTCGCTTTTGCAACGATATCCTGAATGCCAACGGCTTCGAAGATTGCGCGCATCGGACCACCTGCGATGATACCCGTACCGGCAGGAGCCGTACGAAGGATCACTTTGCCTGCGCCGTAGTGGCCGCGGACGTCGTGGTGGATGGTGCGGCCTTCACGCAGCGGAATACGGACCATCTTGCGCTTGGCGGCTTCGGTTGCCTTTTTGATGGCTTCCGGAACTTCCTTGGATTTTGCGTGGGCGGTGCCGACGCGGCCTTTGCCATCGCCTACAACCACAAGGGCTGCAAAACCGAAGCGGCGGCCACCTTTAACGACTTTCGCAACGCGGTTGATAGCAACCAGCTTTTCTACGAGGTCGCTTTGTTCGCGTTCTTTGCCCTCAGGGTTTTTACCTTCGCGGCGTTGTTTTGGTTCACGACGTTCCATGTTTGCTCCTTAGAATTCCAATCCGCCTTCACGGGCGGCCTCAGCCAGCGCCTTGACGCGGCCATGATAAATATACGATCCACGATCGAACACGACCTTCGTCACGCCCGCTTTTTTGGCGCGTTCGGCAATCAGCTTGCCGACAGCCGAAGCAGCGGCGACGTTGCCACCCACTTTGACTTTCGCGTCTTTCTCGGCAGTCGAGGCGGCAGCAAGGGTAACACCCTTCGTGTCATCGATGACCTGAGCGTAAATGTTGTTGGCCGAACGGTAGACGTTCAGGCGCGGACGACCGCCTTTGAGGGCGTTGCCGCGGACCTTGTTCCTGTTACGGAACGTACGGCGCTGTTCTGCTGTAAGAGCTTTTGTCATGGTTGCACCTTATTTCTTCTTACCTTCTTTGCGGATGATCCGCTCGTTGTCGTACTTGATGCCTTTGCCCTTGTACGGTTCGGGGCCACGGAAGGCGCGGATTTCAGCAGCAACCTGACCAACTTTTTGTTTGTCAGTGCCGGTGACGGTGATGGCTGTCTGTTTATCGACAGCGATCTTGATACCTTCCGGAATTGCGTAACGGATGTCGTGGCTGAAGCCGAGCTGGAGCACAAGCTCTTTGCCCTGAACGTTGGCACGAAGACCGACGCCGTTGATTTCGAGTTTCTTTTCATACCCTTCGGCAACACCTTTCAGAAGATTGGTGATGTTACGCTGGGTGGTCGCCCACATGGCCTTGTTGCCGTTGGCAGCAGGCTGAACGGAGATTTTGCCGCCGTCCATCGTGACCGTTACGTCATCGGTGAGCTTGAGCGTACCTTCGCCGAGCTTGCCTTTTGCCTTGACCTGACCGGCCTTGACTTCAACGGTCACGCCTTGGGGGATAATTACTGGGTTTTTACCGACGCGTGACATTAGAACACCTCGCAAAGAAGTTCGCCGCCGACATTTTTCTTGCGGGCATCGTGATCGCTCATGACGCCTTGAGGGGTCGACAGGATGGTCATGCCAAGGCCGTTCTGCACGTGACGGAGGTCCTTGACGTTGGAGTAAACGCGGCGGCCCGGGGTCGATACGCGCTTGATGGTGCGGATCGCGGGTTGGCCTTCCGAGTATTTCAGCTCGATGCTGATTTCACGGCCGTCGGCCTTGAAGCCGCGGATGTAGCCCTGCTCGCTCAGGACTTCGAGTACGTTGCGGCGCAGACGGGAGTTTGGGCTCACGATTTTCGCGAGTTTCGCCTGTTGACCGTTGCGAATGCGTGTCAGCAAATCGCCGAGAGGATCGCTCATTGACATGGGATGTCCTCCTTCCTTTCTTACCAGCTGGATTTCGTTACGCCGGGCAACTCACCGCGCGAAGCCTTTTCGCGCAGCATGTTACGGCAGAGTTTAAACTTGCGGTGCACACCGCGGGCACGGCCCGTCAGCGCGCAGCGGTTACGCTTGCGTGTGGGTGCGCCGTTGCGTGGCAGTTTTGCGAGCTTGAGGTTGGCCTCGAAAATCTCGGCCGGATCCGCGTTGCGGTCGCGAGCTACCTTAAGGAGCTTCGCGCGCTTGCTAGCGTATTTCTTGCTCATTTTCTCGCGCTTTTTGTCGCGTTCGATCATGCATTCTTTTGCCATTGTTCTCTCCTCAGCGGTCGCGGATTGGCATGTTGAATTCTTTAAGGAGGGCCAATGCGCCTTCCTTATTCTTGGCGGTCGTGCAGATCACGATGTCCATACCACGGATTTTTTCAACCTTATCAAAGTCGATTTCCGGGAAGATGATGTGTTCCTTGATGCCAAGAGCATAGTTGCCCTGACCATCGAAAGAACGGGGGCTGAGGCCGCGGAAGTCGCGGACACGGGGCAGCGCCACGTTGATCAGACGGTCGAGGAATTCGTACATGCGTTTTTTGCGCAGCGTGACTTTGCAACCGAGCGGCATGTTTTCGCGGACCTTGAAGGTAGCGATGGATTTTTTAGCGCGGGTAACAACAGCGCGTTGACCTGCGATGCGCGTCAGGTCTTCAGCAGCCTGAGCAGCCTTACGGCTGTCCTGCGTGGAGTCGCCTACGCCCATGTTGAGCACGATTTTATCCAGTGCAGGAATTTCGTGCACGTTTTTCAAGCCAAGCTTTTCAGCCAGCTGTTTCTTGATACGCGCTTCATAATCCGCCTGAAGACGGGGCTTATAAGCGCCTGTTGTTGCTTCTTTTTTTGCAGCCATTGTCTTTCCTTGCTTCGGTCGGAGTTGCTTACCAACCCCTCCCCGTTACAGCCTCTTACTTATCGATCGTTTCGCCCGAGGCTTTTGCCACGCGCACTTTTGTACCGTCTTTCAAAGCCTTGTAACCGACTTTTGTAGCTTTGCCCGATTTGGGGTCTGCCAGTGCCACATTGGAGATGTGGATCGGAGCTTCGATTTTCTCGATGCCGCCCGGCGTGGATTGCGTCGGCTTCTTGTGGCGGGTGCGCATGTTTACACCTTGTACAAGAACGCGGTTTTCCTCGCGCAGGACTTGCAGGACTTCGCCCTTGACGCCTTTGCTGGAGCCGGACGTAACGACCACCTGGTCGCCTTTTTTGATTTTAAGTTTCGTTGTCATTACAGCACCTCGGAGGCGAGAGAAATGATTTTAAGGTAGCCTTCGCCACGCAGTTCGCGTGTTACGGGGCCAAAGATACGCGTGCCGACCGGCTCTTTTTGTGCGTTCACGAGAACGACAGCGTTCGAGTCGAAGCGGATTGACGTGCCGTCATCGCGGTGGACGCCCGTTTTGGTGCGGACAATCACAGCTTTCATCACTTGGCCTTTTTTAACGCGGCCGCGGGGAATGGCATCCTTGATGGACACCACGATTTCCTCGCCGATGTTGGCAGTACGCTTGTGCGAACCACCAATCACCTTGATGCACTGCACTTTCTTGGCGCCGGAGTTATCGGCGACGTCTAAAACCGTTTGCATCTGGATCATGTTTATTACTCCTTACCGGCTTTCGCTTTGGTTTCTTTTTTAGCAGCCGGCTTCTTTTCAGCGGCGGGCTTGCTTTCCGCTTTCGCGGCAGGTTTTGCAGCCGCTTTCTTTGCGGGTGCTGCCTTTTTCTCGGCGGCAGGTTTAACAGCCGACGGGTTGAAAGGCACGACATTTACCGGTTTGCCATCGGAGCCGCGGCCCTCGATAACTTTCCAGCTCTTGTTCTTGGAGATCGGGCGGCATTCCTCGATGGAAACAACGTCGCCAATTTTGCAGGCGTTGGTTTCGTCGTGGGCTGCGTACTTGGCCGACTTCTTAACGTATTTCTTGTATTTGCCGTGCATAACGCGACGCTCGACCAGAACCGTAACGGTTTTGTTCATTTTGTCGGAAACAACGGTACCTTGCAGAATGCGACGTGGCATATTGCTCTCTCCTTATGCTTTCTTGGCAGAAGGCTTTTTAGCCTTTGCTGCCGGAGCTTTTTTCTCGGCGGCGGGAGCGGCTTCTGCCTTGGCAGGTTTAGCGGCTTTCGCTTTGGCCGGCTTTTTGCCGGTGATGCCGAGCTTTTGCTCGTTCATGATTGTTTTGGCGCGAGCGATGTCGCGGCGAACAGCACCCAGAGTGTGGGTCTTTTCAACTTGTTGGCCGGACTTCTGGAAGCGGAGGGTCATTTGCTCCTTGCGCAGCTCCATGACCATCTCTTTCAGTTCGTCCGCGGACTTTGCCCGCATTGCTTCGGCTTTCATTTCACTTCTCCATTACGCTTCGCCAACACGGGCGATAATTTTTGTTTTTACCGGCAGCTTTGCGGCAGCAAGTGTAAGAGCTTCGCGGGCTACCGTGTGCGGTACGCCATCGAGTTCGAACATGATGCGGCCGGGCTTTACGCGGCATACCCACAATTCGGGCGAACCTTTACCGGAACCCATACGGACTTCCAGAGGCTTTTTGGATACAGGAACATCCGGGAATACGCGGATCCAGAGCTGGCCCTGACGTTTCATGTGACGCGAAATCGCACGACGTGCGGCTTCGATCTGGCGAGCCGTGATGCGCTCGGGCTCAACGGCCTTGAGGCCGATCGAACCGAAGTTGAGCATCGTGCCACCTTTGGCGGTGCCGTGAATACGGCCTTTGTGGGCCTTACGGTATTTGGTGCGTTTGGGTTGCATCATGACAGTTATTCCTTATCCTTGCGGCTCCAGCCTTGGGCGTCGCTGATGCGTTTATCGCGAGCCATCGGGTCGTGAGCCATAATGTCACCTTTGTAAATCCAGACCTTGCAGCCGATGATGCCGTAGGTCGTCAGCGCTTCGGCAAAACCGAAATCGATGTCGGCGCGCAGGGTGTGCAGAGGCACGCGGCCTTCGCGGTACCATTCCATGCGGGCAATGTCGGCACCAGCCAAACGGCCGGATACGTTGATACGGATGCCAAGGCCACCCATGCGGAGAGCGGACTGGACAGCGCGTTTCATGGCGCGGCGGAAAGCCACGCGGCGTTCGAGCTGCTGGGCAACGCCTTCGGCGACGAGTTGAGCGTCGATTTCAGGCTTGCGGATCTCGACGATGTTCAGGGCCACATCGGCACCTGCTTTCTCGGCGAGGCTTTTACGCAGTTTTTCGATATCGGCGCCTTTTTTACCGATGATGGCGCCGGGGCGGGCGGTGTGAACCGTCACGCGCACGTTTTTGGTCGCGCGCTCGACAATCACTTTCGAGATGCCTGCGGCTTTCATGTTTTCGTGCACGAATTTGCGCAGTTTCAGATCGTCGATGAGTTTGCCTGCGTAGTCGCGATCAGCGAACCAGCGGGAGTCCCACGTACGGTTGATACCTACACGCATACCGATCGGATTAACCTTATGACCCATGGTTATGCTTCCTTCTTCTTAGGAGCTGCGGCTTTTTTCGCAGCGGGTTTTTTCTCGGCTTTGGCAGCTGGCTTTTCGGCTTTTGCCTTTTTCTCGGCTGCGGCCTGTTCGCGTACGACGATGGTCAGTCGCGAGAAAGGCTTTTCAACACGGGAGGCTTTACCGCGGCCACGTGCGTGAAAACGCTTCATGGTCATCGTTTTGCCAACGCTTGCCTCGGCGACGACCAGACGGTCAACATCGAGGTTGTGGTTGTTTTCGGCGTTGGTCAGAGCCGATTTCAGAACCTTTTTCACATCCTTTGCGATGCGGCGGTTGCAGAAATCAAGGTCGATCATCGCTTTTTCAGCCGACTTGCCGCGGATGATGCCGGCGACAAGGTTCAGCTTGCGGGGGCTCGTACGGAGGAACTTCGCGTAGGCGCGAGCCTCGTTCTTAGCCTGTTTGGGTTGGTTTGCTTCTTTGCTCATGTGCTATCTCCGTTAGGCTGCCTTGGTGTCGGCTTTTTTGTCGGCAGCCGTGTGAGCCACGAAGGTACGCGTCGGGGCAAATTCGCCAAGACGGTGGCCAATCATGTTGTCCGTCACCATGACGGGGATGAATTTGTGACCGTTGTATACGCCGAATGTCAGACCCACGAAGTGCGGGAGAATGACAGAAGCGCGCGAGTACGTCTGGATAATGACGTTCTTACCGCCAGCGCGTGCCGTATCCACCTTCTTAAGAAGGCTGGGATGAACGAACGGACCTTTCCAAGTTGAACGAGCCATGACTTTTCTTCCTTACTTCTTCTTGCGGCGGCGGATGATGAATTTATCCGTGGCCTTGTTGTGACGGGTTTTCTTGCCCTTGGTGTTTTTGCCCCAAGGCGTAACTGGGTGACGGCCACCGGAGGTACGGCCTTCACCACCACCGTGCGGGTGGTCGACAGGGTTCATGGACACACCGCGAACGGTCGGGCGCGTGCCCTTCCAACGGGTACGACCAGCTTTCGAGTCGCTTTCGTTCATGTGGTCGGCGTTGGACATGGCGCCTACTGTTGCCATGCACTCGCCTTTAACTACACGCAGCTCGCCCGAGGACAGCTTGATCTGGACGTAACCAGCATCGCGGCCGACGATTTGGGCGTAACAACCGGCGGAACGTGCCATCTGGCCGCCTTTGCCGGGCTTGAGTTCGATGTTGTGAACGATGGTACCGACAGGCATTGCCTTAACCTGCATCGCGTTGCCGGGCTTGATGTCGGCAGCGTTGCCGGCCATTACCTTGTCGCCTTTTGCGAGGCGTTGAGGGGCCAGAATGTAAGCCTTTTCGCCATCCTTGTACTGGATGAGGGCGATGTAGCCGGAGCGGTTCGGATCGTATTCGAGGCGAACAACAGTGGCTTCAATGTCCTGTTTCAGGCGTTTGAAGTCGATCATGCGGTACAGTTTCTTGTGACCGCCGCCGATGTGGCGCGTGGTGATGTGACCGGTGTTGTTACGGCCACCCGTTTTACGCAGACCCGTTACCAGAGATTTTTCCGGACGGCCTTTCCACAGGTCATCACCCGTGTTCAGCACCAGCTGGCGCTGCGAGGAAGTTGTGGGTTTGTATTGCTTGAGTGCCATTTCTCTCTCCTAACCTTACGCGCCCGTGCCGATATCGATGGCTTGGCCTTCTTCAAGGCGGACAATCGCTTTTTTCATGTCGCCGCGGAGTGCGCGGGTACCACGGAAGAATTTGGTTTTGCCTTTTTGGACCAGCGTATTCACGCCCTTGACCTTTACACCAAAGATCGCTTCTACGGCAGCCTTGATTTGAGGCTTTGTTGCCGTGGAGAGGACTTCAAAGGTCATCTGGTTGTTGGACGAGCCGTTGGCCGATTTCTCGGTCACGATCGGGCGGCGTACGATTTCGTACATCCACTCGGCGGCTTTTGCGTTTTCAGCTTTTTTCGCTTTCGTAGCCATAGTCTTAATCCTTCAGCTTTTCGGTGAGGGCCGCGACGGCATCCTTGGTGAGCACCAGTTTTTCACGGCGCAGGATGTCATACACGTTTGCGCCATCCACTGCCATCACATCGATGAAGGGGATGTTGCTGGTCGCACGGGCGAAGTTGACGTCAACTTCCTTGCCGGCGATTACAACGGCGTTTTCGATACCCAGTTTTTCAAACGACTTCGCCATGGCTGCCGTTTTGTGGCTGCCTGCCTTTGCGTCATCAAGAACGATGATGCTGCCCGAAGCGGCTTTCGAGGAAAGCGCGGTCTTGAGGGCAAGGCGACGTACCTTTTTAGGAAGGTCGATCGCGTGGTCACGCGTTGTGGGACCAAAGATCACGGCACCGCCACGGAACTGCGGGTTACGCAGCGAGCCTTGACGGGCGTTACCTGTACCTTTTTGTTTGTAAGGCTTTTTGCCCGTACCGGACACCTGGCTTACGCCACGGGTCTGGTGTGTGCCTGCGCGGCGTTTGGCCAGCTGGTAGCGAACCATAGCGAGCATGATGTCTTCACGGACTGGAAGGCCGAATACGGTTTGGTCGAGTTCAACCGAACCAGCGTCCTTGTTTTCGAGTGTTTTGACTGCAACCTTCATGGCTTACTCCGCTTTCGGTTGTTCAGCGGCTGCTTCGGCAGCGGCTGCTTGTTGTTTCTTCAGACCAGCGGGCATCGGCACTTCCTTCGGAAGGGCTTTCTTGATCGCATCGGTCACTGCAATCCAGGCGCCTTTGGTGCCGGGAACGGAACCTTGAATGAGGATCAGGCCGTCTTCGGCATCCACAGCAACAACCTTGAGGTTTTGCGTGGTCGTCGTTTCAACGCCGAGGTGACCTGCCATTTTCTTGTTTTTCCAGACGCGGCCTGGATCCTGACGGTTACCCGTCGAACCGTGGGCACGGTGGGTGATGGACACACCGTGTGTTGCGCGCATACCGCCGAAGTTCCAGCGCTTCATGGCACCGGCAAAACCTTTACCGAGGCTGAGGCCCTGAACATCGACGAACTGGCCGGCAACGAAGTGCTCGACCGAGAGTTCTGCGCCAACTTCGAGAACGTTTTTCGGATCAACGCGGAATTCCATCAACTTGGCTTTCGGCGCAACTTTCGCTTTGGCGAAGGATTCGCGCTGTGCTTTTGCCATGTTTTTGACTTTGGGGGTGCCTGCACCGAGTTGAAGGGCGACGTAGCCGTCCTTTTCCATCGTGCGCACTGCCGTTACCTGAAGGCCTTCGACTTTCAGGATGGTTACGGGGATATGCTGGCCTTCAGGCGTGAAGTACCTGCTCATCCCTTCCTTGCGTGCAATCAATCCAGTTCTCATTTTACTTTTCCTTTTGCCCTACATTGTCGGGCGGTTACATTGTCCGGGCCCTGATTTGTCGGCTTTTTTACCAAAACCTACATCTCATCCGGACTGGGCATCGGCTGTATACCACACCGATGACAGAGGCTCGCGCGTACGTTATGCCGCTTGTCCGAGCTTGATTTCAACGTCCACACCAGCAGCCAGATCGAGCTTCATAAGAGCATCGATGGTTTGCGGGGTTGGCTCAACGATATCGATAACGCGCTTGTGGGTACGCATTTCGAATGCATCCATCGACTTCTTGTCGATGTGAGGCGAACGCAGAACCGTAAAGCGTTCAATTTTGGTCGGCAGAGGCACGGGACCGCGCACTTGCGCGCCGGTGCGCTTTGCCGTGCTTACGATCTCTTTCGACGCGTGGTCGAGAAGTCGGTGATCGAAAGCGCGGAGGCGGATGCGAATGTCTTGTGCACTCATTTTCTTCTCCATTAAGCCAGGATTTTACCGACGACGCCTGCGCCGACCGTACGGCCACCTTCGCGGATAGCGAAGCGGAGGCCTTCGGACATGGCGATCGGAGCAATCAGCTCAACCGTGAT
>JAGWXJ010000030.1 GCA_018969935.1 Alphaproteobacteria bacterium | reverse complement strand
GCCCGCAAGCCCGTCTATCCACTTGGATAGCGCGGCAATCGTCACAACCGATGGGTTCTTGATAACCACAATCGATTGCTCGAGGTTGATAATGGTAGGCAGTGCTGCCTCCAGCGCTTTCTGGAATTCGGGCGGCGCCACATCACCCCTGATGACAAGGTCGGTCTTCAGGTAGGCGCTGATTTTGGATTCCGATTTCTGGATGTAAAGCTGCGTGGCAACTTTGGTCTTGGTGGCATCCAGCACCATCATGTTGTCGGCAATCGCTTCAAGCGCAATATCGCGCCATAAATCCGATTGCAGGGGCAAATCGGCATCATCGGGCAAAAAGATACCGATGGCGGAATCCCCCACAAGCTCAACCTGCTTTTGCAGAAGGTCTTGGTTTTCCTTTTTGGATAATCCGCCCGCCATGGCCAGCGGCCCGGGGTCTATACCGGGCTGGATGCTCTGGCAGGATAGGTTCACCCACACATCCCGCTCCGAACCCTTGAAGGCGCGCGCAATCGCGGCTGGGTCGCTCGCATAAACCGATACGGCAAGACTTGTTTCAAGCGGCAGGCTTTTATCAATGGCCTCCGCCACGCGGCGTGACAGGCCCACGTCTGTCACAAGCACGGCCACATCCGCAACCACGGGGGTGCTGGCGGCGGGCTTGGGTGCCTCAGCGCTCTGGCCGGGCGGTACTGCCTTCATTTCGTCTACTGCCTTTTCAGGCAATACGCCTTCAGCCGCCTTTTCTTGTTTGGCCTCTGGGGTGGGGGCGCTTTCCTGTACCACCTGCACCGCAGGTACGGGGAAAGACATGCCGCTCATGCCCGCCCTGTGCGGCACAAGCGCAGCGAGCGCTATAAAGGCAATAACGGCGCAAACAAACCCTGCCAAAAGCGGCCGCGCAACAAGGTAGGCAACCCCGCGCGAAAAGGCTGAAGGGCCTTTGGGTGCGTCGTCATCATCCTCGTCGTCGCGCATGCGTTTCGCCTGCTTAGGGTTGCGGTGCCGTAGCTGGTGCAGTGGCTTCCTTGCCCGTGCCCGTGTCGGCTTTCACCATATCGGGCGCACCCTCGGGGCTGACTTGGCTGCGGTAAAGCGCTATCCCGCGCAGAAGGTCGATACCGCGCGCCAGCTGGTAATCCTCGGCCAGTTCTGGGTGGTCGATGGAAATCGGCTTCTTGGGCTCGTCCTTCGTTTCGCCGGGGGGCAGGGGCTCGTTGCTTTCGGTGTTGGTGGGCTCCTGCTGCTTCACAACGGGCGTGTTGTCGCCGTTGTCTTCATGCTTTTTGCCGGCTTGGCCATCAAGCGCACCGCGCAAATCGGCCTCGCTGATACCTTCGCCCGTTTCAAGGTTTTCAACCTTGGACTGCGGCACGACGATATCGGGCTCGATGCCCTTGGCCTGGATGGAACGGCCCGAAGGCGTGTAATAACGCGCCGTTGTCAGGCGGATGGCCGCATTGTTGGGCAGCGATATGATGGTCTGGACCGAGCCTTTGCCGAAGGATTTGGTCCCGAGCAGCACGGCGCGGCGCTGGTCTTGCAAGGCGCCGGCAACAATCTCCGAAGCCGAGGCCGAACCGCCGTTGATAAGCACCACAATCGGCAAACCGTCGGAAAGATCACCGGGGGTTGCGTTGTCGCGCTTGGTGTCGCTGTCGTTGCGGCCACGCGTGGAAACAATTTCACCCTTGTCCAGGAAGGCATCGGCAACCGCAATCGCTTGGTCAAGCAGGCCGCCGGGGTTGTTACGGAGGTCAATAACATACCCGAGCAAATCCTTGCCCTTGTCAGCCTTGATTTTCTCGAGCGCTTGGCGAAGCCCCGGCTCGGTCTGTGCGTTGAAGGTCGTGATGCGGATGTACCCGACGTTGTCATACTCCGAAAAACGTACGGAACGGATGCGGATGACATCGCGCGTAATCGTGAATTTCAAAGGCTCGTTGGAACCTTCGCGGTGTACGGTAATCGTGATGGGCGTGCCGACCTTGCCGCGCATCTTGTCTACGGCGTCATTCAAGGTCAGGCCGATAACAGGCTTGCCATCAAGGTGTGTAATAAGGTCACCGGCCTTGATGCCGGCTTTGAAAGCGGGCGTGTCATCGATAGGCGACACCACTTTCACAAGGCCGTTCTCCATCGTGACTTCAATGCCAAGCCCGCCGAATGAACCGCGGGTCTGGACCTTCATGTCCTCGAAGCCTTCGTCATTCAGGTAGCTTGAATGCGGGTCAAGGCTGGAAAGCATGCCGCCAATGGCATATTCGATAAGTTCCTTGTCGGTTTTCTGGTCAACGTATTGGGCGCGTACACGCTCGAACACTTCGCCGAAAATCTTCAGCATCTTGTAGGTTTCTTCGGCATCGGCCTTCTTCTCGGTGCTGCCTTCCGCTGCGGGGGCGGCTGGTGCAGGGGCGTCTTGCGCGTGCAAATAGGCGGGCGTAAGGGCAAGGAAGGCTACAAAAAGGGCTGCAAAGGCGGGGCGTACAAGCTTCATGAAACATCCAGTTGAAAAGGGTACCAAGGTATTGATGCGGCTTAACCAAGCCCGGGCAGTTTTTGCGATGGGTTTACGGCCTGCCTGCCGCGACGCAGTTCATAATACACTGATTTGCGCGGCGGTGCGCCCGTAAGATTCGCAGGAACAGCATCATCCAGTATAGCGATTGGTTCGCCTGAAACAATCGCCTGTCCTTCGGAAACATTGATTTTATCCATACCCGCGAGAAGGGAATAAAAACCCCCCTTGTGCGCAATGATCACGATATTCCCGTAACCTCGGAAGGTGCCGACATACCGCACAATCCCCCCCAGTGGTGCCACCACAAGGCTGCCGGGCAGGGTATCGATGGTAATTCCTTCCGATACCGCGCCGATGTCGTTCTTCTGCCCGTACCCGACCCTGATAACGCCCGATACGGGCAAAGTCCCCTCGTCATCGGGCAGGCTTGCAAAAAAAGCATCCTGTTGGGCGCGCGCCTCGCCGCCGGTATCGAGGCGCGATAACAGGTCGCTCAGGTTACGGGCCGCGCGCGATAGCGCGGCAATCTTCCGTGCCTCGTCCTGCCAAACGATGCCGCCGCCGCTGTTTTGGCGCCTTTCCAGCAATGCGGTCAGCGCCCTATGGTTGGCTTTCAGTTGTTCGCGTGTGGTTTTGGCCTCGGCAGATGTTTTGGCAAGCGCGCTTTTGGTCTTTTGCAGGTCTGTCAGCAAATCCCGATACGATTGCGCCTCGGCTTCCACAACGGGCAGCGCCGCATTCAGCAGCATGGATGTTCGCGCCGCCTGCAAAGGCCCGCCGGGCCTGATAAGCACGGCCTCGCGCGGTGTCCTGCCCATGCGGGTCAGGGCCGATCCCATGGCCGCCATCTTTGCCCGTCGCGCATCGTAATCCGCCTCAAGGGCTTTTTGCTTTTCACCAAGCGCGGCAAGGTGGGTATCAAGTTCGCCCAGCTTGCGCTCGATGGTCCTGATGGTGCCTGCCGTGCGCACAAGCTCGCCCTGCAACGATGCGAGCGTATCCGCCTCGCTCTGCGCAAAGGCGGGCGTCACGAAAGCAAGCAGGGCAAGGGTAAGCAGGGTACGGCGCATGGTTTAACCCTCCCTGTGGTAAGGGTGGCCGGCCAGTATCTGGCGCGCGCGGTATACCTGTTCCAGCACCATGATACGCACCATCATGTGCGGCCACGTCATTTTGCCGAAGGCCAGCATAAGGTTCGCACGGGCGCGTATGCCGTCTGTCAAGCCTTCCGCCCCGCCAATGATGACTTGCAGGTGGGATTTGCCGTTATTCATCGCCGTTTGCAGGCTGTTTGCAAATTCCATGCTTGTAAGCAACTTGCCGCGCTCGTCCAGCACCACAACAAAGGCTTGAGCGTCGATATGCTTTTCAATGGCCTGCGCTTCGGCTTGGCCGTTGGCTTGCGGAATTTCAATCAGGGTAGGGGGCGGCGAAAGCCGCACGGCATAGTCGTCATACAGGGCGCGTTGGGCGCGGTCCTTCATCTTGCCGACGGCAATAAGGGAAAATTTCATCAGGCCATGTTATCCGTGCTGTTGCAGAGTGCAACCCGCAAGGCGGATAAATCAGGCGGTAGCGGCAGCCCTGCGGCGTTTTTGGCCTGCAACCTTGCGTGCGGGGCCTTCGGCCACGGGCACGGTGTCATCGGGCTGGCACCACATTTTCTCGAGGTTGTAAAAGCTGCGTACTTCGGGGCGGAACAGGTGGACAATCACATCCCCCGCATCCGTCAAAACCCAGTCACCGCTATCGCGGCCTTCATAGCGCGCGGGGCGGCCAAGTTTATGGAGGGCCTCTCCCAACAATTCAGCCAAAGCCACAACGTGGCGGGCGGATCTGCCGGAAGCGATAATCATGTAATCGGCAAGGGCCGACTTGCCATCAAGCGGTACTGTCACAATGTCTTCGGCCTTGTTGTCATCAAGGGTCTTGAGTAACAGGTCCTTGAGTGACTCGGCGGGGTTTTTACCCGCGGGTTTTTTGCTGGCTATGGGTGCTCTCCTTTGTTGGTGTTTAAAGTAAAAAACCGCCTCGCCGTTTCAAGGGCCAAAGCGGTCACGGTGCGATGTTTTAAGATGGTACAATCTCTCATCAACCCTTTCATTATACCCCAGATTCTGCCCTTTTCGCAAAATGCCCCTGTTTTTTGCGCCTGATGGCCGTGGAAGAAAGGTTGACGGATTTGCCCGAAAGCATCCAGAAAACGCCGTTTTCGGAAGGTTTGAGGGGGCGGGCCACCAGTTTTGTGCACTGCGCGATATGGCGGTGCTGGCGTATGCGCTTGCCCTTCAGTTTGGCGGCAGCAGGCGGGCGGTCAAAAAACACGAAGGGCATAAGGGCAGGCAGTTTTTCCCACTTGTCCCAGCGGTCAAAGGCGCAGGCGTTATCCATGCCGGCAATCCATACAAACTGTGTACGGGGGAAGCGCGTTAGGAGTGCCTTGATGGTATCGTAGGTATAGCGCGTTTTAAGCTTGCCCTCGATGTCCGTTGCGCACATGCGCGGGTGTTTTACAAAAGCATTCACGGCCTTAACGCGCGCTTCAAAATCCTTTACGGGGTTCTTGGTCTTGAGGGGGTTGCCGGGGCTCACAACCCACCAAACGGCATCAAGCTTCAGGCGCACCATGGCTTGCTTGGCAATGTGCATGTGCCCGGCATGGGCAGGGTTGAAGGAACCGCCCAAAAGCCCCACGCGCAAACCCTTCCAGCGCGCGGCGGATAAAGGGTGCGGTGAAGGGGTGAATACGGACATACGGTGGGTATTGTACCCGCGCCGCATGGGCGCTGGCTAGCGGGGGTGCTTAAATGGCCTTGAGAGCGGCAACCGACTGGTCAACCAGCGCGGCTTGGCCCTTGGCATCCAGCCCTTTGCGGATCACGGTTTCCGATGCCTTGAGGGCAAGGGCGGCAGTGGCTTGGCGCAGCTCGGCCTCGGCAGCCTGCTCGATGCGCGTCAGGCGGTCGGCCAGTTGTTTTTCGCGGCGGGCCATCGTTTCGCGCAAATCGGCCTCGGCCTTCGCGCGGATGGTTTCAGCCTGCACCTTGGCGCGGCCGGCAATTTCTGCAGCTTCCTTCATCGCGTCACGGTG
The DNA here is from genome assembly GCA_018969935.1 of Alphaproteobacteria bacterium. Classification (GTDB taxonomy): domain Bacteria; phylum Pseudomonadota; class Alphaproteobacteria; order Micavibrionales; family UBA1664; genus UBA6145. Next base: position 11,849 of record JAGWXJ010000030.1, on the reverse strand, counting down.
GCGGGCTTGGTATTGGGCCAGCATGTCGGCAGCTTCGCGGCGCAGCTTTTCAGCCGTGTCGATCTCGCTGCGGATTTCGCCAATACGGCCATCCAGCATCGCAATGACTTGCGACCAGCCGACACGGATGAACACGCCGACAAAAATCAGGAAGGAAAGAAGGACCCAGAAAGTTGCGTCGCTAAGGTATGTCATGGTGCTTCTCCTTAAGCGGCCTTGGCTTTGCCGGAAAGGCCGTCAACAGCGGCGGATGCCGTTTTGCTATCGGCTTTTACGCCTGCCACGCGGGCGGCAATATCAACCGTAAGGTCAGCGGCAAGGTTGTTGAGGTCGGCCATGATGCGCTTACGCGCAACATCGATTTTCTTTTCAAGTTGTTCAACGGCTTCTTCCGTACGCGCTTTGTAGGCGGCGTCCTGCTGCTCGGCCATGCGCTTGATATCGGACTGGACGGTCGTAATCAGCTTGGCGGCTTCGCTTTGGGCGGCGGCAATGGCGGCTTCGTATTCGCCGCGTAGGCGCTCGACTTCCGATTTCAGCGATTGTGCAGCCTCAAGGTCTGCCGAAACCTTGGCAGCGCGCTTGTCGATGACATTGCCGATACGTGGAAGCGTGACGGTAGAGAACGTGACATACAGGAACGCGAACGTAAGCGCGAGCCAGAAAAGCTGCTTGGGGAAGGTGGAAACATCAAACTGGGGCAGGCCCTTGCTGTGTCCGCCTTCACCGTGCGCTGCACCCTCGGCGGCCTCGCCGACTGGCGCTTCCATTTCATCGGGGGCAATCGCTTGCCCGTCCGGCGAAATGGTTTGCAAAACAGGCTGGTTCGCACCGCTGTTGATGAACGGCAGCTCGCTACCCGTGGTGCCGGCTGTTGGGGCCGGCGCGGCAGGGGGTTGCATGACTGCGGGCTCTTGTTGCGCAACTGCGGGCGTTGCGGCCAAAACGGCCACAACGGCAAAAGCAAGGCAGGTACGCAGGAAGCTCTTGTTCATCAACGTGCTCGTGATCTTACTTGAACAGGATCATCAGCGAAACGAGAAGCGCAAAGATACCGAGAGCTTCCGTGAACGCGAACATAAGCATGAACTTCTTGTTCAGCAGGTCAACGGCGCCGGGGTTGCGGCCGATTGCGTTGTTGTAGGCCGAGAACATGTTGCCAAGGCCGATACCGACGCCGGCCATCGGGAGGAGGGCAAGGGCGGCTGCAATCAATTTTGCGGATTCGATTTCCATTTTAGGTTTCCTTCATTTCATTGTTAATGGTTGGTTTAGTGCAATTCGATAGCGTCCTTGAGGTATACGCACGTAAGGACCGTAAATACGTATGCCTGTAGACCGGCTATCAAAAACTCGAATGCGATCATGACTGCGTTGAAAGCCATGGGCAGAAGCGAAAGGGCAATGCTCACGCTCATCAGCGATACGCAGAAACCCGCAAAAACCTTAAGCAAAAGGTGCCCTGCCATCATGTTCGCAAAAAGACGGACAGAAAGCGTAACAGGGCGCGTCAGGTAGGAAATGATTTCAAGCGGAATTACAAAAAACTTGAGGACCAGTGGCACGCCTTCAGGCGAAAACAGCGACAGGAAGTGCAACCCGTGGCGGATGAAGCCAACGATTGTAACGAAAATAAAGATAAACAGTGCAAGCGCGCCCGTAACGGCAAGGTGGCTGGTATACGTAAACGAGTAGGGGATCATGCCCAGCGCATTCCCCATCAGCACCACGATAAACAGCGTGAAGATAAGCGGGAAAAAGCGCATGCCCTCGGTGCCCGCGTTGTCGCGCACCATGTTGGCCACGAATGAATAGGCGGATTCGGCAACCACTTGCAGGCGGTTCGGCACAATGCTTGCGCGGCTCATCGCCATCGTAAGGACGACCGAGGAAAGGCCCGCCGCAATCACCATCCAGAGTGCGGAATTGGTGAAAGAAAGGTCAACGCCCCCGATATGAAGGGGAACAAGGTCTTGGATTACAAACTGATGTATAGGGTCAGCCACGGCTCTTTTTTAGGGTCGGGGTTGCTTCAAAATTCGCCCTCTATTTAAGGGGCTCGACGTCTTTTGCCAAGGATTTCTTTTGCTCCGCGGAAAGATTTTTTTCGGCGGATTTGCGATCCGAATTTTCTGTTATTTTCCAGATGTTTAGAAAGGCGGCGCAAACGCCCAAAAGGAATATAATAATCAAAAACCACGGTTTGGTCCCCAGCCAGCTGTCCAGCCCGTACCCGATAAGCGCCGAACCGACGGTCGCGCCAACCAGTTCAGTACCGGCCCGCATGCCAACGGACATGGATTCCGATTCGTCACTGCCGCCCGCCGCATTCTTGGGCTCGGTTTTTGTTTTCAGGGCATCAATCTGCGCCTGAAGGTCCTTGAGCTTGCTCTCGTCGTTCATGGTTACTCAATCGCGGTTGAAGATTTAATAAGGTCGTGCATAGGCAGGCACCCGCCCTTGCGGTGTATTATGGCATGACAATTCGCGCAAACAATTGCCAAGTCATCCAAAGTTACCTTTCTGCCTTCGTCAGGTGAATTGTACAAAGGGTCAATATGGTGGACATGAGCAAAATCTCTTCCCGCTTCACCATAGATTTTAAAAAAATCAAAACCACATTTTGGGACCTCGCAAGCCAGTCGGCCACCGTTGCGAGCTAAATGCTGTCTGATTTTATCTATGCGTAGTCGGCTTTCACGCTTTCTATGTGTTACATATATCTTCTGCTTTTGCCCTTCATGAGCATCTGCATCATCATCAAAATCAACCTCAGCGCTTATGATATCCATCAACTCATTATTGGGGTTCGCCCCTCTTTCAATTCTGGCGTCGCCTGTCTGATGGTCATAGGAAACAACTGCCCAGGTTTTTGTATCAAGGACCCGCTTTAATGACTTTGCGCTGCTGGCATCCTTGGATTTTGGGTCCCTTATACAGAGAGCAATGTAAACAGGAAGCCTGTTGTCATATGCGTAACGCAGCGCGGCATCATAGTTCTCGGCACGCTTTCTCTTTGCACCCTTTTGAAAGATCTTAGTGGCGCGCACACGCATGTTCATTTCACGGAAAATCTTGCCGTTTTCCTCGCTAATATCTGTGAACCAGAAGGTCAGTAGCACGCGGTCAGGTGCATTGAATGACCATTCGTAACAGTATTTGGGATTTGTAGAAGGGTGCTTACCTTTGAAATTCTTAGACCATTCGCTTACATCGAAACCGGCAGATGAAAGCACATCCATGAGCCTGATTAATTGCTTAGGCTCAAGGGTTGCTAGTTCAGACATTCAATAGGCTCTTCACGCCGCCTTGATATGCGCAAGAAGGTCGCCCTGCGCCGCAAGGTTGACGGATACAAGCTGGCTGATGCCGCGCTCGGCCATCGTCACGCCGTACAGCCTGTGCATGCGGGCCATCGTCATGCGGTGGTGAGAGATGATGAGGAAGCGTGTCGAGCAGCTGGCCGACATTTCCTCAAGCAGCGTGCACACGCGGTCCACGTTGGCGTCATCAAGCGGTGCGTCCACCTCGTCCAGCACGCAAACAGGGGCCGGGTTGGCAAGGAACATGGCGAAGATCATGGAGATCGCCGTCAGTGTTTGTTCCCCGCCCGATAGCAGCGAGAGTGATTGCAACGCCTTGCCGGGCGGCTGTGCGAAGATTTCAAGGCCGGCATCCAGCGGGTCTTCGGAATCAATCAGCTTCAGGTGCGCTTCGCCACCGCCGAACAGGCGCTGGAACAGACGTTGGAAGTGCGCGTTGACCTGCTCGAACGTTTTGACAAGGCGTTCGCGGGCTTCGCCGTTCAGCACGGCAATCCCTTCGCGCAGGCGCTCGATGGCGGCAGTCAGGTCCGCCTTCTCGGTTTCTAGGCGTGTTTGCTCTGTCGTCGCTTCTTCCAGTTCCACTTCGGCGCGCAGGTTCACAGGGCCCATATCATCGCGTTCGCGGTTGAGGAAGTCACGCTCGGAACGTGCCTTGGACTGGCTGGGGATAGCCTCCGCCCACTCCGACATCACGGCGTTTTCCAGCATGGATGGGCTGCACGAAAAACGTTCCTGTATGTCGTTGGCAATGCGTTCCTGTTCGCCTTGCAGTGCCTGAATGGTCGCTGCAATCACGGCGCGGCGCTCGCGAAGGCCGATGCCTTCTTCTTCCGATTTCTTAAGTTCCTGAGCCAGTGACTTCGCTTTGGCATCGGCCACGGCAAAGCCGTCAGATGCTTCGGCAGCTTTGGCCTCGGCATCCGTGATGCGTGTCAGGATGGCGTCACGCGCGGTGCCTGCTTCGTCTTGGGCAATTTGCGGATCCAGCGTTTCCTTGCGGGCGGATAGCGCCTCAAGGCGGCTCGTCAGGCTCTCGGCTTGCGCTTTTACGCGGGCAATCTGCTCGTCCGTGCGTTTGGCTTCGTTGCGCAGGCGCTCAAGCAGTTGCTTGGCTTGCAGGGCCGCGGCCTTGATGGCTTCAATCTGGCCCGAAAGCCCGTCACGGCGTGCACGGCGCTCGGTCAGGATTTCCTCGGCGGCGCGCAGGTCGTTGGCAAGTTGTGCTTCGGCATCCGTGTTTTCAAACACGGCATACGCGGCAGATGCGGCAACCATCGCGTCTTCCGCACCCTTGGCGGCTTCGCGTGCTTGGTCACGCTGGCCTTCAAGCAGGCTGCGCTTGACCACGCGGTCATTCACAACCTTCTGCAGTTGTTCCGTCTTGCGTTCGGCGCTTTGCAACTGGCCTGCATATTCGCGCACCTGCTGTTGCAGGGTGGCGCAGGCGGCTTGCAGCGTATCGCGCTCGGTGTTTTTGATGTTCAGCGTTTCTTGTGCGGACGCGATCGCAGGGTCGATGGCGGCAAGGGCGGCCTCGCACTCCTTGATTTGCGCGCGCAGCGTAAAGATGCGGCTTTCGGAATCCGCGCTGCGCGAAACGCTCAGCCCGTCCCAACGCCAGATCTGGCCTTCCTTCGATACCAGCACTTGCCCGCGTTTAAGCTGGGCTTGCAGGCTTGCGGCTTTCTCGGCGTCAACAATGGCAACGGACGATACAAACGCCTGAAGCGCGGCCGGCGCCTCGATAACACTGGCAAGCGGCGTAACGCCCTGCGGCCAGTCGGATGCGGCAAAACCTTCTGCTGCTTGGCCCCACTGGCCTTCCTCGGCACGCAAGGCAGCCTCACCGGCGGCGGCTGATACCGCAACCGCATACTCGGCGGGGATATCAAGCGCAAGGATGTACGAACCCTCGAAGCCTTGGGAAAGACGCGCAATCAGGTCCGTGAGGCTTTTAAGTTCGCGCTGCTTGCCGCCCTTGTCCTGTTGCAGGGTTTGCAGCGCATCGCGGGCGGCGTTGACGCCGTCGCGGGCTGCATCAAAGGCAGCCTGCTTGTCGGCCAGCGTGCCTTCGGCTTCCGCGCGCTTGGCTTTGTAGTCTTCAATCGCGGTGACAAGCGTTGCCAGTTCCTGCTCTTCCGTGCCCTGTACCATCGCTGCGGCATACTGCGCCTCGATATCGGCAAGGCGCGCGGCAAGGCGCTTGGCTTCCGCTTCGGCGCGGGTGGCGGCAACTTGGGCCTGCTCGCGCTCGGATTTGGCTTTGCGGATTTTATCCTGGTGCGCCAGCACGTCGTTTTCGGCAAAACGCACGGCTTCCTGTGCCTGCGCGTAATCGCGCTCGAGGTCGCCAAGGCCCGTTGGGTTCTCGGCATCTTCCGATGAAATTTTATCAAGGTCGGCCGCGATAACCGATGCGCGGTCGGCCAGCGCATCGCGCTGCTCGGTGGCAAGGCGCAAATCTGCCTCGGCCTCGCTCATCTGGCGGATGATATCGTTGTGTTCCGTACGGCGGTGGTTGGCTTCGCGCTCAAGCTGCTCAAGGGCTTGGCGCAGCAGTTGCAGGGCGGCGCGCGCCTCGGCATCGCCAATCCGCAGGCCTTCCACGGCCTCGGCGGCTTCGGCGGCCGCGCGCGTGAGTTCCGATGTTTTCAGCATCGCTTCGCGCAGCTGTGCGTCTGTATCCGTATGGCGCGTTTCTTCTTTCTTCAGCTTGTCGCGCGTCGAACCCCAATCCTGCCATGCCAGCAGGGATTCCAGTTTGCGGATGCTCTCCGAAAGTTCGCGGTAGCGCGTGGCCGATTTGGCTTGGTTGCGCAGCGAGTTCGCGCGGTTGCCCAACTCGTTGATGACGAGATCGAGTTTGGAGAGGTTTTCCTCGGCGGCCTTGAGGCGCAGCTCGGCCTCATGGCGGCGCGTGTAAAGCGAGGCCACACCGGCGGATTCCTCGAGCATCTGGCGGCGCTCGGAAGGTTTGGCCTGAATAAGCTGCGTTACGCGGCCTTGCGATACAAGCGCAGGCGAGTGCGCACCCGTAAGCGCATCGGCAAACAGCATCTGCACATCGCGTGCACGGACTTCCTTGCCGTTCACAAGGTATTTGGAACCTTTGTCGCGTTCAATGCGGCGCGTGACTTCGATTTGCGCGGCGCCCCCGAACGGGTGCGGCGCTGTGCCATCGGCGTTATCAAGCGTAAGCGTGACTTCCGCAATCGAGCGGGCAGGGCGGGCCGACGTGCCTGCAAAAATCACGTCCTCCATATCGCCCGAGCGCATGTTCTTCGCGCGGTTCTCGCCCATCACCCAGCGCAGGGCTTCCACAAGGTTGGATTTGCCGCAGCCGTTGGGGCCCACAATACCGTTGAGGCCATCGCCGATATCAAGCTCCGTCTTGTCAACGAAGGATTTGAAACCGCTAAGACGAAGACGCTGGATCTGGACCATGCTTTGGCTTTCCGTTGCTGATACTGTGTGCTGGTACTTGGCTTGTAGTTACGCTTGTTCGGTTATTCGACAGGGGGCAGGTTTTCTTCTGGCGTGGCTGCAGGGGCGGGTGTGGTTTCCGTCACCGTGGCTTTGTCATCGGCGGCCCTTGCGGCTTTGTCCTTGGCTTCTTCAAGAAGGCCGTCAATCGCCATCTGGAAGTCGATGTAAGGGCGCGCGCCTGAAATCACTTTGGCGCCGTCGTTGAAGACGAAGGTGGGTGTCGCCTCGACGTGGTACTTCTCGGCACCTTCCTGTACGCCTGCAATAATGGCGTCTTCCGTTTCCTTGTCGGCAATGCACGATTTGGCTTTGTCAGGGCTAAGGCCTGCAAGCACGGCATTCTGGATCAGCTGGTCAGGGTGGTGCGCTGCCCATTGTTCAACGCTCGAGAACAGCATGGTGATGAAGGCGTAGTAGCGCTCGGGCGACATGCAGCGCGATACCTTGCTGGCATCCATGGCTTGCAGGTTGAGCGGGAAGTCACGGAATACAATGCGCAGCTTGCCCGTCTGCACGTAGTCACGGATAAGGTACGGAAGCACCGTTTCATGGGCATGCGCGCAGTGCGGGCATGTCAGCGAGCTGAAGTCGTACATCGTTACAGGGGCGTCAAGGCTGCCGAGCGAGCGCGGGGCTTTCGGGTCCGTGCCTTCAACAACAATGGTGGCTGGGTCAATGGGGCCGGCTTCAGGTGTTGCGGTTGCAACAGGCGCGGCTGGCGTAGCTGCGGGTGCCGCGGCAGGTGTTTCTGTGGTGGCTACAGGCGCAGGCGCTTCCGTGGGGGCAGGCGCGTTTTCGCCCGATGCGGGGTCGATATTGGCTTCGGGTGCGTTGGCAGGCTGCTCGATGGCGGCTTGCGTCAGGTCGCCTTCCGTTTCATTTGCGGATTTCATCCACACGGCACCCACACCACCGATAGCAAGCAAAACAACAACGGGAACAAGGAAGAATACGATTTTATTACGCATGGTCAACAGCCTGTGGATAAGTTGAAACGATGTGCACTCGGGATACACGCCACCTTGGAAAACGCGCGCCCAAGTGTCAAATCGGGCGCCCGTCAACAACGCCACTTATGCACACGAATCTCGGGTTTTTCCCCAGCGAATGAACGGACTTGCGGTAAAACCCCGAAAGAGTCACGATGCACCCCTGATGAACACAAAAACGCGCCCTGCATCCAGCCTTATGGCCTCTATAAGCAACGTTGTATCGCTGGTCGATAAACGGCAATACGGCCTTTTTGCCCTGATGATTGCCGTCCTCGTCATGTCGGCGGGCATTACGCTTGGGTTCGGCCTGCTGCTCAAGGGGCTGGTTGATAAGGGTTTTACCAATAACGATATCAGCCACCTCAACCACACCCTATATATCATGCTCGGCATGATAGTGATGCTGGCGCTTGGCAGTTTTGCGCGCCTCGCCATCTCTGGCTGGCTATCCGAGAAAATCGTATCAGGCCTTCGCATCAGGGCGTACGCGCACCTGCTGACGCTCGATCCGTCTTTCTACCAGCGCCGCAATAGCGCCGAAATTTCAAGCGCCCTCAGTGCCGATATGACAACAATATCGACGGTAGTCGCATCATCGCTGCCGCTTGTCGTCCGCCACTCGCTCATGGCCGTGGGCGGCCTGACCATGCTGGTGGCTACTAGCCCTCAGCTAACGCTTCTCGTGCTGGTCGCCCTGCCTTTGGTGGGCATACCCGTTGTGCTTATCGGGCGGATTGTCAGGAAACGTTCCAAACTCGCGCAGGAACATGCGGGCACATTGGGCGGCATGGTCGGTGAATCCCTAAGCGCCATACAAACGGTACAAAGCTACACGGCGGAAGGCACGTTCCTTGGCCGTTATGTGGCTCAGTCCTCAGTGGCGGGGCAGGCGGCCATGCGGCAGGTCTTCAGCCGTTCGGCCATGGTGGCCTCCATCATCTTCATCCTTTTTACGGCGCTCTGTGCCGTCATGTGGGTTGGCGCCCACGATGTGATGCAGGGTGAAATGTCGGCAGGCGCGCTTACGTCCTTCGTGTTTTATGCTGGCATCGTTGCAAGCGCCTTCAGTGTTCTGGGCGATATGGGCGCAGCCGTTTTCAGGGCCGCCGCAGCGCTGGACCGCGTGAATGGCTTGCTGGCCGAAGAAACCGCCATCGCATCGGGTGCAAACGCCAAACCCGTCAATGGCTCGATAGCGTTCGAAAACGTGGTTTTTCGCTATAACGAAGCCGTTAAGGCCGCGGCCCTCGATGGCCTCACGCTGAATATCCGCATGGGTGAAACAGTCGCAATTGTAGGCGATAGCGGTGCAGGTAAAACAACCGTATTCCAGTTGCTCATGCGCTTTTATGATGCCACTTCAGGGCGCATCACACTCGATGGTCAGGACATCAAAACGCTCGATCTCGCACACCTGCGCCGCGCCATCGCCTATGTCCCGCAGGATAGCGCGCTGTTTTCAGGCTCCGTGCGTGAAAACATTCTGCTCGGCAAACCCGATGCAACGCCCGATATGGTGGAAGCCGCTGCCCGTCAGGCCATGGCACATGACTTCATTATGGCCCTGCCGCAAGGTTATGAAACCCCGCTCGGTGAAAGGGGCATGCGCCTCTCGGGCGGGCAAAAACAACGCATCGCGCTTGCCCGCGCGCTTTTGAAATCGGCACCAGTTCTGCTTCTCGATGAAGCGACGGCAGCACTGGATTCAAACAACGAGAAATCGATACAGGATGCCGTGCAGGCCCTTCACGGCAAGCGCACCGTTGTCATTATCGCGCACAGGCTTTCCACCATCATGTACGCCGACCGCATTTACGTGATGCACGCAGGCAAGGTGGCCGAGGCCGGTACGCATGCCGAGCTGTTGGCAAAAGGTGGGTTATACGCCCGCATGGTGGCGCAGCAGTTTGCGGTAGCCGAGGATAAAGCCCGCCGCGAATATCCCGATTTGACGGGCAGTATTCAGTAAGCGAACTGTTTGGCCAGATACGCGCGCTCGCGCAAACCGAACTCCAGTTTCAGCAAGTCGCGTTTGGGCGCATTGCGTATTGCTTCGCTGATATCGGCTACGGGTATGGCGGCAAAAATCGGGTTCGCGCCAAACCCCCAGCCATTGAACTTGAAACCATTGGCATACGCTTTCGCTGCCGTATCCATGATGATTTCAATGGCAGGCAATGCGCGGTCATAAACCTCGCTGATAAGCGCATCCGAAATCGGGGGCAGGGGCGCAAAATCCCCTTCAAGCTTAGGTATGTTGCGGGCAACAATGGTGCGCCCGTTTCTGTCATGGATGCCGTTGGTGTAGGGCTTTTGCCCATTGCCGGCATCAACATACCAGAAATGCCCGTAAACGCTGGCGTTATCGGCACGGCGCTTCACGCCCATCGCCTTGAATATTTTGGCAATGTCGTCTGTACGGTCGCTGTAATTGGCATACGCGATACCGCACTTGATGCGCCTGCGTTTCGCAATGTCCTGCATTTGGTGGATGCTGTGGTCTGCGGCCTTGCGCAGATCATGGTAGGTATAATGCTTGCCGCCACGGGCAGCTTTTTGCGCAAGTGCATGCGCAAGCACGCGCTCGAATTGGTCATCACGCTCCATGCGCGCTTCGGTCTGGCGCACAAGGCTGGTGAATTCGCGTTTGGTCAAAATTTGTTTGTAAGGGTCGCCCTTGAGCTTGTAGTGCCCGCCATAAACGGCGGCTTCAACCATGCGCTGGATGGCAAGGGCCAATGCCTCGGCCTGCCAGCTGCCTTGGTATTGGTAAGGCGTGATTTTCTGGCCCATATGGATAAGCGCAAAACCGAGGATCTGGTGCGCGGCCTCATGCTGTGGCGGCTCGTGTCGGGCAAATCCCCAGCGCTTGACCATGGATTTGAAACCCTCGAGCATCGTAGCGCAGCGGACCGATTTTTCAACGCCATGCCCGCGCGTGCGCTTGATGAGCAGTTTCTTGAACTCGTCACCTAGCCCGCCCCAACCGGCAGCTATTTTAAAATCAGCTATTGCTTCACATTTTCCCATGTGAAGGGGTTTAGCACGTTCACATAAGATTGGAAACTTTTTTGAATACGCTAGGCATGCCGCCATTTTTGGCAGTGCCCCAAAAGTAATCAGCCTCCGCTTTGGCAACACTGGCTGTCGCCACACGTAAAGTCAGCTCAAAATGCGTAAACACATGCCGCACGCTGTGGCCCGTATCATTGGCACCTTCAAATACATGCGCGGGCAAATCCTTGCCGTCCACCCACGCGCTTGTCGGCAAACCCGCCATGCCGCCCAAAAGGCCTTTTGCGGGCCTGCGGTGCAAAAGCTGTTCGCCCTTCGTGTTTTCAATCCAGTAAACCCACCCGATGCGCTTGGGCCTGTCCTTGGCTTTCAGCTTTTTGGGTAGCGTGTTCTGCAAGCCTTTGGCGCGCGCCTCGCAAACATCTGCAAGCGGGCAAACGCCGCACTTGGGGTTTTGCGGGGTGCATACCGTGGCGCCAAGGTCCATAAACGCCTGTGGCAGCTGCGCAGGCTCGGTGTTGGCTGCATCCATGTAAATGGCTTCGGCACGGGCTTTTATTGCGGGCTTGGCGGCAGGCAGGGGTGTTTCAATGGCATAGAGCCGCGCAACAACACGGTCCACATTCCCGTCTACCACCACGGCCTTGCGGTTATAGGCTATCGCCGTAATGGCACCCGCCGTGTATTCACCCACACCGGGCAGGCTTCGTAAATCGGCGGGGAAGGTACCCCCATTCGCGGCCACGGCTTTGGCTGCCGCATGCAGGTTGCGCGCGCGGCTGTAATACCCAAGGCCCGCCCAGTCATGCATCACATCTTCGGTCGGTGCCAAGGCAAGGTCCTCTATGCGCGGGTACTTCTCGGTAAATTTCGCAAAATACGGAATGACCGCAGGCACTGTCGTCTGCTGCAACATGATTTCCGATAGCCATACGCGGTAGGGCGTAACGCCCTGCCGCCACGGCAAATCGCGCTTGTGCTTTGCGTACCAATCCAGCAGCGGCCTAATAATCGTCGATGGGTCCATCGA
>JAGWXJ010000169.1 GCA_018969935.1 Alphaproteobacteria bacterium | reverse complement strand
CTTCGGTGACGTGCGGTTCGCCTTCCAGATCCTCGGGGTGGAGGCCCCAGAGCGCCATAAAGCGGGGATTGTAGAACTTCAGGCGGCCATCGGCCCCGTACACCGATACCCCTTCGGCCAGATTGTCCAGCGTTTCGCGCTGCATGGCCATAAGGGTGTTGTAGGATGTTTCGAGCGCGAGGCGACTTGTAACATCCTCGAATGTCATCATCAGGCCGCCCATGGGGTGTGGCGCTGCCAGCCAGCGGATGGCTGTTCCGTTTGGCAGATACATCATGTCTTCATGCGGATTGAGAAGGCCCGTGAACATATCGAGCCAGCTTTTTTTGAAGGCGCGGAAATCCGCCTGTTCGGGCAGGCGGCGCATCTCGCGCAGCTTTTCCATGAAGTCGCCCAGCTTGGGGTGTTCGTTGAGGTAGGCATCCTCGATATTCCAGAGGCGGGAGAAAGCACTGTTGTGGAATTCAAGCCTGTGGTCAGCGCCAAAAATGGCAACGGCCGTGTGCAGTTGTTCCAGTAATTTGCCTTGGGCGGCCACATAGCGTTTGTGCTCGGCTGCCAGCTCTTCCTCGCGCGTTACGTCAGAGGCCTGTACGACCACCATGTCGCTGTTCTCGATGGGCAGGAATACGAACTCCACCATGCGGCGCTGGCCGCCGACAATAAGGCGTGCCCTTATGGATTGCTGTTTTTTTTCGGTGCGGGCGGTTTGCGCCAGTTCCTTCAGCTTGTTTGCGGCGCCGTCATTCGAGCCTACCAAAGTTACCGGTAGCCAGATTTTTTTATCGAGGATCTCGGCCTTATTCTTGCCTGCCGTGCGGGCGTAGGCGGTATTAACCCAAGCGATGTCGGACAAAGCATCCGATACCCAGACAGGCATGGGGAAGGCATCGAGGGTATCACGTAGCCTGCTTGCGGTTTCCTCAGCTGTTTTAAGGTCACCCTTCAGGTCATCGGTTTCGAGGGCGAGGGGGGTGATGTCCTGCAACCAAAGGATGTCATAACTGTCTTGGGCACCCAAGTCGCGGCCACGGGAGCCGGAGAGCTTTAAAATCCGGTCATTCGCCATGGTGTGGACGGTGATGGAAAACGGCTCTGCCCCGCGTGTCAGGGCCAGGAAGCAGCCTTCAAGGGCCGCGGCATCGGAGGGTTTCAGTGCGTTTTCGATGTCGTGAATGGTGTTCAGGCGGTCGATACCCAGCATTTTGGTAAACCCGCGGGAGAACAGCATGGCGCCGGAAGGCCCCCAGCCGCAGTATTCCAGCGGGAGGGCAGAGAAAAACGATTCCAGCCTGCGCTTTTCAGCACGGGTTTCGGCACCGCCAAACAGGAACGAGAAAAAGCCTGACATGGGGGGTAAGGATACTGCTTCGGGGCTGGCCTGCAAAGGGCCATGAATATTGCAAATTTGGCGCATACCCGTTATTGAGGCGCGATGCCTGAAACCCTGCTTCTCCATGTCCGCGATGCGCTTGTAACCTTCGGAAAGAAACCCCTTTTCGAGGGGATGGAATTTTCGATTCTGGAAGGTGACAAAATCGCCCTTGTCGGCAAAAACGGCGCGGGCAAAACCACGCTCATGAACCTTATTACCGGTGCCCGCCAGCTGGATGACGGCACGCGCTGGCAGCTCGAGGGTTCGACCATCGGCTATCTGCAGCAGGAGGTGCCTGTCAAAAAGGGGCAAACTATCCGTGAATTTGTAAAGGAGCATGTGCGTGTAACCGATGAAGCCGAGGCGGTGGATTACCGCGTGGATGCCGTTTTGCACCCGCTCGACCTTGACCCCGATACCACCATGGACACGCTTTCCGGCGGGCAGTTACGCCGTGCGGCGCTTGGGCGAGCGCTGGTCGAGAGCCCTGATATTTTGTTGCTGGACGAGCCTACCAACCACCTTGACCTCGATATCATCGAGTGGCTCGAGAATTATCTGCGCGGGTTTAAAGGCGCTGTTGTGTGCGTGAGCCACGACCGCGCGTTTCTGGCCGCCATGTCGGACAAGGTGTTCTGGCTGGACCGCGGGCGCATGCGCGTATGCCCCAAGGGCTTCAAGGATTTTGAAGACTGGCAGACCATGATGATCGAGCAGGAATCGCGCGAGCTGAAGAACCGCCAGAAGTGGCTGGAGATGGAAGAAGAATGGGCCAGCCGCGGGGTGCCTGCCCGCCGCAAGCGCAACCAGAAGCGGCTTGAAACCATGCGCAGCGAACGCGCCAAGCTGAAGGCGGATGTTTCATCCTTCAAGCGGATGATGGCGAAAATCGAGATAACGCCACCGGAGCTTGAGGCAGGTTCCAAAATCATTTCGGAATTCACGAAGGTTTATAAATCGTTTGGCGATAAAAAAATCCTTGAGAGTTTTTCGCTGCGTATTTTGCGCGGGGACCGTATTGGCGTGCTTGGGCGAAACGGTTCAGGCAAAACGACGTTTTTAAAGATGCTGGTCGGAGAGATGGAGCCGGATGCGGGGACCATCAAGCGCGCACGTGACCTCAATGTTTCGTACTTTGACCAGGCACGCAAGGATTTGCGGCACGATTGGTCATTGTGGCGGAACCTGCTGCCGAATGGTGGGGATTATATCGATGTGATGGGTAAAACGCGCCATGTGTGCGGATACCTGAAGGACTTTTTGTTTGATCCTGCGCAGGCGACACAGGCTGCGGGCTCGCTATCCGGCGGACAGAAAAATCGCCTGATGTTGGCCAAGGTATTGGCCAACCCAGGCAATCTTTTGATACTCGACGAGCCTACCAACGACCTTGATATGGAGACGCTGGATATGCTGGAGGAAATTTTGTCAGCGTATACAGGTACGCTGATTGTGGTATCGCATGATCGCGATTTTCTGGACCA
>JAGWXJ010000029.1 GCA_018969935.1 Alphaproteobacteria bacterium | reverse complement strand
GACATTCTCGGAAGAATAAAAGGCATTAGCCGTTTTTGCCGATAAGGCGCTTGGCTTCGCGCATGCGGCGCTCTGCCTGTACGGCAAACGCTTCGGCGCTGCCGGCATAACGTGCGTCAGCACTCAGGGTCTGGTTAAGAAGTTGCTGGATAAGCGGCGCAACCTCGCCCTTGGCATTGGCTGATATGGGTTCCGAAAGGTGCGTACACCGGCGCAAGGCAGGCCATTCGGCGTATTGCTTCGTGATGCCTTCGGCAAAAACCTGCTTCATGGCTTCACGTTCAAGGATACGGAAAACATCGGCCCGCACCCAGCGCGGCAGACGGCGTATATCGCCCAATCGTAAAACGGCATCAATGTCGCGGCACAATTCGCGTTGCACGCGCTCGGCCTGAATCCATGCGGCCAGCAAAGGTTCGGGCTCCGATACGGCAAGTGCTTCGGCTGCGGCCCGCCCGCGTGTAACATACGATTCAAATGTGACATCGGGGTCGTGATCCAGACGCTCCGCGTCATACACGATTTTATCAAGGCGTACCCAGCCACGCGCTCTCCAGCTCATGCCGTCGCATTTTTCAAGCAGGCGCTGCGTGTTGCCACCCATAAGCGCCATCAAATGGGTCTCGATACTACCGTGCTGGGGGCATGCAGGCCCATAGAGCTTCAGGTAAAGCTCCAGCAGCTGTACGTCAGTGCGTGTGGCAATAACAGGGAAGCGCAAAGTGCCCGCAAATTCGTATTTTTTAGCGATGGTTTCGATGATGGGCTCGGGTGCATCCTCTGGCGCAAAGGCTGCGCGTACGCCTTTCATGCGCGCGGCATCCTTCATGGAATCGAACAGTATCTGGTCTACCAGCAATTCGGCAGTGATGCGGTAAAGCGGCGTTTCTGCCATGAGGGCTGCATAAGCCTCGCGGCCATTCACCGTATCAAAATCAAGCATGTTGATGCTTGATGTATCGGCCAGTGCAAGCCATGGCGAGGGCGGCGTTTCAGGCGCGGGCGGTACTTCCATCGTGACAGGGGCCAATTGGGCCGCCGTTTGGGCGGGCCTGTCGGGGCCTGCATCGGGCCTGTCCAGAAGGTTGAAGTAGATGGTCATGCCCGCAAGGTGGCTCCTGTTTTATCGCCCACCGCTTTCACGATGCTCTGGCCGATACCGTCGATTTCGGCATCTGTCAGGGTCTTGTCCCGCGGCTGCAGGATAACGGCAATAGCGACTGATTTTTTACCCGCCTCGATACCCTTGCCTGCATAAACGTCAAAAACATCCACACGTTCGATAAGGTCTTTGGCGGCAGCGGATGCTGCCTTCATGATGGTATCCGCATTCACGCCCGCATCAACAATAAACGCAAAGTCGCGGCTGACAGGCTGGAACGGCGATGGCTTGAGCAACGGCTTGGCCGTCCCCGTTTTCTTGGGTGCTGGCACTCGGGCCAGAAATACCTCAAAACCGCAGGCTGGGCCTTTGACATCCAGCGCCTCAAGCGCGCTCGGGTGCAACTCGCCAAACCAGCCAAGCACCACGGGGCCCTGGCGCAGCGTGGCGCTGCGGCCGGGGTGGTAATAGGCAGGCGCGTCATTGGTGATTTGTACCTTGGATGCAGGCATGCCGCATGCTTCAAGGGCGGCAAGCGCATCGGCCTTGGCATCATAGGCACTTACGGCGCGGCTGGCTTCAGCCCCGCTCCAGTGTTTGTCGCCCATCGCAAGATGGCGGATACCGGCTGCCATAAAAAACTGCTCGTCAGGGGATGTTCCATTGAACACGGGGCCGATTTCGAAAAGCGCGGCATTGGCAAAACCTTTGTCGGCGTTGCGTTGTGCTGCCTGCAACAGATTGGGCAGTATGCTCGGGCGCATACGGTCCATTTCCGATGAAATGGGGTTGGTCAGCGTAAGCTCGGTGCGCTTGTTGTCGTTCATGGCAACGCTCTCAAATGGCAGTGCCTGCCCGCTCTGCATGAACGACCACGTGACCGCTTCCTTGAGCCCGCGTGCGGCAAGCACACGGCGCGTATCCTGCCTGCGTTTCAGGTCACCCGAAAGGACCCCCGTAAGGGTGCCATCGCGCGTCACCGATACAGGCTGGATCGAGTCAAACCCGTGGATGCGCGTAATTTCTTCTACCAGATCGGCCGAACCCTCGATGTCGGGGCGCCAGCTAGGCGGCACTACTTTCCAGGGGATGACATGGGAATCACAGGTGAACCCGAGCGTCACAAGCACATGGTGCTGCTCTTGGTGGCTGAGGTGGATACCCGCAAGTTTTTCCGTGCGCGCAGGGTCAAATGCAACCGTGCGCTTCCACGCGGCTTCGGCGCCGGCGTTCACAACGCTGCCGGCCTCACCGCCGCACAACTCCTGCACCATTTTGGTGGCTAGTTCCATGCCATCGGCCAGAAACGCGGGGTCGATGCCACGTTCGAAACGGTAGCGCGCATCGGAATGGATTTGCAGCTTGCGCCCCGTAAGCGCCGTATGCAGCGGGCTGAAATATGCGCACTCGATGTATACGTTTTGCGTCGCATCCGAACATCCCGTCGAATTGCCGCCGATGATACCGCCAAGTCCAAGCACGCCGCTGTCATCGCAAACAGCAGTCATGCTGGCATCTAGCGTGTAGGTTTTGTCGTTAAGGGCATCAAGGCTCTCGCCGTCTTTGGCTTTACGGACAACAATGTTGCCCTTCAGCTTGTCGGCATCAAAAACGTGCAGCGGGCGGTTAAGGCTGATGGTGAAATAGTTGGTGATATCAACGAGTGTTGAAATAGGTCGAAGGCCAATCGCCTTCAGGCGCTTTTGCAACCATTCGGGGCTGGGGCCGTTTTTAACACCCTTGATAAGACGGCCCAAAAACTGCGGGCATGCCTCGGGGCAATCTATTTTCACCTTGATAGGCGTATCGAATTTCGCAGGCACGGCTGTTGCGTCCAGTGGCTTGAGCGTTCCAAGCCCCTTGGCCGCAAGGTCGCGCGCAATCCCGCGTATGCCCGCGCAATCGGCGCGGTTGGGCGTCAGGTTGATTTCGATGACAGGGTCATCAAGGCCGAAAAGCTGGGCCATCGGCACGCCAACGGGCGTGCTGTCGGGCAAATCAATGATGCCCGTATGCTCGTCCGATAGTTTCATCTCGCGCTCGGATACCATCATCCCGCAGCTTTCAACGGATCTGATAACGCCCTTTTTAAGCACGGTATCAAGGCCGGGGATGTAGCTGCCCTCGGGCGCAAATACGCCTGTCATGCCTGCGCGCGCGTTAGGGGCGCCGCACACAACTTGCGTAAGCTTGCCGCTGCCGTCGGTATCAACCATCAGCACTTTCAGGCGGTCGGCATTCGGGTGCTTCTCGGCTGATACCACCTTAGCGGTTTTGAAGGGCGCATACATGGCCCCGCGGTCCTCCACGTTTTCGACCTCAAGGCCGATGGCGGTCAGTGCCAGCACGATATCGTTAAGGCTGGCTTTGGTATCAAGATGGTCTTTAAGCCATGAAAGCGTGAACTTCATGTGCGTACTCCTAGTTTATCAAGCATGAGAATGGGAAGGACGTGGAAAGTAAAATCGATTTTGATGGCGCGCGTCTTGCTGAATTCCTGCGCCAGTTTGTTGGATATGTCGTTGAGCCAGTAAACGCGGTCCCATTTTTCGGCACGGCCCATGGCGGTCAGGGCATCAAGCAGCTTGCTGCCGATGCCTTGGTTGCGGCGGGCAGGGTGCACATACATATCCTGTAGACAGCAGATGTTTTGGGTGGAGCCCGCTACAGGGTGTACAACACCGTGCAGCAGCCCGACAATCTCGTCTTCATCCGTTTTGGCAAGTAACGCAAACAGGGGTGTGCGGTCATCCAGCAACTGGCGCTCGGTATGGTCGATAACGGATTTGTCGAGCGCATCGCCAACATTCATGCGCCACAAATTCCGCCATCCGATAGCATACTCGGCCGTCATGGGTATGACCCTCACCATAAGTTAAAGGCCTGTTGCAAGGTTCGGGCGCTCGAGGGCGTCAAAGCCGTAATGGTCCAGCCAGCGGGTGTCGCCTTCAAAGAAGGTGCGCAAATCAGGGATGCCGTATTTCAGCATCGCCACGCGCTCGATACCCATGCCAAAGGCAAAGCCTTGGTAGACATCGGGGTCGATACCGCAGTTTTTAAGAACGTTGGGGTGCACCATGCCGCAACCCAGAATTTCCAGCCAGTCCTTGCCGGCCCCGATTTTGAGGCCGCCGCCCGAACGGTCGCAGCCGATATCCATTTCAGCCGAAGGCTCGGTGAATGGGAAGAAGCTGGGGCGGAAACGCGTAGGCAGTTCGTTCACGCCGAAAAACGTTTTGCAAAAATCGATAAGGCAGCCCTTCAGGTGGCCCATGTGCGTGGACTTATCAATCACCAGCCCTTCAAGCTGGTGGAACATGGGCGTGTGCGTCATATCGTAATCCGAACGGTATGTACGGCCGGGGATGATGATGCGGATAGGCGGTTTCTGCGACATCATCGTGCGGATTTGCACGGGGCTGGTGTGTGTACGCAAAAGGCGTTTTTTGTCTTTGCCCTCCGTGGCGTCAGGCAAATAAAACGTATCGTGCATCGCGCGGGCAGGGTGCGCCTCGGGGAAGTTGAGGGCCGTAAAGTTGTGGAAGTCGTCTTCGATATCCGGCCCTTCCGCAACCGTGAAACCCATATCGGCAAATATCGCAATCATCTCGTCAACGGTTTGCGAGATGGGGTGGATCTTGCCCTTGGCTTGTGGGGTGACAGGCAAAGTCATGTCCTGTTGCTCGGCTTTCAGGCGCGCCGTAATGGCACCGGCCTTGAGTGTCTTGAAGCGGTCTTCCAGAAGGCGCGTGACGTTGTCTTTGAGTTCGTTCACCTGCGCACCGAAGGCCTTGCGCTCCTCGGGCTGCATGGCCCCAAGGTTTTGCATGAGGGCCGTAATGGCGCCCTTTTTTCCAAGCGCGTCGACGCGGATTTTTTCTAGGGAATCCAAGTCGTTTGCCGCGTTGATACGCTGTTCCAGTTCCGACTTCAGTTGTATGACCTGACTCATTGTGTCCATCCGTAATGAAAAGGGCGCAAGTGCACTAAGCTCCTGCGCCCTGACTGTATAGTATTTAGTAGCCTAAATTAAGCAGCTTTCGTGCTTTTGGCGTTGTTTTGAGCTGCGGTCAGGGCGGACTTCGCTTGCTCGAAGATCGCCTTGAAGCCGTCTGCATCGTGAACGGCAATATCGGCCAGCACTTTGCGGTCCAGTTCGATCTTGGCCAGTTTGAGGCCGTTGATGAACTGGGCGTAGGTCAGGCCATGCTCGCGCACGGCAGCGTTGATACGTTGGATCCACAGGGCGCGGAAATTGCGCTTTTTCGTGCGGCGGTCGCGGTAGGCGTACTGCATGCCTTTTTCGACCGTTTCAACGGCAATGCGGAAACAGCTCTTTTTGCGGCCGTAATAACCTTTTGCGGCCTTGATGATTTTGCGTTTACGCGCGTGCGCGCGGGGACCTGCTTTGACGCGAGCCATTATGCACCTGCCTTTTTAGCTGTTGCGTTGTCGTTAGCCGGGCGGGCTTTCTTGGCCTTGCTCTTGCGGCGCTGGCCAGGGAGGTACTGGTTGATGACCTTGTCGCCATCAGCCTTGAACATCACGGCGGTACCGCGGGCTTTACGTTTCATTTTCTGGGGTTTGCTGATGAGGCGGTGGCGGGCGTGGGCCTGTTTGAACTTGACCTTACCCGAAGCCGTCACCTTGAAGCGCTTTTTGGCGCCCGATTTCGTCTTCATTTTCGGCATTTTTGGCTCCGTAGTTGGAGGTTGCACAAAGCGACGGCTGGCATGCCTTATAAAGCCAGTTTGTCGCGGATGCGCCTATTAATCAGTTTTTTGGCTGTAAATCAAGCTTTTTGAATAACCGCTCCAGAAAATGGCGGATATTCATGAACATATACTGGCGCATATTGGCATCCCTGAGGCCGTGGCCACCCCCTTCGAAGATGCCGATGTCTATAAGGCCTGCCAGATGGTCGCGGGCATAATGCACCTGCTCAAGCGATACTTCGTCATCCGCCGTACCGTGTTGGATCAAGGTCGGGGCTGTTATGTTTTCGAGGGTGGTCGTAAGATCTAACGTATAGATATCATTGATAAAATGGGACCCCATTTTGTGCCCCTCGAACATCGTGTAAGGCTGGTCGCGCGTGATGGATTCAATCCTGCTTTCTTGCGTAAAAAGATCCTTGAAGGATGTTTCTTTCAGTTTGAGTGCAGGCCATAACAGGATATTCCCCATAATGGCATCCGGCCTGTTGCCAAGTAGGGCAATCGTGGCCCCGCAACTCTCGCCAAGAAGTACTATGCTGCGGTGTCCGGCATCATGTTGCGCCCACAGGATAACGGCATTCAGGTCAGCCAGCGCGCTTTCGATGCAGAAATCCTCCTCGCGGCCTGAGCTCTCCCCGCATCCCCTGAAATCAAAACGGATGGATGGATAGCCAAGCCCCTCAAAGCGGTATTCAAGCTCGCCAAAAAGGTCGTCGCACCCGCCTTTGTGCCCGCCGGGGAAGCCATGCATCATGATAATGACAGGCTTACGGGGAGGCGTTAACGAGAGGTCGTCTTCGTACAGGTCCTCGTGACGCGATTTTACCTTTGTGCGCGCAGGTTTGACCGTAGGCTCCGTTTTATCGGAGTCCGGCTGCTGGTAAACAACGCGTACGGTTTCATCTGCCGTGACAGGCAGGTCGAAAGACTTAATCATTATGGGGGGAAGGTTAACCCTTCTTGTGCACTTCCGCTAGGGGGACACGGTATTGCGCTTCAAGATCCCACGGGAAAAAGATCCATGTGTCCTGCGATACTTCGGTAATCCACGTATCACAGGTGGGTATGCCCTGCGGTTTGGCGTAAACGGCGGCATAATGGGCTTTCGGCAGCATGCTGCGGATAATCTTGAAAGTGTTGCCCGTGTCTACAAGGTCGTCAATCACAAGCCAGCCCGTGCCGTCGCCCATGGCCTCGCCGCCCTTCAGGATTTTGGCGGAACCTTGGTTCTGGTGGTCGTAGGAGGCAATGCACACGGTTTCAATCAGGCGCACATCAAGCTCGCGCGCAACCACGCAGGCGGGAACAAGGCCGCCGCGCGTAACGGCGGCAATACCCTTCCACGGGCCTTTTTCGAGTAAGCGCCATGCAAGCAGCTTGGCGTGGCGGTGCATTTCATCCCACGAAACGGGGAAATCTTTGGTCGGTGACATGTAACCCTCGTACAAAACTAAAAAGCGCGGCTACTTTGCCGCGCTTTTGGCTATCGGTCAAACCTGAACGAAACGCTTGTAGGGCGTAATGCCGGCCCCGCGGTATGCCATGGCTTCTCCGGCAAGGCGCGTAACAAAGCGGCCAACCAGTTTGCGTTCTTCCATATTGAAGTTACGGGCAATCCAGTTGCCGCACATGCCGATGATTTCAGTCGGGCTGTTGGTTTGCTGTGTATTGATGATTTTGCCGTCTTGGTTGCTTGTCGTGACAACAAAGGTGCCTTTGCCGCTGATGCGGACGTCAAAAGTGGCTTCCACGCCGTTATCCAGCGGCTTGTAGCTGCCGGTGGTGATGCTGCAACCCTGCGCATCGTGCTTGAACATAAACCACTTCTCGTAATAGTCGGGTGCTACCATTTTGCCGACATCGTATGTGGCTTCCGTAATTGCTTCAGGCCCGTAGCTGAAATTAAGGCCGCCGGGCAGCGATTGGGAAGTGCCAAGCATCTTGAAGTGTGCGTAGTTAAGGGCGTGCGCAAAGTGCAAAAGCGTGGGCATGGCGTCTGCCAGTACTTCGCGGGCAAGTTTTGTATCATCATAAATCTGGCCGATACCAAGCGTGGATACGGCAAACTGGGCTTTAGCGAGCATAAAATAGTCCCTCCTGCTGGATGGCAGGGGTTTTATGGGAGCAATATGGGAATGTCCAGTTTTTAGTGTGCCTTGGCCCAATTGGGGCCGATACCGGCCTCGGCCACCAACGGCACGCCAACATCAGCCACGCTTTCCATGATACTTTTGACCAGCGCCGCTGCCTCCTGCGCTTGCTCGGCTTTTACCTCGAACACCAGTTCGTCATGCACTTGCAAAAGCATTTTGCAATCAAGGTGCCTGTTGGCCTCTAGCGCGCGGTCCACGCGGATCATGGCCTTGCGCATGATATCGGCGGCTGTGCCCTGCAATGGCGCGTTGATGGCTTGGCGCTCGGCAAAGCCGCGGCGCGCTGGGTTCTTGTCGTTGATACCGTCGATGATGCAGCGGCGGCCAAAGAAGGTGTTTACATGCCCGTGCTTGCGGGCCTCTTCCTTCGTACGCTCCATGTACGTCGATAGTTCGGGGAAGCGCGCAAAGTATTGCTTGATATAACTGCCTGCCTCCTGCGGTGTGATGCCTAGCTGTTTGGCAAGCCCCCAGCTGGAGATACCGTAAATAATACCGAAGTTGATGGCCTTGGCGCGGCGGCGCACATCGGGGGTCATCTCTTCCATGGGTATTCCAAAAACCTCCGATGCGGTCATGGCATGGATGTCCAGCCCTTCGCGGAAAGCGCGTTGTAATGCAGGTATCCCGCCAAGTGCAGCCGCAAGCCGCAGTTCAATCTGGCTATAGTCGATGGATAAAAGCACATACCCGTCTTCAGCTACAAAAGCCTCCCTGATTTTTTTACCCGCATCCGTGCGGATGGGGATGTTCTGCAGGTTCGGTTCCGTTGATGCCAGTCGGCCCGTTGATGTGTGGGCCAAAGCAAAGGATGTGTGTACGCGCCCTGTACGCTTGCATATTTCTTCCTGCAAGGCATCCGTGTAGGTGGATTTCAGCTTCGCCATCTGGCGGTAATCCAAAACCTTTTCGACAATCTCGTGCCCTTGCTCGGCCAGTTCCTCAAGGATATCGGCTGATGTCGACCAATCTCCCGTCTTGGTTTTCTTGCCCGAGGGCAAACCCATTTGCCCGAATAGTATTTCGCCAAGTTGTTTGGGTGATGCCACGTTAAATTGCGTACCTGCAAGCTTGTGTATCTCGCCTTCAAGCGTAATAAGTCGCGCGCCAAATTCCGATGAAAGGCTGCGCAAAACACCTACATCCACTTTCACGCCGTGTGATTCCATCCGCGCTATAACGGGCGCGAGCGGCCTGTCCATCGTTTCATAAACGGTCAGGAGGCGGGCCTGCGCAAGGCGCGGTTTTAGGTGGTTATAAAGCCGCAAGGTTATATCGGCATCCTCTGCGGCATACTTGGTTGCGGCATCTACGGGTACTTCCGCAAAGCTGATTTGTTTTGCGCCTTTACCGGCGACATCGGAATACAAAATGGTTTTGTAGCCAAGGTGTAGTTCAGCCAATTCGTCCATGCCGTGCCCGTGGGCCGAACCGTCAACCGCATAGGAAATCAGCATCGTGTCATCAATCGGCGTAACGGCAACGCCCTCATGCGCAAACATCTGGATGTCGTATTTGATGTTCTGGCCGATTTTCATGACAGAAGGGTCTTCAAGCAGCGGCTTCAAAATGCGTATGGCGTCAGCCTTTTTCATTTGCACAATCTCGGGGCCGCTATCGCCCAGCAAGTCTGCCTGCTTGTTACGGTGCCCGACAGGGATGTAAGCACCGCGCCCTTCCTCATGGGAAAGTGATATGCCGACAAGTTCGGCCTTGGCAGGGGTCAGGGCTGTGGTTTCCGTGTCTACCGATACCACACCCTTGGCAGTCGCTTCGCGCACCCATTCCTCAAGTGTACGCGCATCCGTAATCGTAACGTACACAGCCTCGGTAGGCGCTGCCTTGGCAGCAACAACTACGGTGGGCATGGGGGCTGCGGTATCGGCAATAGGTTCAGGTTTGGCGCCTAGCCTGCTGAGGACGGACTTGAAGCCATGTGATTGCAAAAACGACACAAGCTCTGGCGATGCGGGGCTGCCGGCGCCAAGGGCTTCAAGCGGGCGAGGGATAGGCGCATGGGCATCCAGCGTCACCAGTTTCTTGGACAGGCGCGCAAGCTCGGCATTTTCAACAAGGGTTTCACGACGCTTGGGCTGCTTGATTTTATCAAGATTAGCCAGCAACCCTTCAAGGTCGCCATATTCATTGATGAGCTCGGCGGCAGTTTTTGGGCCAATACCGCGCACGCCGGGCACGTTGTCGGTAGGGTCGCC
Source organism: Alphaproteobacteria bacterium (assembly GCA_018969935.1). GTDB lineage: Bacteria > Pseudomonadota > Alphaproteobacteria > Micavibrionales > UBA1664 > UBA6145. The sequence goes on along the minus strand of JAGWXJ010000029.1, from coordinate 7,580 downwards.
AATCAGGGCCTGTACTTCGATGACCTTGTCGGGCGTGACCCCGAATTTTTCCATCACCTCGGGCGCGCCCATGGCCCGCTGCTTGAGGGGGTCGTACATCGAAACCCCGTCACGGATAAGCTGCATCAGGTCCTTGTCGGATGACACGATAACCACCTCAAGGCCCTTGTCGCGGCCTTGGCGGGCATAGGCGGCTATCAGGTCATCGGCTTCATAGCCCTCTACTTCCAAGGGCTCGAATCCGAAAGCCCTTGTAGCCTCGCGGATAAGCGGGAATTGAGGGATGAGGTCAGGCGGCGTTTCATCGCGGTTGGCCTTATAGTCCGGATAGATCTCGTTACGAAAGTTGCGGCGCGCGGCGTCAAAAATAACCCCTACATGCCGGGCCTTGAGGTCCGTAAGCAGTCGGATGAGCATGTTGGTAAACCCTAAAACCGCACCTACGGGCGTGCCCTTGGGGTCGGTTAGTGGCGGCAATGCATGAAAGGCCCTGAAAATGAAGCCGGACGCATCCACTAAGTAAAGGGTTTCATTGAATTTTTCGCTCATAAGCATGTCTTAAAGAACTATCGTGCATCCCGCTAGGGTTTTGTTAACCAGCGCGCTGTATTCTTGGGAAAACCTGATTTTTTGCTCTGGAATTGACTATGGATATCAAGGCACTGGAAGAACTGGCGGATCAAATGGCCACCTTCGAGAAATTCGTGAAGCGCCGCTTCGACGAAATCTCGATGGAAATCAACGCGACCTCGCAGCAGCTTGATATTGCCGGCAAGGATCTTGACGGCCAGTTCAAGGAAATCATGGGCACACTTTCTGCAATCTCCTTTAAAGGCGATGGCAAATCGCAGGTCAATGCAGGCGTAGAGCTCGAAGCCGTAATCAACGATACCGAAAACGCCGCAGTCAACATCATGGATGCGGCCGACCGAATCACCCAGCGCCTGCGCGAGGAAAAAAACCTCCACGATGAAGCCGTACGCAAACGCGTATTCGATGACATCAAGTCGGAAGTACAAAACATCCTGATGGCCTGCACCTTTCAGGACCTTACAAGCCAGCGCATCAGGAAGGCCCTGCAAAATATCAACGCCATCCAGACACGCCTTGGCGAAACGCTCGAAAAAATGGGCATCAAGGCCGATGTTTCCGGTGAAGACATCATCAAGGAAGCAAACAAAACGCGCCTGACCCAGCAATCGGATATAGACGCGCTATTCAATTAGCGTCACACTTTGCCGTGGGGGTATGCCATGGCACGCATCTATTCAGCAACTACCAACACCTTCCGCGAATTCACACTCGGCACCGACTCCATCGAGCTGCAGGCGGGTGACGTATGGCTTGACCTTCTCAACCCGACACCCGAGGAAGAAAAAGCTTTTGAAAACGTGCTTGGTATCGAATTGCCAATGCGCGAGGAAATGCGCTCGATAGAACCGTCAAGCCGCCTGTACCGTGAAAACGATGCGCTATACATGACGGCTACGGTTGTGGCGGGCGCGGATACGCCGGATTCAGCAGCCGTTCCCATGGCGTTTATCTTGCACAACAGGTTGTTCATCACCATCCGCTACCATGAGCCGCGCTCGATTGTGGTTTTCTCGAAACACCTTCTTCGCCATCCCGAGGACTACCAGACAGGGCCCATGATTTTCGGCGGCCTGATGGAGGCGATAGTTGAGCGCGCCGCCGAGGTGCTGGAATACATCAACGCCGAGGCCGATAAAATCTCGCATATCATTTTTACGGATACGGCAGACCGACCGGCACAGGACATAGACTCTCATGCCGAAATATTAAAACGCATCGCGCGCCTTCAAAACCTGATGGCAAAAATGCGCGATAGCCTGACAACCATGGGGCGTGTCATGCATTTTTCACCGCTACATGAAATTGCATTGCGTGACGAAAGCAACCTCGAGGACCAGCTGCGCAGTATCGACCGCGATATAACCTCGCTGGGTGATCAGGCGGGCTTTATTTCCAACAGTATCGGCTTCCTGCTCAATGCGTCGCTCGGCCTTATCAACATCGAACAGAACGGCATTATCAAGTTTTTCTCGGTTGTGGCCGTCGTATTCCTGCCGCCTACGCTCATCGCGTCAATCTACGGGATGAACTTCGGCTTTATGCCCGAATTGCACTGGCATCTGGGTTACCCTATCGCTTTGTGCCTGATGTTCCTGTCGGCTGTTGGGCCGTATATGTGGTTCAAGTTCAAGCGCTGGTTATAAGCGCGTACAAGGCTACAGCCGCCGCATTCGATACATTCAGCGAATATATGGGCGCCTGCGTCGGCAGGCTTGCAAGCCCGTCGCAATGTTCAGCCACAAGGCGGCGAAGGCCCGCGCCTTCGGCACCCAACACCAGCGCCACGCGGTCATAGTGCGGCAGCTCCGATAGCGGTGTACCGCGTTCATCTAGCCCTATGACAAAAAAGCCGTGCTCCTGCAGAGTCTCAATCGCGCGGGAGAGGTTGGTTTCCATCGCAACCGGTATCACATCGGCGGCGCCCGATGCCGTTTTGGCAAGTACACCTGTAAGTTCGGGCGCATGGCGGTCCTGCATGATGACACCAGTGCAGCCGAAAGCGGCAGCAGAACGCAGAATGGCGCCCACATTGTGCGGGTCCGTAACCTGATCGAGGACAACAACACAAGCACGTTCGTCCGTACCAAGGTTTGCAACCAGGTCATGCGCGTCACGCACGGGCAGGTGCTCGACAACTGCAATAATACCTTGGTGCACGGTGCCCTGCGGCAAAAGGCGGTCAAACGCGGGTTTCTCCATGATCTCGACTTGCGGGCGCTTGATACCCGCCGCGCGCGCTTCAGCGAGCGGTTTTTCAAGGGCCTCGGCAGTGCCTTCCGTCGCAACCAGCCTTATAATGCGGCGGTCTTTGTTAAGGATGGCCTGCGTGACAGCGTGCACCCCAAACAAGGCGGGGCCCGAAAGTTTTGGCGCCTGTGCCTGCTGCTGCGGCTGGTATTGCCCTTGCGGGGCTTTGTGTTGCTGGGCGTGTGGCTTTTCGCGGCGGTCATCGCGCTTGCTGTCATGCCTGTCGCGGCCGCGCTCACCGCGGTCACGATCACGCTCGCGGTTTCTATCTCTGTCTTTGTGATGGAACGGCTTTTTGAAATCGTTGCGGCTCATAGCTTCACCCCGCGTTTTTGAAGGTCATCAAGGAATTTTACAACAAGGTGGTTGGGTACTTCGCGCACATCGCCTGGCTTCAGGTCGCCTAGTTTGAAGGGGCCGTAATTGGTACGGATAAGCCTGTTCACCACACAGCCGAAATGCTCCATCAGTTTCCTGATCTCGCGGTTTTTACCTTCCGTCAGCACAACCGTATACCACGTGTTTTTGCCTGTAGGTTCGCGGTCTTCCGTGACGCGGGCGCCTTTATAGGCAACACCGTCAACGGTAACACCGCCGCCAAGGCGTTTAAGCTGCTCGGGTGTCAGGCGCCCGTGCACACGTACACGGTACGTACGCTCAAGGCCGGTGGATGGGTGCATCATGGCCTGTGCCAGCTGCCCGTCCGTGGAAAGCATCAAAAGCCCTTCCGAGTTCACGTCAAGGCGGCCCACGTTCATCACGCGGGGTTTGTCGCCCCATTTGGGCTGGCAAAGATTGGGCAGTTCGTAAACGGTTTTGCGGCCTTCCTTGTCAAAGGTGGTCACCAGCACATCAAGGGGCTTGTAAAGCATGAACAGGCGGGGCACAGGGCGCATATCGAGGGCCAGTGCCTTGCCGTCAATGGCAACCTTGTCGCCGTCGTTTACAGGGTCGGTGACCTTTGCGGTATTGCCATTGATGGTGATGCGGCCTGCCGCAATCATGCGTTCGGCCTCGCGGCGCGAACCAATACCTGATTTTTGAAGGAATACGTTTAGACGCATGGCGTTTCTTTTCGTAAGGGGTTGCTCGCACTCACTGCGAGTAAAAGTGGTGGAGGGGGAAGGATTTGAACCTTCGAAGTCCGAGGACGCCAAATTTACAGTCTGGTGCGATTGACCGCTCCGCCACCCCTCCACGGGGTCTTTCGGGCCATAAGAAACGGGATTTTGGGGTTGTCTGTCAACATCCTATTTCAGTACTATCGGAAAACATGGAAAATAATTCACAAAAACCAAGCAATTCTGCCCAGTTGGCCCGAATCGCCGCAATGGCCGCCGTTGGCCTGTCAGGTGGGTTGGTGCTGGCAAAAAGCTGGGCATGGATGCAAGGGGGGTCTGCGGCGCTGCTTGCATCCCTTGTTGATTCTGTCATCGATGCCCTTATTTCCTTCACCAATTATCTGGCCATCCGGTATGCGCACCGCCCCGCCGACCACGATCACCGTTTCGGCCACGGCAAGGCGGAAGGCATAGCCGCGCTGGCGCAATCGGCCTTTATCGCGGGCTCGTGCGTTTTCGTACTCCTTGAAGCCATCAGGCTCCTGCAGGCACCAAAAGCCGTTGGCGCCGTTGATTTCGGTATCTGGGTGCTTGTGGCTGCGTCCCTCGCAACCTTGGCGCTCACGCGCTATCAGGCTTATGCGGCCAAGGTCAGCCACTCGCTCGCCGTCGAGGCCGATGCCGCGCACTACACTGGCGATGTAGCCGTGAACGGCGGCGTCATTATCAGTCTTCTTGCAGGCAAATATCTTGGCTGGCTCTGGATTGACCCTGTGGTCGCGCTGGTTGTGGCAGGCTGGTTGCTTTACAGCGCGCGCCTGATTGGCGTGAAGGCCATCAACATGCTCCTCGACCGCGAACTGGAAGATGACACGCGTGCAAAAATCTTCAGTATAATTGCGGGCACCAAAGGCGTTGAAGGCCTGCACGATTTGCGCACGCGCCGCTCTGGCCCGCGCGTCATGATGTCCTTTGATATCGAGGTGGATTCAGGCCTTAGCATGGTAGCCGCCCACGATATCGCGCAGGAAGTCGAACAAAACCTTCTGGCCAATTACCCGAATGCCGAAGTGATGATCCACATCGACCCCAAAGGCGGGGATATTACCGACAGCCGCCACAAACAGCTCCACGATTTTCATGTAAGGTGAACCATGCCAAAAGCCTACCTCACCATCGATGATAGCCCCACAAAACACACCGTGGAACTCACGGACTGGCTGTTAAAAAACGACATCCCCGCCGTATTCTTCTGCATCGGCTCCGAATACACGGATATCAATCGCAAAGGTGTAGGCATGGCGCAGAACCCCGCACCAATTCTGGACGCCATCAAAAAAGGCTTCGTGGTTGCAAACCACACGTATACGCACCGCCGTTCCTCTGAGATATCATACGAGGAAGTACTCGATGAAATCGAAAAAACGGAAAGTCTGATAGAAGGCCTGTACAAACAGGCAGGCGTTGCCCGCAAACACAAACTCATCCGTTTCCCGCATCTTGATAGGGGCGCAGGTGGCTGGATTGTTGATTTCACAAAATCAGGCCCTCACGAGGGCGTTCACAAATCCCTGTTCTTCGACGGCCTTAACGTCAAGCCAACTCCGCCAACTAACGAGCAGCTGGAAAAGAAAATTAAAATTCAGGATTACCTGAAGCGTGAAGGATATACGGCCGAAGTGTTTTCCGGCGTCACGCACCCGTGGTACGCGCAAACCGAAATTGCCGAGGCCCGCGACAGCCTGATGACTTTCTCGACATCCGACTGGATGCTGAACCCCGATTTCACAAAGTATTCCGAGGAATGGGGTTGGCCCTTCAAAACGCTGGATGCATTGAAGGGGAAAATTGATTCCGATGCGCACCTCTGGCGCGATGATTCCCGCCACGTCATCTTGGCCCACGACCATAACGGCCTATTTGAAACCACGCGTGATCTCGTCGCGCACATGAAACACCAAGGCATGGAGTTTGTAGCAATATGAAAGACCGCACACTCGTAACCGTTCTGGCCGACTACGGCCATCTGCATGATCTGGCATTTGCCGAGGTACGCCAGCGCCTCTATGCCGAATTGGGTGACGGCTTCCTCATCGAAACCGTGGCCGTGCCGGCCTTCGATACAGTGGCTACGGGTTTTGTGCTCGCGCAAATGGCCATCAATTCCCGCCTTGGCGCAAACCACAAATTCTTCGTGAATACCGCCCCAAGGAAGGATGATCTGAAACCCCGCGCCCGCAACGCAGGCGAGGGGCTTGCCTATGCAAAGTTGGTAAACGGTGTTGAAATTGTTGCCGTCGATAGCGGGCACTCGCTCTCCTTCATCCGTGATGCCGCAACCGAAATGCGTGGCCTGAAGGTAGCGGCCGAGGGTTCGCAATTCCGTTCGCGCGATGTATTCGCAGCGGCCTTCGCAAAAATCGCCCACGGCGATTATTCTGCTTTCGGCAGTGACTTAATGTCCGAAGTGCGCGAAGCCCCGCAAAATTGCGTCTGCTACACCGATGGCTACGGCAACATGAAATGCGCCCTCGATATCGACGCGCTCATGAAGCACAAGGGCAAGGATGTCTGCGTAACCCTGCATGAAAGCGAGGCGATCGTGCGCGTGGCCGATGGTATCTTTGGTGTGGCCGATGGCCAGTTCTGCCTCTCGCCCGGCTCATCAGGCTGGGCGCTGCCAGGCGGCAAAGTCGTAAGGTTTGCCGAAATCGTAAAGCGCGGCGGTAACGCCGCCAAAACCTTTGATGCCCCTCACGGTGGCGCCGCCATTGAATGGCGCCCCTTAAGCTGATAAGAGTATCGTTAATCGCGGGTGTAGCTTAGTGGTAAAGCTCCAGCCTTCCAAGCTGGCTATGAGGGTTCGATTCCCTTCACCCGCTCCAGTAATTTCTTGAAATAAAAAAGCGGGCCGTATGGCCCGCTTTTTATGAATTCCGAATTCCGAATTCCGGATGTTAGCCGATGGCTTGCAAGTTACCCGCCGACATTTTGCCGTTTTTCGGGTTGGCTTGCAGCTCATACGAAAGTTTTTGGCCTTCGGCCAGCGTACGCATACCAGCGCGCTCAACCGCGGAGATATGCACGAAAACATCGGCGCCACCTTCATCAGGGATGATGAAGCCGAAACCTTTGTCGTTGTTGAACCATTTAACGGTACCAGTAGCCATATTGTATTTTCCTCATGCGTTAATAAAACCGGACAAACGGGTCCAGCAGCCGAAATTCCGGGTGTTGAGCGAAAACTTATGGGTACTGACACTCTGTAGTGTACGCCAAACTCTTTACGCTTTTCAGGGCCGGACAAACCTTTGCCCCCCAAAATCAGTGATACCCTTGCATAAAAGGGTAATTCGGTCAAGCGCAGGTTGAATTATACATCCGTATAATTTTCTTACAAATGGCGGAACTAAAAAGCCATTTGCGCGCTCGCAACAGCATCTTGCGTTTTATGTCAGGGTACGTATATTCCCTCCTGATTTTTAAGACCGTGCGGGTGGCTCATGCCGGCGGAATATGCAACTAACCTTTTGTTTTTGGAGAAAGAGTAATGAGCAAGGAAAAATTTGAACGGAACAAGCCGCACGTAAACATTGGAACGATTGGTCACGTTGACCATGGCAAGACGTCGCTGACGGCAGCGATTACGAAGGTTCTGGCTGAGACGGGTGGTGCCGA
>JAGWXJ010000028.1 GCA_018969935.1 Alphaproteobacteria bacterium | reverse complement strand
AGAGGCTTGTGCACAACAAACCCAACCTGAGGTGCATCACCTGTTTGCTGGATGTTGTAGGCAGCAGCACACACCTGCATCATGAATATCTGCTTGCCGACTGTCGTAAGGCCCAATGGCAATATAGGTGTCGTCACGTTGTCCGGTTTGGCAACGGCATCCACAAACCTGATCCACGCCTGCGTAGCAAAGCCGGAACCTGCGCGCGCAACGCTCAGGGCCGTGTACTGCGCGGCATTAAGGCCGTTGCCCAGCGGCACCAGCATGCCAAGCGCAATCACGAGGCGTATGGGCGCCCAGATACTGTTGAAACGGCGGCCAAACGGCGTACCATCACGCGCGGCCTCGGCCACAACCGTGATAACGTAATACACCACGATAATGGTGGCGATAATCATGAGGCCGGTGCTGTAAAAACGCAGCATCTCGCGGATACCGCTGGCAATCGAAAAACCGATTTGCTTGGACCCGTTGAAAAACCCGTCAAGCCCGATGGTTTGCTGCAAAAAGGTCAGCACCACGTCATTGTCTTTGTCGGGGGTTGTGAACATGCCGTCCTGTGCATGCGCGGTCGTAGGTCCGAGCGCCGCAAAGAAAGCAATAATCCCCATCTGGATGATAATCATGATGACAGCCAGAAGGATGGCGCCAAAAATCAGAATCTGGTCTGCGTGTTTTTTATCGACAACAAGGTTGTTGGCGGCTGCTGTAATGACATCCACAAACCCGAATTTGCCGATATTGGCAGGGCTGAGCATAGGGTGGTTGGCGGGCAAAAGCCTGACCGATCGGAATACAAGCGCAAGCAGATGCGCAAAATGGCCGAGGTTCTTGCCCATGCGTTTGATACGCGGCGCGAATTCGGGAAGGAAGGCGTACTTGAAGGCGCCCCTGTAAAAACGGAAGCGCAGCGCACGGTCAGCCGCTTTGGTAGGATTGACCATGCTCTTGGGCAGATTGCCTTTGGGCCCCAAGCCAGGAATAATTGCCATTGTAACACCCCGTCGTTTTTATCATGTGCATACAGGCTTTTGCCGGCACACATGTTTACCCGCATACCATTCTCTAAAATTTTAGCTAATTTTTGGTTAAGAACCAATGTAAAAGCGTGAAAAACGCTGGGTTTCTACTGGGAAAGGCGCCCTTGGGTACCCTGTACGACCCAGCGGCCGTTCATGCTGGCAATCCCCGTGATTTCACCAAGCCCTGGTACGTTCTCACCGACGCCCACTTCACGCATATCGCCGCCCTTTGCGATAACGGCACGGCCCGTTTGGGCACCACGCAGTTCCCACCCGCCAGATGAAGCCCGTGCGGCAGGCGCCACAGGGGCACTAGCCGGTGTGGTGGTCGCTGGGTTATAAGGCTCGTCCCATTTTTGTGGGGCTTTTTGGGATACGGTTTTGGCCTTTGCTGCGGACTTCTTCTTTTTGGGCAGCAGTGGCACATCATCATCGCTCTTGGCCGAAACGGCAACAGGGGCGCTCTTTTTGGCCGAAAGTTCATCCATGCGATTTTCCAATCGCTCAAGCGCGCTCTGGATACTGGCAAGGCGGGAATCATCGGCAGCTGGCTGTACGCCGCCTGCGGCTTGGGCGGCGGCAATGGTGCTCATCTGCTCGACGGCTGTATCGATTTTCGTATCAAGGGCAGCAAGTTTTTGCTCGAGCGCGGTTACCTGCGCCTTAAGTTCGGGGCTACCCGCGTCTGCTACCGCGGCAGGCGCTGGCACGGAAGGGGCCTCGGCCACCACATCAGGCACTTTGGCTACAGGCATGGCGGGGGTATCGGATGCAGGGGCCTCTGGCGCAGCTGCCATGGGCGGCAGACCCTCGGGCGCACCGCTAATTGGCGTCGGCATCGGCACGGCAGGTTCGGCAGCTGCTTGCATGACAGGGGATGCTGCTGGCGTTTGTCCCAAGGCAGCAAACGGGTCACCGGCATTGGTTTTCACGGGTTCGGCCGAAGTGGCTGAAACAGTCTGGTTTAATGTTGCAAACTTGTCAGGGTTTTCAAGCAAGGCAGGTTGTTGCGCGGCTGCATTGGCACCGCCATTTACGGCGGCCAGTGCCGCGGCTTCACTGCTGGCCTTGCTGTCTTGCGGCGATACGGGCGCGGGGCCGGAGGCCATGGCAGGCGGCATTTCCCCGCCTTCGTTACTCATAAGCTGCGGCCCGAGCTTGGACCAGATAAGCCCGCCTGCAACGGCAGTTGCCACGACGGCAACACCGATATTGAACCAGTTGATCTTTTTCTTGGCGGGCTGTGCCTCGGCAGGTTGTTCCTCGCCAAATACATCGGCGTCAATATCGCCAGCAATATCCCTGTAATCAGCATCATCGCTGGCACCCGCGTCATCAACGGGTACATCGCCGCCCATAGCGGTATCATAGTCCTGCTCGGGGGTTTCAAAGCCCTCAAGGTCGATATCGTCTTCGTTCTGGTCGCGCACGTCGTTCATGATGGCTCAGGGGTAACAGGCAAACGGTCGGTATTCAATCGGTATTCTATTGGTTTTCTTTCAACACTGGCTCTAGGAACAGCAAACCGATAGGCGTACCCGCATGAACGCGGACAAGAACCTTCGTATCGCTAGCCATATCGTCCAGCTGCTGGGCCATTTCACTGGTACCCTCAGCGAGGCCTGCTGCAAGCTCTTCCTTGGTATTGAGATCGGATTGCGATGAAACGGTCGTACCGTTGTTTACCGTAACGGTCTGCTCTTTCTGGGCGATGGCATTGCCCATCCCTTCGATAAAGCGCGCAGCCGCAGGCAATATAAAGCGCCGTAAGTAACGGTGATCAACTTCCGTAGCAACGGCAGGAAGTGTCGTTTTGGGGTCTAGCGCCACGGCATTCACCGATTGCGAAATGCCTTTGACAACCACGGTATTGAAATTGAGGGTCAGGAGTTCCTCGGTCGCCTCGAATGTACCAAGCACCTTGCTGCCTTTAAGCGGGCCATTGGTGATGCGGGCAAGCACGGGGCCAGGGGAATCGCTGTTGGCTTCCGTCAATGTCTGGGCATAAACAATGGTACCGGCGGGAATAAGGATCTCGACAGGTGCAGCCTCCGATGTAGCGGCACCAGCCATGGCGCCATCCGTCATTTGCGGCTGGAGCGAATTGATATACTTGTCGCCGTCCGTAACCTTGATGATTTGCGGGCCCGAAATATTATGCTTCTGCAGGATGGTCGACATCTGCTGCGACATGGCCTGCGCCAGCGCATCAACAGCTGCGGGGTCAGGCCCCTGTGCAACGGGCGCAATAGGCATCCCGTTACCATTGATAACGGGTGGTGGCGGGCCGGCGTCAGCAGCTTGCTGCGGCGGTGCTTCCTGCGAGCTTGCGCGCCAGTCGGCCAGCGGGTCTTCAAGGCTGGCAGGCGGTTCGGCGGGCTCGGGTACGGCAGGTACATCAGGCGTATTGGTCTGTATGGGCATGGTACTGGTGCCCTGATTGACGGCCTGTTCGTAGCGCTGTTCGTTCACTTCCTTGATGGCGTCTGTATAGGCTTGCGATGTTTCCTGCCCAGGCGCCTCGCGCTCGTTCACGGCAGTGCCGACTTGCGATTTGTTTTTATCGTCGCCGCTGCCGCCGAACATGACGAACGCCACCAGCACCGAAACGATACCGACCGCCACAATAGCTATCTTGATAAAGGGATTGTCGCGGAAAATATCGCCTAGGCTCTTGCCCGACTTGGTACCTTCTGGCGGCGCATCGAACTCATCGAAAACATCGCGCTCGTGCTCGGCCTGCACAACATCGGGGATACCGTCGTCGGTATCCTGAGGTTTGATCTCTTCGAAATCGTCAGTTCTCATGGCTCAGCCTTATTATTCTCGACAACCGCACGCACCATTCTGCCACGGTCGGACAACAGGAATACGGGGGTATCGTTTACAACGTACACGGTCATGCCATCGGCGGATTTGGCCGAGGCGCTCCACCCCGGCGACAAAAGGGTAAGGGGCGTACGTAAGTACGTCGAAGGGCCGATACGGAAAACAGACGTACGCGCATCCACCCCAGCAAGGCGTACCTTCTCGGTGCCTGCAGGCGGTACGCCATCCAGAATCTGCCCGATAGCCTTATCGGTACCAGCCTGTACGTCTGTTGAACCGGGGTCGATAATCGGGGGGGCAGCCTTGGGGCCATACTCGGGGATACGGGCATCAAAACGGTACTGCACAACCTCAAGCTGCGTTTCAAGGGTGAAGGTCACAGGGGTCTTGAGGCCGACAAGCTGGACCGACATGTTGCCAACTTCGGTTGCGCCCATGGGGGATATGCGGATGATATGCCCGCCGTCCTCGGGGCTAATGATTTCAAAATTACCACCCCAGCTCACATCCTGCACGGGCCACGGCTCGCCCGTAACATCCATCATGGTAACGGATGTCACATGGCCGGGGCTCAGCTTGATGACGGGGGGCGTGACGCCGGGTTCAAGGCTCACGGTCTGGACAGTAATTTCAGGGCGGGGCGTACCACCAATACGGCTCTCGGACGCATCGCGGGTAACGCGATACTTGTCCAGCATCGCACGGATTTGGTCAGGCGACATGGGCATAAGGCCATTAAGGGCTGAATCAAAAGCCTGTTCACGGGCTTTTTGCTGCAAATCGGCTTCCTTGGCGGCAAGGTCCTCGTCACTCAGGGGCAATTCAACGTTTTGGTCGGCTGCAAGGCCGTCAGCAGGCTGCTGGAAGCCGCCCGGCGTAGGTACAGGCGCATTATTGGCAGGGTCAGCAGGTTGCGCATTGGCACCAGCGGCCTGTTTGAAGGCGGCAAGCGGGTCCGCAGGCTCAACCGGCGGGGCATCATTGGATGCAGGCAAAGTGGGAAGCGCGGCTGGTTCAGCCGTAGCCGCGGCAGTTTCCTGCACACCGGCGGCTGGCGGAGTTGCTGTTGTGGTGGTCGTGGTTGTTACAACGGCTGCCGTTGCATTGGCCGCTTTATCAACCTGTTGTTGGGCAAAAGCAGGCCCAGCGCCCAAAATCAGCACATAAGCCAGTAACGCCCCGCCCAAGAGCCTTGTGATACCCATTTTTACACCGCCTAGTGCCCCGTCATTAAGGCCGGCGTACCGGCCCGATAGGGCTTTATAATCTTGAGGTCCACCAAAGCGGTTTTTCAGTATTCTGTCAAGATTTTGCGGGGTCGGGGGTATGGTCATGGCTACCCCGAATAGGCGACCCACTGCTCGATGCCGATACCATTCGGGCTTTCGAGTTTGGGGACACGGACAATGGTTAAACGGATATTCATGCTGACGTTACGCGTTTGCTGCCCGATCTGGTAGGTCACCATCATCGGAAGCTCGACCTGCCACTGGTAAATACCCGCCAGAATGCCTTCGGACAGGATGGTAGGCGCAGCGCGCGGGGCAGCCGTAAGCACCTGCCTGTTTTGCTCGACGGATTCAATCATGCCCGAATCCTGCAAGGCTTTGACGAAGCTGCCCCAGCCTTTGCGGGTAAAGTGGCGCGATGATTCTTGCAGGCGGCGGCGATAATCATGGAAACCGAACGTCAGGGTTTCCGACGCCGCTTGCGCAGCCCATGAAAGCACGGCAGGGCGCGATAGATTGGGCTCGGAAAGCGCAACCATGGGCACAACGCGCCCATCTTCGGTTGTCGCGAAATAGCGGTTTTCGGGGCGGTATGCGTTCACGATCACGACAATCGTGATAATCAGGCAAAGGATGGCAATACCTTCGATAAAAGCGACCTTAAGGAGCGTCCTGTAACCGTCACGGTAGAATTCGTTACGCACGATAACGCGCCCGAGCGCGCCAACGTCTTCCTTGCTGGCAGCAGCTTTGGCCATACCCGCCGAGGCCGATTTCTGGGCCTTTTGGGGGGCTTTAGGGTCTGATGGGGGTGGTGTGGTTGCCATCCTGAGAATTGTGACAATGTGAATATGGGTCCGGATACTCCGCCCACTTTAAACAATATTCAGGAATTGCAATAGCCTAAAGCGGGAAGGTTCCCAAAACTTCCACAGGCTAGCCGTTGAACCCGTGCTGACGCTTCGGCGTTGCCGGTGCATCGGCCGATACGTTCTGCGGCTGGGCCTGCTGCACATCGTTGCGCACGACCTCGTTCGTCAGGCGCGGGCCAAAACGCGATGTACCCGCGCGTGTAGCCATGGAAGCCGATACAAAGTAGTCGTCATCCTTGGGGTTGAGAAGAATGGGCACAGGGTAACCGCGGCGCTCCTTGAGGGCTTCACGCACGGCTTTCCAGTCCAGTTGGTCGCGGGATTTTCCTGCCGCGCGGCCCAGTTTTTCAAAAATATCGGCAGGCACTTTGTAGTCCTGCGCCTCGCCCACGCGTTCGACTTGGTCGGCAAGCGCCTCGTCGGGGTGTGCTTCGATGTAAAGCATATCGCCAACCCAGCCAAACTTGATGCCTTCGCGGACAACCGTCACGGGCTCGCCTACGTTTGTGGTCTGGTAAAGGTTCTCGGCGTCTTGGTTGTACATGCGCACGCAACCGGAACTCACGCGGCGGCCAATACCCCAAGGCTTGTTGGTACCGTGCAACAGATACTGGGGCCAGCCAAGATAAAGGGCGTGTGTGCCAAGCGGGTTTTCAGGGCCGGGGCCGACTTGCGCGGGCAGGCTCGGATCTTCCTTACGCATGCGGTCGGTCGGCGTCCAGACGGGGCCGACGGTCTTGCGTGTAACGCTGGTGGAACCGACAGGGGTTGAAAAACCTTCGCGGCCAACACCGATGGGGTAAGTCTTCACGCCATTTTTGGTGAAGTGGTACATACGCATCTCGGCAAGGTTCACGACTATGCCCTTACGCGGCGCATCGGGGAAGAGGTGCATGGTCGGCAATACAATAAAGGTACCGGCACCGGGGCGCCACGGGTCCATGGCGGGGTTGGCGCTACGCAGTTCTACATAACCCAGCCCGAATTTCTCGCCGATGGTCAAAAGCGTATCTTCAGCGTTTGCCTTGTAGGTCTTGATCTCGCCCACATAATTGACGGGGCCCTTGGCTACAACAGGCACAACCTTCGGCTTCTCGGCCTCGGGGGCCGCCTTGGTCGTACCTACCGCAGGCTTGACGCCATTCAGGCTGGCAGCAGCTACCTTCTGGTTTTCGGCAGGTTTGGCAGCCGTCTGGGCTGGCGCTTGTTGTTGCGCTTTGGCGGCAACGCGGTGCGATTGCGGCGTATCCTTCGTTTTCTTGTTGTAGCTTGCGCCGGTCTTTTGCTGCTTGGCGGCCACGGCTTCCTGCGTCTTTTTGGACACGGGCACGGTACCGGCCATACGGCTGTTTTCCGAAGCAAGTGCGGGGCTGGAGAGTACGGCCAGTGCCGCAAGAATGGTAACGAAGGATCTCATATCTAGGTACTTTTCAGGTTAAGGCGCGTTTCAGGTTACTATCAATTTTTTCCATGAAGGCATTGGTAGACAGGTACGGATGGTCGGCACTGATAAGGACAGCAAGGTCCTTCGTCATGTCGCCCGCCTCGACTGTTTCGATGCAGACACGTTCAAGTGTTGCGGCAAATCCGCTGACATCCGGTGTGTTATCGAATTGGCCACGATATTTCAACCCTTGTGTCCACGCAAAGATGGAGGCGATAGGGTTGGTGGATGTTTCTTTGCCCTGCTGGTGCAGGCGGTAATGGCGCGTAACGGTGCCGTGGGCGGCCTCGGCCTCCACGCAATCACCCTCGGGGGTAAGCAATACGGATGTCATAAGGCCGAGTGAGCCGAAGCCCTGCGCCACAGAATCGGATTGCACATCACCGTCATAGTTTTTACATGCCCAGACAAAACCGCCGCTCCACTTCATAGCGGATGCCACCATATCGTCAATCAGGCGGTGCTCGTAAGTCAGCTTGGCGGCTTCAAAACGGGCCTTGAACTCGCTGTCGTAAACTTGCTGGAAGATATCCTTGAAGCGGCCGTCATAGGCCTTGAGGATGGTGTTTTTGGTGGAAAGATAAACCGGATAATTGCGGGAAAGCCCGTAGTTAAGGCATGCGCGCGCAAAGCCGCGGATGGATTCGTCCACGTTATACATGGCCATCGCCACGCCCGAATCCTCGAATTTAAACACTTCCCACTCCTGCGCGGCGCTGCCATCTGCGGGTTTGAAGGTCATGGTAAGGGTACCGGCACCGGGAATTTTGACATCCGTGGCCTTATACTGGTCGCCAAAAGCATGGCGGCCGATAATGATGGGCTGCGACCAGATAGGCACGGTACGCGGCACGTTCTTGCAGATAATCGGTTCGCGGAAAACGGTACCGTTCAGGATATTGCGGATGGTGCCGTTAGGCGATTTCCACATTTTCTTGAGGTTGAATTCCTTTACCCGCGCCTCATCGGGCGTGATGGTCGCACACTTCACACCCACGCCGTACTGCTTGATGGCATTGGCGGAATCCACGGTTACCTTGTCTTCTGTGGCATCGCGATGCTGGACTGAAAGGTCGTAATATTTAAGGTCAACATCCAGATACGGCAAAATCAGGCGCTCGCGTATCATCTGCCAGATGATACGGGTCATTTCATCGCCGTCGAGTTCTACAAGCGGGGTTTTGACCTTGATTTTTGCCATCGCGCGCATTTCCTACATTCAAATTTAGGAAATAGTATGGCGAATGCGGTCAGCCGATAGCAAGCACGTTGTTGGTTTTTTTGAAAGGCGGCAAGGCAAGGCCTTTCTGGGCACTGATCTGGGTATGCGCCCATTCGACAAGCTTGCCGATCTGCCTGTTGGCGTGGGTCTTGCCCTTGTAGCTGCAAACCCAGCCGTACTGCAGGCTTGTGGAGAACCTGACGATTGGCTCGTCATACTGGCCGATGGGGGTACGCGCAATCGTAACGTGAAAGCCGTAATCATCCACATGCATGTACTGGGCAAGGCGGTCAAAAGCCTTTAGGGCCTCGGGCGTTTGGGTACGGGTTTGCGTCATGGCGAAATACAAATCGGATACGGCGCGCACTGCCGCCATTTTGGCCGAACCTGAAATCTCGCCATAGGCAGCTTTGTCAGCTGCGGCAGCGCGGCGGTTGAACGGGACTACACTCATGACACCCTGATAATTGCTTCGTCTTGTTATCGTTACACGAAACGCTACGCCCAAAGAATTGCTTATGTCAAATTTTGGAGGTTGTTGACGGCAGCCGCGCAGCCCTCCATAAAGAGTGCCTTAATCATTGAGATAAAAGCGAGTATCCCCCATGGCGACACCCCAAGACGAAGCTCTGGCCCGCACCGAAAACCTCCTGCGTGATGCCGAGGAAGCCCTGCAGCAGGAGCGCCTGCGCGAATTCTGGAAGCAATGGGGCACAACCCTGGTAGGCATGGCCGTAATGCTGGTCGTAGGGACGGGCGCAGGCGTCGCTTGGCGCGAATGGCAAAAAGCCAAAAACGAAAAGGCCACCGCTGCCCTCTTCAAAACCGTGACCGCACCCGCAATCATCATCGGCCCCGAGGTTGAAAGGGAGATGGGCAGCAACCACGCCGCTATCGCCTACATCGCAAAAGCTGGCAGCATCATCAAAAATTCCAAAGACGCCCTGCCTAAGGCGGAACTTGAAAAACTCTACGCCGCAGCCGCCCGCGCGGACGACGATACAAACTGGGGCTGGCTTGCCCGCTGGAACCAGCTGCGCCTGAAAATGGATGACGACAAGGCCGACGCAAAAGCGCTGCTGAAGGACTACGAAAATCTGGCATCCGAACGCAAGGGCCAAAGCATCTCGGCACTGGTGCTCACCGACGCTGCAATCATCGCAGGCGAGCGCCTGAAGGATCCCGCGGCCGCCCTTAAATACATAGCCGATGCCGAAGCGGTGGTACCGCCCACAACGCCAACGGCCTCCATACTTTCTGACCTCAAGCACCTGTACACGGTGCGCGCGCAATCCACCAAAGAAGAGGCCGCACAATGAGCAAAAAACTTCTCCTGATTGCTGCGTTTATTGGCGCCCTCAATCTCTCGGGCTGCGGTATGTTCGGCGGTGACGATGATGAAGCACCGCTTAAAGGCGACCGCATTTCTCTCTTCGATCTCGAGCAGTCGATTTCAGGCAAGGAAACACCGGCAGCTGCAGCCGAAGGGCCTGATACAGCCATGGTTATCCCGAGCCCATGGAAAAACGAATTCTGGCCGCAGGCAGGCGGTTACGCCAACCACGCCATGGCCCACGTTGCACTTGGCACGGGCGAACTCAAAAAAATCTGGTCTTCCGATATCGGCTCCGGCGCCTCGAAGGACCTGCCGCTCAGCGCCCAGCCGGTTATTGCCGATGGCCGCGTATTCACTATGGATACCGAAGCCCGCGTAAAAGCATTCAGCGCCTCCACTGGCAAAACGCTCTGGTCCAATGATGCTAAACCGGAGTCCGAAGATGACGCGGTTATTGGTGGCGGTGTTGCGTTCTCGGGTGGCCGTTTGTTCGTAACGGCTGGCTTTAATGAAGTCGTGGCTCTCCATCCTGATGACGGCCATGTACTCTGGCGCACCAAACTCCCGGGTACCGCACGCAGCGCACCATCAGCGATGCCAGACCGCGTGTATGTCGTAACTGTCGACAACCAGACCATCGCGCTCAACGCAGCCGACGGCAAGGAAATCTGGACACACCAAGGCCTCGCCGAAACAACGGGTCTTCTGGGCGCGGCATCACCCGCCGCCAACCGTGATATTGTTTTGCCCGCCTATTCCTCGGGCGAGATTTATGCCCTGCAGGCTGAAACAGGCACGACCCTGTGGTCCGATACCGTGGCACCGATGGCCCGTGCAGGCACAGGCGCCATGCTCTCGGACATCCGCGGCCTTCCCGTCATTGACCACGGCCTCGTGGTTGCCATCTCGTATGGTGGTCGTATCGCCGCCATTGATGAACACACGGGCGAACGCCGCTGGGATGCAAAAATCGCGGGCGCTCAGGCACCGTTTGTCAGTGGCAACCGCGTATTCGTGGTATCTGCCGATTCCATCGTCTATTCGCTTGATATGTCTGACGGCAAAACCCTCTGGAAAACGGAATTGCCCCGCTACGAAGACCCCGAAAGCCTTGAAGGCCAGCTTGTATGGTACGGCCCTGTATTGGCCGGTGGCCGCCTGCTTGCATTCTCGTCCAACGGTCTTGCGCGCGAGCTGGACCCACAAACAGGCAAAATCACCCGCGAATGGTCAACGGGCCAGAACATTATCGCCCCGCCGTCCATCGCATCCGAAACGCTGTATCTGCTCTCCGAAAGCGGTACCCTTACGGCTTGGAAGTAGAACATGTTTACGATTGCCCTCATCGGCCGTCCCAATGTGGGCAAATCAACCTTGTTCAACCGCATTGCGGGCAAGGATCTCGCTATCGTGGATGACCGTCCGGGCGTAACCCGCGACTGGCGCGACGCCGCTGCCGAAATCTTCGACCGCCCCGTCACCATCATTGATACCGCAGGCCTTGAGGAAGCCGATACAGGCACCCTCACCGACCGCATGCGCGAACGCACGATGATGGCCCTCTCGCGGTCCGATCTTGCGCTATTCATTATCGATGGTGTTGCAGGCGTCACCGCAACCGATGAGCATTTCGCACGCATCGTCCGCAAAAGCGGCAAGCCTGTGCTGGTAGTCGTCAATAAATCAGATACACGCGCCGCGCGGGACAATCTGGCCGAAGCCTACAAACTCGGCCTCGGTGATCCCTTCTTCGTTTCTGCCGCCCACGGTGAAGGCTTGTCCGATCTTTATCACGCCATCCTCGAAAAAATGCCCGCACAGGCAGAAGAAACGGAAGAGGAAACGGAAGTACGGCTCTCCAGCCGTGAAGACGACGGCATTGATTCCATCGAAGGCAACCTCGATTACGAATTCGTCGACAACGAGGACGTTTCCCAAAAACCCATCAAAATCGCCGTTGTGGGCCGCCCCAATGCCGGCAAATCCACGCTCGTAAATTCCATCATCGGCGAAGATCGCGTACTCACGGGGCCCGAGGCCGGTATCACGCGTGACCCCATCGCAATTGATTGGGAATGGAACGGCCAGAAATTCCAGCTGGTGGATACCGCAGGTTTGCGCCGCAAGTCACGCATCACCGATAAGGTCGAACAGCTTTCAGCATCCGAAACCATGCGCATCGTGCGCTTGGCACAAATCGTCATTCTGGTGGTAGACGGCATTCTGGGCATCGACAAACAGGACCTGAATATCGCCAAACACGTCATCGACGAAGGCCGCATCCTTATCCTCGCCGTCAACAAATGGGATATCGTGGAAGAACGCGCCGCTATCCAGAAGCAACTGCCCACAATGCTGGAACAAGTGCTCGGCCAACTCCCCGGCATGCCTGTGGTGTACCTCTCGGGCCTTACTGGCAAAGGCACGCAAGGCCTGTTCCGTGCCGCGATGGACGCCTACACCCTCTGGAACAAGCGTATCGGCACTGGCCTCCTCAACCGCTGGCTTGCGCGGCAGGAAAGCCGCCACCCCGCACCGCTTGTGGCTGGCCGCCCCAACCGCCTGCGCTACATCACGCAAATCAAGGTTCGCCCCGCTACCTTCGCCCTATGGTGCAGCAAGCCCGATGACATGCCCGAAGATTACCAGCGTTATCTGGTCAACGGCCTGCGCGATGACTTCGATATAAAGGGCGTACCCATACGCTTTTATCTGCGCGCATCCAAAAACCCCTACGCCACCTAAAATTTTTCCAAAAAATTTGACAGCATTTCCCCCTCTGCTTTTGAATGGTTGGTTCAACCCTAAAGCAGAAAGGAAGCACCATGAGCGACTCCGAGTACAGACGGTCACTCGATGCCTTCGCCAAGGAAAATGGCTGGCAAATTGAAAGATTAAAGGGCGGAAACCTGCGCCTTACGCACACCAAAACAGGCGCAAGAGTTACCGCAACCGCCCATTCCCACGACAAACGTACATTGCTGAATGTCAAAGGCGACATGAAACGCGCTGTCCGCGCATTTGCACCAGTGGCAATACCGGCACCTGTACAAAACAATGGCTTTACCGGCCTTCCTAAAACCTCGGCAGCCCAACGCCGTAGCCGCAAACCCGATGCCCTGCGCGCGCTATCAACGCACACGCCAACCGGCTCGTTTGCAAAAATCGAGAATTTTCTCCGATAAAAAAACCGGCCTTTAGGCAACCTGTCTGGTACCGCTGTCTAGCACAGCGGGGCTGGCAAGGCGCACGATTGCTTCGGCAACAGCCGTTGCATCGGGCAGCGTCATCGGGTCTTCACCGGGGTAAGCTTCCGCGCGCATGGCGGTGCGGACGCGCCCGGGGTCCAGCAGGTTGACCTTGAGATTGGTATGCGCGACCTCAGCCGCATAAACTTTCACCATCGCCTCAAGCGCTGCCTTGGATGCCGCATAAGCACCCCAGAAAGGTTTGCACGATTGCGCGGCACCCGATGTCACAAATACGGCGCGTCCGGCATCCGATGCGCGCAAAAGCGGGTCGCAGGTACGGATAAGGCGCAAATTGGCCGTAACGTTCAAGGCAAACACACGGTCCCATGTAGCTGGGTCGGTTTGCGCTGTCGGCACAAGGCCGCCCAACATGGCAGCATTGCCAACCAGAATGTCCAGCCGCCCGAATTTGCCGAACAGCACAGGCCCAAGGCCTTCTATCAAATCACCCTTCAGCAGGTCATAAGGCAAAAGCGTGCAATGCCCGCCTGCCTTGTGGATGGCGTCATCCAGCGCCTCAAGCCCACCAACCGTACGTGCAAGCGCCACCACATGCACGCCCTGCTTGGCAAGCGCAAGCGCGGTTGCAGCACCAATCCCGCGCGAAGCGCCGGTCACAAGGGCTACACGGTTTTCGGTAACGGACATGGCTTAACCGAGGGCGGAGACTTTACGGGTGCGGTCCTCGCGCCCCTCGAAATCGGTGAGCGCAATCGGGTACTCGCCCGAGAAGCAGGCATCACAAAACTGCGGGGCCTTGCCATCACGTTTTGTTTTGCCAAGGGCACGGTAAAGCCCGTCGAGCGAGATGTATGCAAGGGAATCAACACCAATGAACTTTTTGATTTCCTCGACGCTCATTTTATTGGCAAGCAGTTCGTCACTGCGCGGCGTATCAATACCGTAAAAGCACGGGTGCATGGTCGGCGGGCTGGAAATTCGCATGTGTACTTCACGTGCACCCGCTTGGCGCAACATCTCGACAATCTTTTTGCTGGTCGTTCCGCGCACGATGGAATCGTCAACGAGGACAATTGACTTCCCCTTGATGACGTCGGGGTTGGCGTTGTGTTTCAGCTTCACGCCAAGATGGCGGATTTGGTCCGTAGGCTCGATAAACGTGCGGCCGACATAGTGGTTACGGATGATGCCAAGGTCAAAAGGCAGGTTGGCTGCCTGCGCATAACCAATGGCCGATGGCACACCAGAATCAGGCACGGGCACGACAATCTCGGCGGACGGGCAAGGCGCTTCCGTCGCAAGCTCGGCCCCGATGTTTTTGCGTGCGGCGTAAACCGATCGGCCTTCGACATGGCTATCCGGCCTTGCAAAATAAACGTATTCGAAAATGCAGAAGCGCGATTGCGATTTTTCAAACGCCTTTTGCGTTTGCAGGCCCTTCTCGTCAATCACGACAAGTTCACCGGGCTCGATATCGCGCACGTATTCGGCACCGATAATATCAAACGCGCAGGTTTCGGATGCCAGTACATAAGCATCACCAAGGCGGCCAAGGCAAAGCGGGCGAACGCCCGATGGGTCACGCACACCCATCAACTTGCCCTCGGCAATCGCTACAAGGGAATAGGCACCTTCAATGGCGTGCAGCGCTTCTTTAAAACGCTCAAGCACGGTCTTTTTGGTGGAACGCGCAACAAGGTGCACAATCACTTCCGTATCGCTGGTGGATTGGAAGATTGCGCCGCCCTCAACAAGTTCCTTACGCAGCTTGTAGGCATTTGTAAGGTTGCCGTTATGGGCTACGGCAAAACCGCCAAACGACAAATCGGCAAAAATGGGCTGCACGTTGCGAAGGATGGTTGCCCCGCACGTGGCATAGCGGTTATGGCCGATGGCGCAATCGCCTTTCAGGCTATCGATAATCTCTCGGGAACCGAAATTGTCGGATACAAGGCCAAGCCCGCGGTGAATGGAAAACCCTGTACCGTCATAGGCGGCAATACCGCATGCCTCCTGCCCGCGGTGCTGCAGGGCGTGAAGGCCGAGGGCCGTGAGTGCCGCCGCATCATGCGCGCCGCGAACCCCGAACACGCCACACTCCTCGTGAAAATGGTCATCGGGAATTGCGGTTTGCGACAGGTCTTGCATGGCACCCTTAGTTGTTGAACTGCATGGATCTTGATTTACGCTGGTCTTGAGGCTGTTCAACCAGTGCCTCGAGTTTTTTTCGTTGGGCGCTGGAATAGCCTGCGCTCTTGCGGGCCTGCCCCGGTTCAAGTGGTTGCTGGCCTACCTTTTCAGCTGCCTTTTCATCCGTACCGTGGTTCTTCACTTTATCAAGCACATCGCGGCCGGGCATAAGGGCGCCCGTCAAATCAGCCAGATAGCCGACATAAGGGTATGTCTTGGAATCGCTGAACATGGTTTCGCGTTGGGTATCCGAAAGGACGAAGTTCAGAACAAGGCTAAGCAACCCTACAATCACAACGCCGCGCACAAGCCCGAAGACAACGCCCAAAGTGCGGTCAACGGGGCCAAGGCCAACGGCATGCACACCTTTGGATACCATGTGCGTAATGATGTTAAGCACAATCAGCACGGTTACGAATGTAATGGCATAGGCAATCACGGGGGCCAGCATCTCATAAGGCACAAGGCCAAACAGCGACTGCGGCTCGGTTGCATTGGGGTCGATAATCCACCCGCGCGTCATAGGGGTAAGGCTGGAGCCGAAAACAAGTGTGGCTGCAGCAGCGCCGGCCAGGGAGCCGATAGTAAGGACCTCGCGCACAAAACCGCGCATAAAGGCCACAACGGAAGAAAGGAGCAAAATGCCCAGAACGACAAGATCAAGTACCATCCAGCTGTGATAGTGAAAACCGCATGCAATTGCAAGCAATCCTAAGGCTTGCACTCCATAATTTCCTCACCTAAAAAGGCTATGGGGAAAGGCATGGCCAGACCCCTGATAGAATAACAGTGAGGTACTGGAAATGGACCACAAATACCACACACGCCCGTCCACAATCGGCGAATGGCTTGATGAAAACGTCGCCGACGGCAGCGAGGGTTATATCCCCCGCAAGGCCCTCCTTGTATGCGGAGCGGCAGTCGTTGCCTTTTATGCAGTAGCCATCCTTAGGCCGGTAACGCCTGTGCCACAAACACAACCAGCGGCTAAAAGCGATACTTTGAAACCTTCCATGCAATGAAAAAGGGCCGCTTTCGCGGCCCTCTTCATATCTGTATGTCTTGTTACGGGTTCATCCGGTATTCGCCCGTTTCAGGAATCTGGCGCAATTCCAGCCAACGTTTCATCCAGGCAATCTCGCCCTTCTGGGCGCGGATGATATTGCGTGCAAGGGCACGTACTTGCGCATCGTCACCCTGTTTCAGGACAACCTGCGCCATATCGATAGCGCCTTGGTGGTGGGGGATCATGCCGCGTACGAAATCGGCATCGGCATCACCCGTTGCAGGCACGGCCATGCCGTGGTGCATCTTCGCCATCACGCCGTCATAGGCGCTGGGGCTATACGCTTCCTTCTTGGCTCCCTTCATGGGGCATTTGCGGCCATCGCCACCACAGCAGGGCTTCTTGGCACCGTAAACAGGCACACTGCCTGCACTACGCTCCATGGCTTCCGTACGGCCGCGCTTCATGGGGCATTTGCGCATGTCCTTGCAGCAGGGCATGGACATTTTATCACCCATGGAAGCAGCCATCGGGGCCTCTTTTTTCATGGGCGTGTGGGTCATGCCGGCCATGTTGTGGCCTTCATGCGGGTTTTGCCCTGCAATGGCAGGCAAACAGGCAAATCCGACCAACGCGGCGGCAATAAATACGAACTTTTTAAATGACATTGTAATCTCCTTGGAATGAATGGATTGTGTTTTTAAAAAATCAGGCAAGCGCCCGCATTTTGGGCGGAGCGTCGGGCGGCAGCGGATGCACACCGGTAAAGTCGCGCACGGCCAGTTGTGTTGGCTGGCTGGCCGTCTTTAGCGGTAAAACAAAACTGGCAAACGGCAAAACCACACTGCAGCATGCCACACCCATGGACATGGATATTTTGGCATCCATTTCTTGTGGTTGATTGTTTTTGCTGTGGCACGGCGGCGGTTCATGGCTGGCAGCACTGGCCATGGCTATAGGCATCATCGCCAGCGCGCAAATAGCCATAAGACTCAGAATTTGGCCAATGAATCGGTACATAGGAGTCAGGTTACAGCTTTTTCCACGAGTCACAAGAATCTACAAACCTGTTATTTTACAATAAGTTATAGATTTTTATACACATTTGCCCTATTTCTGCCTTATTTGTAGCGCAAGTGAATAATCGATTCGATTTAATCATTTGTTAACCTATATCACTCGAATGGCCATACAAGATGTACCATCGCTAAACGGTTACTCGGCAGCCAACGCGAATTATAAGCGTGAGCAGCAGGGCCGTGGCTTTGCCGCAGTCTACGAGGCGGTACGCAAGGCCAGCATCAATGATAATGGTTCTGATACCGCACCGGCACAGGACCCGGCAGCCCTCGAAAACCGCAAATACATTGAAAACCTGCACGAGCACGTAGATACCCTGCGCGGGGAAATCTTGGCCCGTGTTATCCAGACCGCCCAAAATGTAGCAA
>JAGWXJ010000027.1 GCA_018969935.1 Alphaproteobacteria bacterium | reverse complement strand
CCTCGGGCAATTCGAAATCATAAAGCTGCCCAAGCCCAAAACGCCGCGCAACCGCGGCAATGCGGTCGATGCCGATATCCCGTGAAAAGCTGTAAAAGAACGTATCGCAGCTTTGGGCCAGCGCCCCTTTAAGGTCCACGCTGCCATGCCCGCCTTTCTTCCAGCAATGGAAACGGTGGTCGCCGATATCATAATGGCCGGGGCAATACACACGGCTGGTTGGCTTGATAACGCCCGTTTCAAGGCCAGCCATCGCCGTCATCATCTTGAAGGTTGAACCGGGTGGGTATACGCCGCCAGCCGCCTTGTTGTTCAGAGGGTGCGCATCATCGTTCATCAGCGCATCCCAAGTGTCTTGCGGAATGCTGGTTGTAAACAGGTTCGGGTCAAATGATGGGCTGGACGCAAGCGCATAAACAGCCCCTGTATACGCATCCAGCACCACCGCCGATGCGCTTTTTTCGCGCGCGAGCGCGTTCTGCACGCTCTTTTGTAATTCCAGATCAACTGTCAGTGTAAGGTTGGTGCCCTGCTCGCCCTCGTCACGGTCAAGCTCGCGCACCATGCGGCCCGATACATTGACCTCAATACGGCTGGCACCGGCAACACCGCGCAAATCGTTTTCAAAAGCCTTTTCCAGACCAGTTTTTCCAACACGAAAACCCGGCAGGCTGAGCACGGGGTCACCATTCTGGTCATCCTTGGCGACCGAACCGACATAACCCACAACATGCGCGGTTGCAGGCCCTTCGGGGTAAAAGCGTCGCTGGCCCACATCAATGGAAATACCGGGCAAATCCGGCATATTCACTTCAATGGCGGCCACCTGCTCCCACGAAAGGTTGTTGATGATTTCGATGGGTATGAAACCCGGTTGCTGTTTGGCGCGTGTCAGCACCGCGCTTTTTTCGGATGGACGCAAAGCAAGGATACGCGAAAGACGATCCAGCGAACCTTCCATATCGTCCGTTTGCTCGGGCGTTATCTGGACACGGAAAGCCTGCTCGTTGGTTGCAAGCTTCACTCCGCTGCGGTCATGGATAAGCCCGCGCACGGGCGCAAGCAGCTTCATGTTGATGCGGTTGTTCTCGGCCAGTGTCTTGAAGTGCGACGCCTCGGCCAGTTGCAACCAGCCAAGCCGCGCCGCAAGCGTGGCCAGCAAAGCGCCCTTCATGCCGCCAAGCACAAGCGCGCGCCGCGTGAACGATATGAGGCGTTCCTTATCGCTGTCCATCAGCCTTCAAGTCCGGAATGGTGTCTGTCCGGCGAGATTAGCCGAAGGCACATCTGCATCACAAGGGCCGTAATGGGGTAAAGCGCGGCACTGCATACTGCCGATGTAAGGGCGGACGCGGGCGAGAAAAACGTCATCGTAACCGCAATCATGACAACCCAGCGCGCCATCTCGGCTGCAAGCGCCGCCACCATGATGGCGGCCCACTGCGTGGCAAAGGGCTGGCTAAGAAGATAACGCTGCTGCCGCATAATGAGCTGCTGGATAAACACCAGCAAAAATGCGTTCAGGCCCAAAAGCCTGCCTGATATCAGATCAATCAGGAAACCAAGCAAAAACACGAGCCAGACCGGAAATATCTGTGGCCTGTACATCCCCCAGAAATAAAGCGGATGCAGCAGCAAAAGCATATTGATGGTAAGCAGCGAGGATAACTCGAATGATTGCATGGACACAGCCGCCAAAAGCAGCGTGAAAGCCACTGCCGGCACGGCGCGTATGGCTGGCGGTACGGCAATCATCGTAAGAAAATCAGTTCGGTTCGAAACTGTCGGCGTCCGTTTCAACGGAAGCGGAGGCAGAGTACGTAGGGTCGTTCAGCAAGGGCTTGATACCGTAATCGACAACCTGCACATGCTGGTTGCGCTCGGGGTCGGCGTACAAAGCTACCTCAACGCTACCATCGGCCTTCACAACGGTTTCGCCAATCGGAATCCCGAACGGGAACAAACCGCCAAGGCCCGATGTAATCACACGTTGGCCGTTGGTGATTTTGTGGTCGTTTGCAAGGTGGTCAAGTACGGGCTTCGTATCGTTGGTACCGGCCAGAATGGCGCGCTCGTTGCTGCCTTCGACAAGCACGGGGATACGCGAGTTCACGTCCTGCAAAAGCAGGACGCGCGCGGTGCGCGTACCGGCCTCGATCACACGGCCAAGCAGGCCATCACGGCTCATGACGCCTTGGCCCTTGATGATGCCTGTACCACGGCCGCCTTCAATGACGATGCTTTTTGCGTATGTGGAAGAACCATCGGCAATCACGCGCGTGGTTATAAATTTTTCAGCGGGTGCGGTACCCACATTAAGAAGGCCGCGTAACGCCTTGTTTTCGGATTCAAGCATCAGGGCAGCCTGATACCACTCCTTCAGCTTTTCGTTCTCGGCGCGCAGGGCCGCGTTTTCATCGTGAAGCACAAGCAGATCGGAAACAGCGGAAATTTTGGAACGTACGGCATCCATCGGGCCTTGCGCCATGGCAATGGCAGGTGCGGCTATATCGAAGGCAGCCTGCTGCACTTCATCAAGGGATGGGCGCGCAACCACATGGGCCAGCATGAGGCAGGCGGCAGAAGCCATCAGGAATGTAGGGAAAGTGATACGGCGCTTACCCTTGCCCGTAGCGGTATCGGGGGAAACATAGGCTGCATAATTGATGTGATGGTTGGTCACGGGCGGCACACCGGCTGACTTCATTTTCTTCTTGAAGGAATAAGCGAAAAACATCGTGACTACAAGGCGTTGCAACAATCAGCCAAAGACTTTTCTGTGGATAAAAAACTAGGCTGTTTTAAGGGCACCGTTTAGCACGGGGCGGTCCTCGAGGGCCTGGCCCGTACCGAGCGCCACGCAGGCCAACGGGTCATCGGCCACGGTCACGGGCAAACCTGTAGCATACCTCAAGACGTAATCGAGGTTCTTGAGCAAGGACCCACCACCCGTCATCACGATACCTTTATCGACAATATCGCCCGCGAGCTCGGGCGCCGTATTTTCAAGGGCGGTTTTCACGGCCTCGACAATCTGGCTAACCGGCTCGGCCAGAGCTTCCGCCATCTGGCGTTCGGTTACGACAATTTCCTTCGGCACACCGTTCATCAGGTCGCGACCTTTGATTTGCATGGTGCGTCCATCGCCATCTACAGGCGGGCAGGCCGCGCCGATTTCTTTTTTAATCCGTTCAGCCGTGCTTTCGCCAATCAAAAGGTTATGCACGCGGCGGATGAATGCGATAATCGCTTCGTCCATTTTGTCGCCGCCAACACGGGCGGAACGGGAATACACAATCCCCCCAAGCGAAATAACGGCAACTTCCGTGGTGCCACCACCTATATCAACGACCATGGAACCCGTAGGTTCCATGACAGGCAGGCCTGCGCCAATGGCGGCAGCCATCGGTTCTTCAATCAGCCAGACTTTACGGGCGCCTGCGCTCTCGGCGCTCTCGATAATCGCACGTTGCTCCACAGCCGTAGAACCCGAAGGGACGCAGATAATCATTTCAGGGGATACAAACGAACGGCGGTTATGCACCTTGCGGATGAAATGCTTGATCATGGCCTCGGCCACTTCGAAGTCTGCGATAACCCCGTCACGAAGCGGGCGTATGGCCGTGATATTGCCGGGCGTACGGCCCAGCATCTGCTTGGCCTCGTTGCCGACGGCCAAAACCTGCTTGCGCCCGCCCGAAGTTGTGATTGCCACAACCGAAGGCTCGTTCAGCACAATCCCTTGGTCACGCACGTATACAAGCGTGTTGGCAGTGCCCAAATCCATGGCCATATCGGCGGATACAAAGCTGAAAAGCTTTGAAAACATCGGCTTACAGTCCCGTTTTCATATTTTTTGTGATGCAGGCACTCATAGCAAAAGTAGTTACGGTATGCACGTTGATTCTTGATTCCATCCAAAGGAAAAAACAAAGCCGCGGTTTTGCCGCGGCTTTTGCTGGTTTTTGCCTATAAGGCGGTATTAGCCCTGACGCGCTTTATAGCGGGGGTTGTTTTTGTCGATGACATAGACGCGGCCCTTGCGGCGGATGACGCGGCAGGTACGGCTGCGTTTTTTCAAGCTTTTCAGCGAATTTTTGACTTTCATGGCACTATATCCTTGTTTTCGGCCACCCGTTTAACAGGTGCGTGGGCGCCCTGTCAACATTCTTTACTTTATATATACCATCGGTACCATAGGGTTATCATAAACCTTCACCTCTTTGTCCGCCAATGAGCCTCATCAACCGCACGAAACACCTCGTATTCGAGCCCGGAAACGTCATCATGCGCCAGGGCGATCTTGGCGAAGTTGCCTACCTCATAGAGGACGGGCAGGTGGAAATATTCGTCACCAACCCCGATGGCACCGAGCAAATCCTCGGCCACCGCGGCACAGGCACCATTATTGGTGAAATGGCGCTCGTCGATAACAAGGTCCGTACGGCCAGCATCAGGGCCACCCGCGCAAGCACCCTCATTGCCATCACCCGCGAGGATTTTGGCCGCAGGCTCGCCCACGCCGACCCTGTCATGAAAATGGTGATGCAGGTCATTCTGGCCCGTTACCGCGCGGTATTGCACGGCACCGATTCCGCCCGCGAATCCGCCGAGGAAATGGAACGCGATGCCGTCGTAAGCCAAAAAGCTTTCGAAACAATCCGCATGACGCACGATTTCAGGGAAGCCATTCTGGGCTATCAGTTACGCCTGCACTATCAGCCCATCATCGATATCGTGAACGACAAGGTCGTGGGCTTCGAAGCGCTGATGCGCTGGCACCACCCCGTCAAAGGCATGGTATCACCGGGTACGTTTATCCCGTTGGCCGAGGATTCGGGCCTCATCGTCCATGCAAGCCGCTGGGCCTTGCGTGAGGGCGTTTACATGCTCAACCGCCTGAAGCTGGACCATGGCATGACCAACGACTGGTTTATGTCCCTCAACTTCACAGGGCTCGATCTCGCTGCAGAAGACTTCGCCGATAACGTATCCGAAGCCATGCAGGGCACGGGCGTGCACCCTTCCCGCATCAAGCTCGAAATTACGGAACGTATGCTTATCGATGATCCGGAAGGCGCAATCGCCACCCTCAAACGCTGCCGCGATGCCGGGCTGACAGTAGCTCTGGATGACTTCGGCACGGGCTACTCGTCACTTTCCTATCTCCACAAATTCCCTATCGACACCATGAAGATCGATCGCAGCTTCATCGTCGAGATGGTTCAAAGCCCCGCCAGCCTCACGCTGGTAAAAACCATTATTTCGCTGGCCAAAGGGCTGGGGATGTCGGTGGTTGCCGAAGGCGTTGAAAAGAAAGAGGAACTGGACCTCCTGATGGCCCACGGCTGCGATATGGTACAGGGTTATTACTTTGCCCGCCCCATGCAGGAAAGCGACCTGGTATTATGGCTAGAAAAACGCAAATAGCCGGCGATTTTTCCTTCTGATTTCAAGCAATTAAAGGTAAAATTTTAAGCATTCGTTACCCTTTTGTAATAGGCTTTAGGGTAAACTGGAACAATGCGCCCGAAATGGGGGCATGTTTGTGTGCACTAAAAGTGGGGGAATCAATGGCTCAAGATACGATGGACGGCGCAGGCAATGCTAAAGCCGCCCCCACGGTATTGGCGCAAAAGGACAACGGCACCGTTCAGCTGCCTGAAGGTGTTGACGCCGGATCCCTTGAAATGGCCCGCGAAGGGCAAAACCTTGTGCTTACTACGCCCGAGGGCCAGACTTTCGTCATCGAAGGCTATTTCCTTGCTTCCGAAACACCAGCCATCGTGTCTGCTTCCGGTTCGATGCTTACGCCTGAGCTCGTCCAATCGTTCCTTAAGTCAGCGGGCGATGTGCAGTGGGCAGCAAATGATTCCGCATCCGATAAATCCCCCGTTGGCCATGTAACCGAAGTGAGCGGCGAAGCCACGGTCACCCACGCCGACGGCACAAAAGAAAAAATCACAGCCGGCTCCGAAATTTACGAAGGCGATATCGTCGAAACCGATGCCAAAGGCGCCGTAAACATCACCTTCATCGATGAATCCACGTTCGCCGTGTCCGAAAACGCCCGTCTGGCCGTCGATGACTTCTCTTTCAACCCGTCCGATCAAAGCGGCACCACGGGCCTGTCAATTCTTCGCGGCGTGTTCATGTTTACATCGGGCCTCGTAGGCCGTGAAAACCCCGATGCAGTGCACCTCAACACGCCTGTAGGCTCCATCGGTATCCGCGGTACCATTATCGGCGGCCAGATTGCCGAAAACGGCCACTCGCAAATTTCCGTACTTGAAGGCGCTATCGTCGTCCGCAACGGCGCGGGCGAGCAAATTCTCTCCGACCAGTTCGAAACCGTCCAGCTCACCAGCTTCAACGCCCCGATTCAAAACATCGGTACCCTTGATGCCCAGCAGATGACGCAAAGCTACGGCGCTGTGCGCTCTGTTTCCTCGCAGCTGTTCACATCCATCGATGATACAGCGCACGACAACGGCAACCAGAACGGCAATCAGCAGCAACAAAATCAGGCAACTGATGGCCAGAACGGCGAGCAGCAGCAACAGCAAGGCGAAGGCCAGCAAGGGCAACAAGGCGCCCAAGGGCCTGAGGGCAACGGCCCGAATGGCGAACCCCCTGCCGCACAAGGCGCAGGCCAGCCGGACAACGGCCCGCAGGGCCCGCAAGGCGCACAGGGCCCCGAAGGCAATGGCCCGAATGGTGGGCCTCCTGCCCCGCAAGGCCCCGCCATGCCGCCACCACCACCTTTGTTTCAGGCACTCACAACAGGCGGCGTGAGTAGCGGCACAATCCAGAATTTTGGCCCCGCTCCTGATGCAGGCACAACACAAAACGTGGCACCTCCACCGCCACCACCTCCGCCACCTCCTCCGCCACCACCGCCCCCACCACCTGCAGAAACGGAAACGGTAAAACCGAACTTCAGGCCGGAATTCGAAGGCACATCATCCATCGCAACGGCCGAAGGCTCGTCAGTAATACTGACCTTCGCCATGATTGGCGCCCGCGACCCTGAAAATCAGGATATTTTCTACACCGCCCGCAACGTTAATGGCGGTATCCTGCAAAAATCCAACGACGGCACCAACTGGTTCCCGCTCACGGCGGGTGACAGGTTCAACAACGCCGACATCAACAGCGGTCACATCCGTTACTTGCACAACGGCAACGAGCCTCAGGCAAGCGATGGCTTTGCACTCGATGTAACGGATACGTTCAATCTCACGCAAAACCGCTTCTTTAATGTGGCTGTCAGCAACGTAAACGATGCCCCTGTCATCACCTCGAACGGTGGCGGCACTGGCGCAAACATTACCACAAACGAAAACTTGCTCCATGTAACCAACATCGTATCTACCGATACTGATGGTGGCGCGCCGACATACGTACTATCCGGCGCAGATGCTTCTCTTTTCTCGATTGATGGTAGCGGCAATCTACGCTTTATCAACGCGCCCGACTTTGAAACCCCGACCGACGTCGGTACCAACAACGTTTACAACGTTACGGTTACCGTAAATGACGGCAATGGCGGCAGCGATACGCAAGCGCTTGTGGTTACAGTCAATAACGTCAATGAAGTGCCGGTTATTACTTCGTTTACAGGCGCATCTGTAGTCAATGCCAATCGCGTTGAAAACATCGCAACGGTCGGCACGATTTCCGCAGCAGATCAGGATGCGGGCACAACGCTCACATACACCATTATCGGCGGTACCGATGCCTCTAGGTTCACAATAAACAGCTCAACCGGCGTACTTGCTTTCGTTGCAGCACCGGACCACGAAGCACCGACCGACAGCAATACTGACAACATATACAACGTATTGGTTCAGGCATCTGATGGTACGTTATCCGATACGCAGGAATTCAACATTACTGTTACCAACACAAACGAAGCGCCTGTCATCAACTCCAATGGTGGCAATTCCACCGCAACAATAAACGTGGCCGAAAATACAACCTCTGTAACCGCCGTTACAGCAACCGATGTCGACCTCGGCACAACCATCACCTACTCCATCGTAGGCGGCGCCGACGCAAGCCTGTTCAGCATCAACACCTCTACAGGTGCCCTGATGTTCAACAACGCAAGAAACTATGAAGCCCCGACTGACAGTAACTCCGATGGCCACTACGATGTAGTAGTGCAGGCTAGTGATGGCTCTGGCGGCACGGATACACAAGCAATTGATGTACTCGTAACAAACGTCAACGAAGCGCCCACCATTACGACGCCCGGAAGCTACAGCCTGTCTGAAAACGGCATCAACGTGGCAACCATAGCCGCAACCGACCCGGATGCAGGCACAACCTTTACCTATACCATCGCTGGCGGTGCCGATGCCGCCCTGTTTACAATCAACCCCTCGACAGGCCATTTGGCATTTGTTGCGGCTCCCAACTTCGAGAATCCCCTCGATGACGGCGGCGACAACACCTACAACCTTGACGTTCGGGTTAGCGATGGCGCTCTGACATATACAAAATCCATCGCCGTTACCATTTCCAACGTAAACGAAACGCCTGTAATCACATCCAATGGCGGCGGTGTATCAGCGAACCTCAACATCAGCGAAAACTCTACATCGGTTACGCATGTTGTTGCAGCCGATCCTGATGCTGGCACAACCCTCACTTACACGCTCAGCGGCCCTGATTCTTCTTTCTTCACAATCGATAGTAACGGCAATTTGAGCTTTATCGCAGCACCTAACTACGAATCCCCTGCGGATTCAGGCGGAAACAACATTTATAACGTCAACGTTAGTGTTTCCGATGGCGCAGGTGGCACCGATACGCAGGCATTGGCTATAACCGTAGATGATGCGAATGATGCTGCAACCGCCATCATCATGAACGATGGTACGCAGTTCCGCCCCGGCGAGAACATAGATAGCTTTATTGCCGGCAGGACAGCCAACGGCACTGGCCAAGGCACCTTGATTGGCAAAATCAATGTGGCTGACGAAGATTCTTCAGGTGCCTCACAGGCAGGGCTCGCCAACATGATGCTCTATGGTCTTACCGATGTAACAGGCCAGGGGACACTGAATATCACCAACTTTGAGCTCGTATCACGTACGGTTGACGGCCAAACGGATGTTGTCCTTAAACTGGTCAACGGTATCAACCCCATCTTCAATGGCGAGGAAAAATACAGCATCACCGTCAGGCTGGATGCGCAGCAAAACGGCTTTGGCGCTGATGACATCTATGAAACCTTCTCCTTTATTGCCAAAAACGATGGGTTGATGATTGAGGCTCTTAACGGCGCTTCCGGCTTCCGCATCGAAAACGACAACCGCGCAGGCCAAACCATGTTTGGCGCAAGCCTTGCCGTAGGCGACTTTGATGGCGGAAGATCCGAAATCATTATCGGTGCCCCGAGGGCACTGAACGCCGAAAACCCGAACGAAGTTTCGGGCGGTATCTACAGCTTTACAAACAATACGACCCTGATGGCAAACGCTTCAGATGGCTACGTAGGCCTTTCCAGCGTTACGTCTGGCGGTAACGGCACGTTCAAGGAACTCACGACCGCTGGTAGCGGTAACGATACGGACAGCTTCTATGGCGCAAGTATCGCCATCATGAAGAATTTTGAAGGTGCGTCCGCACACTCCGATCTGGCTGTTTCTAACTTCGGTGACGGCATGGTTCACATCATGCGCTCCGGTTACACAAACGATACGCTTGATATTTACAACATCCAGTCAGGCGCAAGCGTTACAACCGATCAGGAAAAACAGGACGCCATCAAGGTGACCTCGCTCGGTGACGTCAACCAGGACGGCTTTACGGACCTTCTCGTCAGCACAGGCTATGCCGATATCAGCGGCCAAAGCAGGTCAGGTTCGGCATTTATCGTACTGGGCAAACAGAACTTTTCAGCTGATTTGGATGCCCAGAACCTGACTTCGAACGGCATTTATATGCCCACACCCGTATCACCCGCAGTAGGCAATATGTTCGGTAGAAACGCAGCCTCGCTCAAGGATTTCAACGGCGATGGTATTGCCGACTTTGCCATCAGCGCCGAGGGCGTTGATACGAACGGAGGCACGACAGGCGAAAGACAGGGCATGGTTACCGTATACTTTGGTAACTCGGGCCTTACCCAAAGCATGCTGTCCTCGCCCTCATCGCAGTTGAAAATTATAGGTAAGGTTGCCGAAGGCATGATTGGCGATGAAATTGCCAATGCAGGTGACTTTAACAACGACGGTATGAGCGACCTGCTGGTACGCTCGGAAACCGATGGCGTCGATGGCTCGATTTACATGATTTACGGTAATCAGGGCCTATCGAACCAGATTGTTAAACTGGGCGTTGATGAATTCGGCTTTGATCATACCGGTACCACCCTAGCTTCTTATAATGGCTTCAGAATCACGAATTCCGGTGCCTCGATGGGCGAGCTTGGTAAAACCATTGGTTCTGCCGGCGATTTCAACGGCGATGGCATCTCCGATATCTTCATCAGCATCAGCAAGGATGTAGGTGCAGGCCATTACGAGCACACGCTCGCCGTCATTTACGGTAAAACGGGTGGCCTTACAGGCTTCAACCTACAAACCGATCTTGGTGACGAAACCAAGAGCTTTAAAATCCATCTTGGTAACTCGCTCTCGCCAGAAATTAGGGCCATCGGCGCAGGTGACCTGAATGGCGACGGCTACAAGGATATCCTTATAGGCAACCCCTCCAGCGACGATACGGATGGCATGTACGGCGATGCGTATGTCGTTTACGGCAACAACTATAGCGGCGGTGTCCAGAAATTCTCGGGCACATCGGGCTCTAGCGCATCATCACAAAACTTTGTGGGCCACACTTCCAACGATGTATTGTCCGTTGACCAGCACACCAGCATCTCGTTCAGTGCAGGCGATGGCGATGACGTCATGAAAATCGCCAACAACGGCGCAATCCGCAACTTTGATGGCGGCCTAGGTACGGATACGCTCAAACTGTTCTTTAGTAACGGCGAGAGCGGCACACCGACAGCTGATGCTATTGACCTTCGCGGTTTAAGCAAACACGCACAAGGCATCGAAAAAATCCTCTTTGAAAGCAACAGCTATCTCGATCAGCTTAAACTGGATATCAGGGATATTATTGCCCTCGCTTCATCCAACGGTGAAGGCCGCATCAAGATAGCAGTCACGGACCTTCAGGCATCTCTCGAAAACTCCCTGACTCTGTTTGATGGCGCAGGTTCGATTGGCGATATTTATTCGCTATCCAGCAACCTGCAGTTCAAGCATGACTATGATGGAACGGGCGGCCCCGACACGGTCAACGAAGACGGCATCACCTACCAGAAATACACCCACATGGCGACCCACGTGGAATTGCTGGTAGACAGCCGTATTATCGGCGCCTCCACGCTCGCAAGCGCTTAAACTGGTTACTTGCCGGTTGCGGTATAAACCCCATCCCAATCGGATGGGGGCATATTGCGCGTAAAATCGGCAATCCGCATCTCGAATACCATGTAATAATCACCCAGCATGTCTTGGGTATCCATGGCGCGACATGTCTTGATAAATGCCTGTGCCTTGTCAAACGCACGCGCCCTGTAGGCTTCTAAAAACGCATTATGCGTATCCTGCCATTTGCGGAAGGCAGGGTCAGCCGCATAGGCTTCATCCCCAAGGACCGTATAAATCCTGACCGGCTCGGTCTTGCCCTTAACCTTGATAAGATCAATCTCCATAAGGCCGAATTCACGGGCGTTATTGGCCGTTGTTTCACCAATCAGAATATTAAGCCCGTAGGTTTTGGTTTGGCCCTCAAGGCGGGATGCAAGGTTGACCGCATCACCCAGCACAGAATACGCAAAACGCTGGCGGCTACCCATGTTCCCAACGGCAACGGGGCCTGTATTGATGCCAATACCGCAATTAAGCGGGTGGTATTGGCGCCCCTCGGCCACTGCCTTGGCCTTGATGCTTTCGTTGACAGGTGCAAGCACATCACGCATGCCCAAAGCGGCACGCACGGCCAGTTTTTCATGGTTTTCAACATCCAGCGGTGCATTCCAGAAGGCCATCATGGCATCGCCCATGTATTTATCGATGGTACCGCGCGCGCGCATCACTTCATCCGACATCGGCGTCAGGAAGTCGTTCATGGTGTTGATAAGCACCTCGGGCGTCATGCCCTCCGCAATCGTCGTAAAGTTGCGGATATCCGTGAACATGATGGTCAGCGGTTTTATTTCCCCGCCAAGCTTCAGCTTCTCAGGGTTTTTTGTAAGTTCCGTCATGAAATCGGGTGAAATATAATGCCCGAATGCATCGCGGATCTCGCTACGCTCATACTCCGATTTCAAATACGAAAACAGGGCAGACAGCACGAAAATGACCATAACGGCCACAGAAGGATAAACAGGGTCAATCAGGAATCCCGGGCCTGAAAACGCCTTCCACGAAAGCGAGAAAGCACCCAGCACAATCATCATCACTGTACCAAACAGGATGAACGGGCTGACAAAAGGCGAAAGAACGATAACAAGAAGCCCGATAACAAAAATGAAGATAGGCTCGATACCCTTGATAAGGTCGGGGCGGGACAGGAATTTACCCTGCAAGATCTGCTCGACCACGTTCACGTGCATCTCGACACCGGGCAAAAACAGATCAAGCGGCGAAGAACGTATATCCTTGAGGCCAATGGCACTGGTACCGACAAAAACAATCTTGCCTGCCATTTGTTTGGGGTCAACCGAGCCCGCGAGCACCTTCCAAGCAGGTATGTAACGCGCCTCTAGCCGCGGCGTATAATAAACCCAGAATTGCCCGTCGTTATCGATAGGCACCTTCACCCCGCCGATTTTCAAAAACAGCGGCGACTTGAAAAAATCCCAGAAATCTTTGACAGGCCTTGGCCAGATTTGCGTGCTGTTCTTGCCGCCCAACGCCACGCGTACGGCTTCAAGGGAAAGGGAAGGATAAAGGCTTGTCTGCTCCTTGCCTTCGCGTTTGTGCGCAACGATAAGGGGCACACGGCGCACAATACCGTCAAGGTCCGGCGCTACATAAAAGTGCCCGTTACCGGCGGCGGCGCTTTCTATGCGCTCGATACTGGCAACCACGTGTTGCAGGCGTTTGGCGTCGGCCTGCAAAATCTTCTTGGCCTTGTTTTCGATGACCAGGCCGCGTGGTTCAGCAGGTGAACGCTCGGCATGTCCACCGTCCGAAGCCACGAAACCCGTTACCACATTACCCACTTTCTGGATGGATTGGGTAAACAGGTCGTCGTTATCCGGCAGCGTCAGAAGCTCCTGCTTGGCTATTGCCATCTCGGGCGTATCAGGCAGGCGGGATGCGATTTTATCAGGGGATGTCCTGTCTTCCTCGGAAAACACCATATCAAAGGCAATCGATGCGGCACCGGCCTGCGCAATCTTTTCAACCAGCTT
Source organism: Alphaproteobacteria bacterium (assembly GCA_018969935.1). Taxonomy (GTDB): domain Bacteria; phylum Pseudomonadota; class Alphaproteobacteria; order Micavibrionales; family UBA1664; genus UBA6145. The sequence goes on along the minus strand of JAGWXJ010000027.1, from coordinate 4,558 downwards.
GCCAACCACATCGCGCGGCCACGGCCACTGCTTCAGAACAGCCAGTGACTCCTCGTCGATATCCACAATCACCACTTTGTCGGTGGGGTCGCGCGGCTTGATTTTATTGAAGGTATCAAAGGTCAGGTACTGCAATTTACGCAGCGCAGGCTGCTCGGTCATACTCAGGATGCATGCCCCTAGCAGCACGGCCAACAGTAAGGCTGATTGCACGCCCCTGCGGGTCAGGAAACGCATCATCGCTCGGTTAAGGCCTCCTGCCTTGCGCGCAAGAACGGCTTGAGCAGATACGACATGATACTACGCTTGCCTGTCACGACATCAACCTGCGCAACCATCCCCACATTGATGGGAAGCGGGCTGGCCTTGGTACCCAGATAGGTTTTGTCGGTCACGACATCGATTTCAAAGAAAATATTACCCTTCTGGTCCGTAACCGTGTCGGCACCAATGCGGGTAAGCTTGCCATCCAGCTTGCCGTATCTTTGCGGATCATAGGCCGAGATGCCGACGCGTACCGGCTGCCCGATTTTCAGGAAAGCGATATCGGCAGGCGATACCTTGGCCGAAATTTTAAGCACGTCATGCACAGGCACGATTTCCATGAACACCTTGGCAGGCTCGATAACACCGCCAATCGTTCGCATATGGATGGACTTGATAATACCGTCAGCGGGCGCCCGCAGCTCGGAACGGTCAACGCGGTCATTCGCCGTATTCAGCATTTCAGAAAGGCCGGCAAGCTCGGCTTCTACGCCGGTTATCTCGCCCAGTGCCTCGGATTTGAATTTGTTTTCCTTCTCGGCGCGTTCGCCGCGCGTGGCACTCAGTTGTGCCTCGATGGATGAACGCTTTTGCGTGGCCGCACTGAGGTTGCCGCGCAAATCGGCAAGTTCGCGCTCAAGCTTGATGCCTTCCATTTTGGGTGCCGCGTTTTTGGCAACCATGGCACGCGTCATAGCAACTTCCTTTTCAAGAAGCCCGCGCGTTTCGGAAAGGCGTGATACTTGCGCCGATATTTCCCGCAAATCCGCCTCGGAACGGCGGATATTATCATCCAGCATCGACATGGTGTTTTTCAGGTCCTGCTGGCGGGATGCGTATAAAGCCTGCTCGTTGGATGCGATGGCAGGGAATTGCGCGGCGGTATCGGCTGGCGGCGTGAACGGCTCGCCCGATGCCTCGGCCTTAAGGCGCGCGCGCTTGATGGTAAGGGCCGCAGCCTTGGCCTCGATGCCTTTTTGGTCCGATGCAAAAGCCACGTTCTTGATACGGGCAAGCACCTGCCCTTTTTTGACACTCGCGCCTTCTTCAACCATCAGCGCATCGAGTATCCCACCCTCAAGCGACTGCACAAGCTGCGTTTCCGTGGTCGGCACAACCTGCCCCGAACCGCGCGTAAGCTGCTCGACTTCGGCAAAACACGCCCACAGCATGAAAACAGCAAACAGGGCCGTGATCGAATACATAAGCGCATTCGCCGACCAGCGCGCCTGCAGGCGCGTGGCCGCCACGGCCTCGGCCATAAAATCCGCATCCTCGTGCAGGCGGCGGTTACGCTCGATATCGCGCAGCAGGGTTTTGACAAGGCGCATCCTACACCTTCCTGACCGTTATCTGGCCTGCCGCAAGCGCATCTATCACCTTGTCGCGCGGCCCATCGGCTACAATTTTGCCTTGGTCAATCAGGATAAGGCGGTCAACCAGCTTCAGCAGGTTCTGGCGGTGCGTGATAAGCACAAGCGTGCGGCCTTTGGCCTGTTCCTCGATATGCTTGGAAAACAGGTCCTCCGCCTGCACATCCATCGAGTTCGTAGGCTCGTCGCACAACAGTACACGCGGCTTGGTAATAAGCGCACGCGCTAATGCAATGGCCTGCCGCTGCCCGCCCGATAACCCCTCGCCGCGTTCGCCAACTGGGGTGTCGTATCCTTGCGGCAGCTTCGATACAAAGTCATGCACGCCCGCCGCCTTGGATGCCTCAAGCACTTCATCATCCGACGCATGCGAAAAAGACGCCGTGATGTTGTCGCGGATAGTGCCTGAAAACAGGACGACATCCTGCGGTATGTAGGCAATGTTGCGGCGAAGGTCGGCAGGGTCGATCTGCCTCTGGTCCGTATCATCGATGATGATGGAACCTGCCGTCGGCTCGTATAAGCCCATAATAAGGCGCGCAATCGTACTTTTGCCTGAACCGATACGCCCGATGATACCCACCTTCTCGCCGGCATTCACCTTGAAGGTAATCTGGTCAATCACATCCCGCCCGGTGGAAGGATACTGGAATGAAACGCGGTCAAACGTCACGCCGCCCTGTAATGTCGGGCGATGCAGGAAGTTGCGGTTCTGCGGGCGCTCGACCGGCATCTTCATGATGCGCTCCAAAGTGGCAAGCGCCCCGCGTGATGAATGGTAGCGCGATATCATGGCTGCTATCTGCGCAATCGGTGCCGTAGCGCGGCCCGCCAGCATCACGCTGGCAATCAATGCACCCATGGTCATTTGCCCGTCCGCCACAAGGTACATGCCGGCAACAATGATAAAGACCGATGATATCTGCTGGAAGAAGATGGCAACGTTGATGGTAAGGTTGCCAAAAAAGCGGGATGCCGAACCGACTGCAGCGCTCTCGCCCACAAAATCGCCGTACCGCGCACGAAAACGCCCGTCCGCGCGAATGGCCTTGATGGTTTCAAGCCCGTGGATGGTTTCAACAAGCACGCCGTGCCGCGCTTCGGATGCTTCTGACGTTTTCTGGATAAGATAACGAAGCGGCTTCTGGATGGTGTAGCTGATTGCAGCCGATACAAGCGTCACAATCAGCACAATCAGACCCAGTATCGGCGATACGAAGAAAATAAACGCAATAAAAAGCACCGCAAAAGGCAGGTCCACAAACGCCATGAGGGTAGCGGATGTAAAAAACTCCTTCACGCTTTCAAATTCGCGCAGCATGTTGGCAAACGCACCGCTGGATTTCGGCCTGCCTGCAAGGCGCATGTTCAAAACTTGGTCGTAAATCCGGCGGGCCGCCAGCACGTCGATTTTCCTGCCGGCAAGGTCCACGAAGTAACCGCGCAACGTGCGCATCGCAAGGTCAAATCCGTAAACAATGGTAATGCCGATAGCCAGCACCCAACCCGTATGCATGGCCGCATTGGGTATGACGCGGTCATACACGTTCATAGTGAATATAGGGCCTGCAAACGCAAAAAGGTTTATCAAAAGCGCAGCAACGGCAACGCGGCGGTAAAGCGCCTTGTTCTCGCGCACCAAACCCCAAAACCAGTGTTGCTTGCTATCGCGCAAGGCCTCGCCCGAAAGCGGGTCGGATACTGCCTCGGCTTCAGGGTGCACAAAAATGGAAAAACCTTTATACGCTTTCAAAAACTCGCGCGTGGGCAACATGCCTTCGCCTTTGACAGGCACAAATACACGCACCTCGTCCCCCGCGCGCGCAAGCACCACACAGGCATCGTGGCTACCAAGCAGGGCCACGCACGGCAACACCGCATCATCAATATCCTCCCACGCCCGCTCGATTATTTTGGTCTTGAGGCCGATGCGAGTGGCAGCTTCGCAAAAAAGCTCGGGTCCCATACCGCGCGCATCATAAGGAAGGCCGGCTACAAGGGCCTGTGAAGTGCGCGTCCGCCCGAATTTTGACGCCAGAAAAACAAGGCATTCGAGCAGCGGATCAACGGAACCGCTTTTACTTGTCATCGGTTGCTGCTTCGGTTGGTTCGGAAGCGGCATCCGCAGGTGCGGGTTGTTCCGCTTCGGCTTGGGGGGTTTCGGCAACAGCCTCGGTTGGCGTTTCTGCCGTTTCTGTCTGCGGCATGTCAGCTGCGGTAATCGCAAGTTCACCCGTTGCGGGCGCAAGTGCAGGCAACAATTGGCCCATCGCAGCCATCAGGGTATAGGTGGCGCTAATGACTCCGTAATCCGCATTGGCAAAAGCAACCTCGGCATCAAATGCCTGGCTTTCAGCCTGCATGATTTCAATGAGTGTGCGCTTGTCGCCTTCATATTGCGTTTTATAGGTTTCAACCACCTTGGCGGTTGTATCCTTACGGTTTTCCTGCGTCTTGAATTGTTCACGCACCACATCAAGCCCCGACCACGCGACGCGGATATCACGTTCGATACGGCGGTAAACATCCTGCAGCTGCGCCTTGGCCTGCGCGCGCGTATGTTCGGCACGGCCAACACGGGCATGCTGTGCCCCGCCAACCGAGTAATTCCAGTCCATCTTCATCAGGGCGCGGGCATCAACCGTTTCACCGCCTACAAGGTCCTTCTGGTCACGCTTGAGGTAGGAAAGTTCCGTCTTCAATTTCGGCAGATACGATGTGCTTTCTGCGCGCGCATCATGGTCGCTGGCGATAAGGGCTTGCTGGGCCGCCAGCACCTGCGGGTGCGTCTGCTGGGCAACGTCAATCGCGCTATCAAGGCTTTCGGGGAAGCTCGCGGGCAATATCGGGCGCTTGAGCGCCGATACCGGCGCATGGCCAACCGCTTCTACATAATCGGCAAGGGCCTGCTGGTACTGGCC
>JAGWXJ010000168.1 GCA_018969935.1 Alphaproteobacteria bacterium | reverse complement strand
CGTGCAGGGCAAGCCATGGTGCTGGATGCGGACGGCCTAAACGCGATTGCCGCACGGCCAGAGGGCCTGAAATTTTTGCGGGCGGGTGATGTGCTGACGCCCCATGCGGGAGAATACAAAAAGCTGTTTGGCGATTTGACGCCGCAAGAGGCCGCCCTGAAAACGAAGTGCGTGGTTGTGCTGAAGGGCGCAGAAACCCTGATAACGGACGGCGTGCAGACGGTTGTAAACGACCATGCATCGCCATACCTTGCCAGTGCAGGAACCGGCGATGTGCTGGCGGGCCTAACCGGTGGTTTGCTTGCACAAGGCATGCCCGCATTCGATGCCGCATGCGCCGCCGTGTGGATACACGGCGAAGCGGGTGTGCGGCTAGGAGCCGGGCTTGTTGCCAGCGATTTGCCGCAAGAAGCCGGGCATGTTTTACACGAACTGGTTACTTCGCCCGCTTGATGAGCACGTATTCGCGGTCAATGACCGGATGGATAGTGTATTCAGGTGCGGGGAAGGTGCGGTCAAGGATATCGCGCGGGAATATTTGTACTGTGCGCTTGGGGAAGTACATATCCAGATAGCGGCGCATATCGCCCTCGTGCAGCACATCGGATAACACAAGGTTGAACAGGATGACGCCGCCTTTGCGGACCACGCGGCGCATTTCCGTCATGTAGCTCCAGTTTTTAATGGGCGGAATGAAAATCATGACATTGTTGGCGATGAACAGGTCAACGGAATCATCGGCGGTGCCGCGCAGCGTTTCGCCGTCGGTCGGCATTTTTTTGACACCGAAGCGTTCGACCACGAAGTTGGCGTAGTAGGGATCGGGCTCGTAATTCTGGTATTCCTCGGGTTTGAAGCGCTCCGTCAGGTGTTTGATGGTGGCGCCCCATGCGCCGCCGATTTCCACGATGCGGCGGGGAGGGGTATCGAACAGCGAATCCGGCAGGAGGCGCTTGAGCAGCGCATCGGTGGTTGCGTATTTGCCTGCGAACAATTCGACGACATCGATGCCACGGCGTTTGGCGAGTTCGACATCGTGCTCGCCCAAATTCATGGCCGAGCGCATGGATTTGTAGTTATCGCCCAAAAAATTTGCGCAGGCATGGGATTCGGGCGCGAAGACTTCCTCGTAGTAGCTGCGGTAATTGGTGCGCTTGAGTTCGGCCTCGGTTTCGGCCCATGCCTTTTCACCAATCGCCTCGATGGCGCGTTCACGGATGCTTTTCATGCCGCCTTCTGGCAGGACCAGATCGGATGCGCTGATGAACTGCTGCAAATCCTGATTGGTGGAGGCCACGTGTCTGGGGTCATGCGAGCGACGCTTGAGGGCGTAGAGCATCATCTCGATTTCCTGATTTTTCTTAAAGCGGGAGAAATCGTAGGCTATGAGGCCTTCCTTTGTGGCCATTGAAGGGTCCGCCCCTGCATCAAGCAGGGCCTTTACCATTTCGGTCTGGCCTTTGACGGTGGCCTGAATAAGCGGGGTAACGCCCGTGATTTGCGCGATGTTGGGAGATACGCGTTTTTCCTGCAGAAGGGTGATAACGGTGTTGGTATCGCCCCTGTCGATGGCCAGAAACAGCTGGTCGGCCGGTGTGAGCCACTGTTTGAAAAGCGTGCTTTTAACCGTGCGGAGGGTAGAGGTGATGCCTAGGGTATGGGCGATTTTGCGGGCTGCGTTGCGCATGGAGGGGCCTGTTTGGGTTGACCCCCGCGTTTATAATGGTGTTGCGAATGTTTGCAAATCCGTTTCGGGTTTATCGAATTCGCTTGAAAGCCTATGCGTTTTCTGGTTTTTATCCATGCGCTAAGAAGGCCGTGGCATCGGCGGGTGTGGCGGAACTGGTAGACGCACTGGATTTAGGTTCCAGCGGCCTTGTGCCGTGGGGGTTCAAGTCCCTCCACCCGCACCATAGTTTAGAGCTGATGATTACGCCAAAACGAGTTAATAGATAGGATTAAGAAAGCCATGCAAGCTGTTGAATTGAAAAAAGAAGGCCTGAAGCACGAGTACAAGGTTACCGTGCCCGCCAGCGAATTGTCCGAGCGCGTGACCAAGCGCATAGCCGAGCTTGCGAAGACCATGAAGGTGCCCGGCTTCCGCCCCGGCAAGGCCCCCATCAAGATGCTGGAAGAGCGCTACGGCGATGCCGTGCTGGGCGAAGTTGTCGAGAAAGTCGTGAACGACAGCGCCACGAACACCATCCGTGACAAGAAGCTGCGCCCTGCCATGCAGCCGAGCATCGACATCAAGACGTTCGAAAAGGGTAAAGACCTCGAATTCACGCTGGCGCTTGAAGTGCTGCCGGAAGTGAAGGTGATGGATGTCAAAACAATCAAGCTCGAGCGCCCCGTTGCCAAAGTGGCCGAAAGCGCCATTGATGATGCCATCAACCGCATTGCCAAAAACAACCGCAAAACCGAAAAAGTAACGGAAAACCGCGCTTCCAAAGCGGGTGACGTTGTCGTGATCGATTACGCAGGCAAGCTGGAAGACGGTACGACCAAGCCCGGCATGTCATCGGTTGGTTACCACCTTGAACTGGGTTCAAACTCGTTTATCGCAGGTTTTGAAGACCAGCTGATCGGCAAAAAGGCCGGTGACGATGTGAACGTGAAAGTGACATTCCCCGAAAACTACGGCGCGGAAGACCTTGCCGGTAAAAATGCCACCTTTGCCTGCACCATCCATGAAATCCGCGAGGCAGCCGAGCCTGAAATCAACGATGAATTCGCCAAAACGCTTGGCCTTTCCGACCTTGAGGCCCTTAAAAAGGCCATCCGTGACCAGATGGAAGGCGAGTATGGCCAGTACAGCCGCCAGAAAGTGAAGCGCAAGCTGTTCGACCTTCTGGACGAGAAGCACGAGTTTGAACTGCCCGCCAGCATGGTTGAGGCCGAGTACAAAATCATCCTCGAGCAAATCGACCAAGAGCGTAAGTACAAGAAGGAAGA
>JAGWXJ010000026.1 GCA_018969935.1 Alphaproteobacteria bacterium | reverse complement strand
ATGTTTTATCCTTGTACAGGCAGATGTCCCTGATGGGGCATTCGGGGCATTTGGGGGTACGGGCCACACAGATATAGCGCCCGTGCAGGATTAGCCAGTGGTGCGAGTTGCGTTTGAATTCAGGCGGGATGACCTTCTCCAGATCGGCCTCGACGGCCTCGGGTGTTTTGCCGTTGGAAAGGCCCGTGCGGTTCGACACCCGAAAGATGTGCGTATCGACGGCGATGGTCGGCTGGCCAAAGGCAATATTGAGGACCACATTGGCGGTCTTGCGGCCTACGCCCGCAAGGCTGACGAGTTCATCACGCGTTTGGGGGACCTTGCCGCCAAAATCGGATACGAGTTTTTGGGCCAGCAGCCAGACATTTTTGGCTTTGGCCTTGTAAAGGCCGATGGTTTTGATGCAATCGCGGATTTTTTCCTCGCCGAGCGCAGCCATTTTTTCCGGTGTGTCGGCCAGCGCGAACAGCGCGGGCGTGGCCTTGTTGACGCCCTTATCGGTCGCCTGCGCCGAGAGCACCACGGCCACCAGAAGGGTGAAGGGGTTGGTATAATCCAGCTCGCCCTTCGGGTGCGGGTTGAGGGCACGCAGGCGCGCGAACATTTCGGTAATGGCTGGGGCTTTGAGCTTGGTCACGGGCCCCATATTTACAGCGGCGCCCCTGTTTTGCGAAGAGGGGATAAAAAAACCCGCCGTACAAGGCGGGCTTTTTTGTTAGAGGCGCAGGGACATGCCGCGCTTTTTTGCCGGTTGTTTCGGGGCTGTTTTGGGGGCTACTTCATCGGGCAGCGCTGCGTATGGGGCAACGCTCATGGTTTTGCCCAAGCCTAATTCGTCGGCGAGTTTGGTGTAGTAAACTTCCGCGACCTCGAGCTGTGTTTCATCGGCTGTGTTTATGATACCGAGTTCGGCGGCGAGTGAATGGGCTTCGTGATGCGGGAAGCTGGAAAGGCCCCTGAGCTGCGGAAACTGGATGAGCAGGGCTGCCTTGGTGATGGCGGCCCTCGGGTCGACGGCGTTCGGGCGAATGGCTTCGCAATTGACGCCCTCGGTTACGAAGTTGCTGAGTTCGCGCCAGCGAGAGCCGGGCGTGGGGAATTCGGCCTTATAAGGGCCGTTGGTCAGATAGGACAAAATCTCCGAAGTGCGGAATTCGCGAAACATATCGGTACTCCCTGTAATTTTCTTATAAAACGAGTATTGAGAGTGAAAGATTAGGCGGATTTTTGTCAACGAAAAAGTTGGTATTACCTTAGCTTACGCACAAAAGTGGCGGTTTTGGCCGCTTTCCAGCCCATACAATTGTATTACTACAGTGCATTGCTAGGGTGTGCATGGCCGGGCTGGCTTTGGCGCTGTTTCAAATGCCTGAGGGTTCTTCCATTTAGCCCATGCCGCAGACGTTTTATTCCATGCAACAAGCGTTGCCACACCGACACCGTACCAGACCATATCTTCGGTATCGAAGACGCCGCCACGGTTCATGGGCTGGCTGATTTTTTCCCAGATATACCCGCCTGCCATGCAAGCTGTGCCGACTTTGAGCGAGTGGTCTTCCATCACTTGGGTGCTATGGCGGCCAAATTCCTTGCGGATACCAGCTTCCTTGCGTTCACGCAGGAACTGTTCGAGTGCGAAGTTAACAATCTGGCTGTAAATGACAGCCTGACCTGCGCCTTTGACGTGGTTGGAGATGTAGCGAACGGCGTCGCTGCTTTTTACAAATTCGGTCCAGAAGCCAAGGTCTAGGGCCTGACCCAAACGCACAGGCGTGTTGATGAGGGCGATACCCATACCGACGACGGCTACAACCATGAAGGCGCGCGTCAGATCGTTGTTATGGGTGCGGACGGCGACTTCACGGTCGGCTTCCTTTTCGGAATAGCCGCGGTCCATCAATTCGTCTTTTACCCCGGTATCGTAGATCATGCGGGGTATCCTATATATATTTACATAATATGTCAAATTAACCGGAGTTTTTGGCGGTTTAGGCCGCTTTTTGCATCCAGTGGTGGGGGATGCCGGCTTCCATGAAACCGTCGCCATCCACGGCAAAACCCAGACGTTCGTAGAAGGGGATGGCGTAATCCTGCGCGCCGAGGCGCAGGGTTTTGCAATCGGGCATTGTGGCCTTGATATCGGCTATCACGGCTTCCATGAGGCTTTGGCCTATGCGTTTGCCGCGCCACGCATCCAGTACGGCCACACGCTCGATTTTCGCAACGCCCTGTTTGTAAACGCGCCAGCGGGCGGTTGCGCAGGGGCGCCCGCAATCGCGCCCTAAAATATGGCGGCAGATGTTTTCGTGTTCGTCTATTTCAATTTCGGGCGGGCAATTCTGGCCGATAACGAAAACGATGGTGCGGATATGGGCGCACCATGCGAGATCGTGTTTTGTATCGGCAACCGAGAAGACGAGGCTGTTACTCGGTGAGGTCATTCCAGAACTCTTTTACTTTTTTGAGGAAGCCCTGCGATTCAGGCGAGTTGGCAGATGGATCCTTGCCCATGAATTCCTTCATCAACTCCTGCTGTTTCTTGCTGAGGTTGACGGGGGTTTCCACGAACAGTTCGATGTACATGTCGCCGCGCGCGGCAGAGCGCATCATGGACATGCCTTTGCCTTTAAGGCGCAGCTGCTGGCCCGTTTGCGTGCCCGGCTGGATTTTGACTTCGGCGCGCCCGCCTTCGATGGTCGGCACCTCGATGGAGCCGCCGAGGGCAGCCACCGACATGGCGATGGGCACGCGGCAATGCAAATCGGCACCATCACGCGTGAAGAGCTTGTGGGGCGCGATATTCATGAGGACGTACAAATCCCCAGCGGCGCCGTTGTTTACGCCTGCTTCCCCTTCGCCTTGCAGCCTGATACGGCGGCCATGTTCGATGCCTGCAGGAATGGAAACCTTGAGCGTTTTTTCACGGCGCACGCGGCCCGCGCCACCGCAACCTGTGCATTTTTCACGGATGGTCTGGCCCACGCCGCCGCAGGTGGGGCAGCCGCGTTCGATGGTGAAGAAGCCTTGTGTGACACGCACGCGGCCTGCGCCGTGGCAGGTTGGGCAGGTTTCGGGCTTGGTGCCTGCCTTGGCGCCCGAACCCGAACAGACTTCGCACGAGGCGAAGGTGGGGACGCGGATTGTTTTTTCAGTGCCTTTGAACGATTCCTCGAGCGTGATTTCGATGCCGTATTGCAGATCGGCCCCGCGCGTTTGCCCGCCACGGCCACCGTAGCTGCCAGCGCCGCCGCGGCCTTGGCCCATCATGTCGCCGAACATTTCCTCGAAGATATCGGAGAAGCCGCCAGCGCCGCCAAAATTGAAATCACCGAACGGGTTGCCGCCGCGACCGCCGCCGAAGGGGCCGCCAGCGCCGCCCATACCGCCCTCGAAGGCGGCTGCGCCATACCTGTCGTAGGCGGCGCGTTTTTCGGGGTCTTTCAGAATATCGTAGGCGTGATTGATTTCCTTGAATTTGGCTTCGGCTTTTTTGTCACCCGGATTTTTGTCGGGGTGCAGCTGCATGGCCAGTTTACGGAAGGCCTTTTTGATCTCGTCATCCGATGCGGTGCGCGATACGCCAAGAAGCTCGTAATAGTCTTTTGAATCAGCCATGGGTTTTTCTACCCCGCCAGACTGGTGTTGCGAAGCTAAAAGTGCTTAAGGGGCTATTTTTCCTTGCGGACAGGCCAGAAAACGGTTTCCAGCGCCTTGAGCCATGCGCGGGCCTTGATGCCGAGCGACATGTTGTCGTTGCTGCCGGTGGCAATACGCTTGCGTACCGTACGGGTGCCGATGGTCTTGAGCGTTTCGTTGTAAGAGGCGCGCAATTCGGGCGTGCGGACTTTTGCGTAAGCGTCCATAACGGCCTGAAAACGCAACGTGGCCTCGCCACGGCGCCAACCGGGAACCCTGTCAGGGTGCCAAGCGAGGGCCAGTTTGCGCAATGCTGCATGGATATCCTTTTGATCGGCGTCATAGGGGACCCCTAAAACATCGTAGGCTGTCACGGCAGTTGGCACATTGTGTTGCATCGCTTTACTTATCCTCTCCACCCCATATGGGTGCTGGGATTACCAAATGCAATGACTGTGCCAAACGGTTCCTTCCGGCCCCTTTTTGGAACCGGAAGGAAGCCTTAAGCCTTAGTGTTTGGTTTTACCGTCATCGACGTCGGTGTAATCGGCGTCAACTACGTCATCGGGTTTGCCTTCCGCCTTGCCGGCTTCGGGCTGGACGCCTGCGGCTTCTTCCTGCGCCTTGCGGTAGGCCATCTCGCCAAGCTTCATCGAAACTTCAGCGAGCTTGTTGGTTTTGTCCTTGATGACATCGGCCGTTTCGATGGGCAGGGCTGCCTTGAGGTCGGCGATTGCGTCCTCGATCTGTTTTTTCAGATCGGCTTCGACCTTGCCTTCGAAATCCTTGAGGGATTTTTCGGTTGCGTGGATAAGACCCTCGGCCTGATTTTTGGCCTCGACCGCCTCGCGGCGTTTTTTGTCTTCGTCAGCGTTTGCTGCCGCTTCCTTGACCATCTTTTCAACTTCGGCATCGGACAGACCGCCGGAAGCCTGAATACGAATTGTCTGTTCCTTATTCGTGGCTTTGTCCTTGGCGGATACGTTTACGATACCGTTTGCATCGATGTCGAACGTGACTTCGATTTGCGGCATGCCGCGCGGGGCAGGCGGAATGCCCATGAGGTCAAACTGGCCGAGCGCCTTGTTATCGGCGGCCATTTCGCGCTCACCCTGAAAGACGCGGATGGTGACAGCGTTCTGATTGTCTTCGGCTGTCGAGAACACCTGCGATTTTTTGGTCGGGATGGTCGTGTTGCGCTCGATGAGGCGGGTGAACACGCCGCCCAGCGTTTCGATACCCAGCGAAAGGGGGGTTACGTCGAGGAGCAGAACGTCCTTCACGTCGCCGCGCAGAACACCACCCTGAACGGCGGCGCCATCGGCCACGACTTCATCGGGGTTTACGCCCTTGTGCGGTTCCTTACCGAAGAACTGTTTTACGGTTTCGATGATTTTGGGCATGCGGGTCATACCGCCCACGAGCACGACTTCATCGATTTCCGAAGCTTTTACGCCTGCATCGCGCAGGGCGGCCTTGCAGGGCTCGACCGTGCGTTTGACAAGATCCTCGACGAGGCTTTCGTACTTCGCGCGCGTGACTTTCACGTTCAGGTGTTTAGGGCCTGAAGCGTCGGCGGTGATGAACGGCAGGTTCACTTCCGTCTGGACGGCGCTTGAAAGTTCGATTTTGGCTTTTTCAGCGGCTTCCTTCAGGCGCTGGAGGGCCATTTTATCGGAACGCAGATCGATGCCTTGCTCGCGTTTGAATTCATCGGCCAGGAAGTCGATGATGCGGTTGTCGAAGTCTTCACCGCCCAGGAACGTATCGCCGTTGGTGGCTTTGACTTCAAACACGCCATCGCCGATTTCGAGGATGGAGATATCGAAGGTACCGCCGCCCAAGTCGTAGACGGCAATCGTGCCGTGGTTTTTCTTATCGAGGCCGTAGGCGAGGGCCGCTGCCGTCGGTTCGTTGATAATACGAAGGACTTCGAGGCCCGCGATTTTGCCGGCATCCTTGGTGGCCTGACGCTGGCTATCGTTGAAGTAGGCAGGCACGGTGATGACCGCCTTGTCGATTTTCTCGCCCAAGTGGCTTTCAGCCGTTTCCTTCATTTTCTTGAGGACCATGGCGGAGATTTGGGCGGGGGCGTATTTCTCGCCGTCAATTTCCACCCACGCGTCGCCGTTGTCGCCCTTGATGATTTTGAACGGGGCGAGCTTGGCCATCTTCTGTACTTCGGGGTCTTCGAAGCGGCGGCCGATAAGGCGCTTGATGCCGTAGAGCGTTTTGTCAGGGTTTGTGACGGCCTGACGTTTGGCGGGCTGGCCTACCAGACGTTCGCCATCCTTGGTGAATGCGATGATAGAGGGCGTGGTGCGCGCGCCTTCCGAGTTTTCGATGACTTTGGGTTTATCGCCTTCCATGAGGGCCACGCAGCTGTTGGTGGTCCCGAGGTCGATACCGATGATTTTACCGCTCATAGTACTATCTCCTTCATAAGCAAAATCCGTGGGCCCTTGATGGCGCCAGTCACGGGTTTTCCGTTGTTAAAGCCTTGGCTTTGAACCCTGTTATTTAGGCGCCCAAGCCGTGTACGTCAACAACGGGAGAAAGGTTCTAAACAAAACCTTATATAAGAATTAAATCCTATATCTTGTTCCCTGTCAAGCGCCTATTGTGCCACGCTATGACAACTTACATTGCAACACAGGCAGAGCTGCCGACGCCTTATGGCGATTTCAAAATTGTCGGATTTGGCGGCTTTGCGGACGGCAAAGAGCATTTTGCCCTTGTGCACGGGGATGTTGCCAATGCCAGCGATGTTATGGTGCGCGTGCATTCGGAGTGCATGACGGGCGATGTTTTCGGATCCCTGCGTTGCGATTGCGGGCCGCAGCTACAGGAGGCCATGCGCCGTATTGTGGCCGAGGGGCGCGGGGCTGTTTTGTACCTGCGCCAAGAGGGGCGGGGGATTGGCCTTGTCAACAAAATCAGGGCTTACCAGTTTCAGGATGATGGGTACGACACGGTGGATGCCAATATCGCGATTGGCCAATCCGTTGACATGCGCGAATACGATGTAGCGGCCGAGATGCTGAATGCGCTGGATATCAAGGGCAGCGTGCGGCTGCTGACAAACAACCCCGACAAGGTTGCGAGTTTAGAGTACTTCGGCTTCGAGGTCGTGCGCGTACCGATTGTCATACCGCCCAACCCGCATAATAAAGCCTACCTGAAAACCAAAGCCAAACGCATGGGGCACCAACTGGTGTTTACCAGCTAAAGCCTTTGGATGCGCTGAGGATTGCGCGCGAGCCGCATTGTTCCACGCACTCGTTGTCATCGAGGTTGGTGTCGACGTATTGCAGGCCGAAATCAACATCGTAATCCATCCAGTTGTACCAGATGCCTGCCGACCAGTCGGTGACGTTGGATTGCACATACGGGCCTTCCTCGCCGACAAACTGGAAGCCTAGGTGGCCTTTGGCGGACCATTGGTCCATCAGCGGGACGGTAATATCGCTGCCGTAATAGAGCGATGCGCCCGAGCCGTTGATGTAATCGGGCGAGATGGCCCATGTGAGGCTTGCGTAAAACACATCGAAGTCATAGCCGCCCGTGATTTCAAATTCCCAGTAATCAAGGTCGTCATCATTGGCGCCGGGGTAGCCTGTATAGGACACGGTGGCATCGTAATCGATGCCGTCGTAGTTGCCTTTGTAGCCGCCGAACAACACGCCTTCGACATCGGCGTCATCATCCATATTCAGGTCAACGTAGGAGGCTTTTGCGCCGCCATGCAGGCCGCTTATATGTTCGATTGCGATGGTGCCTTGGGCGGACGGGCCTTCATCGGACCTTGAGATGCCGCGCACGCGGTAGTCGGAGGTGACATTCCCATCCGCACGGACGGTGACCTGCTGGGCCATAGCTGGCGAGGCGAGAAGGGCTAAAAGGCTGGCTGCAAGAAGGTAGCGTGACATGGAATCCCCCGAACGGAGTGTTTATAGATTCCAGTACTAAAAAGATTCGCGGAATTTGGCCAGTTACCGCAAGTGGGCTTACACCGATTCGTCCAGCGAGCGGGCGGAAGGCATGCTGGAATCGCCTTTGGCAACGCCCACGCGGGCGGGACGGAGGAGCCTATCGGCAATCATGTAGCCTGATTCAACGAGCTGAATGATCTCGCCCGCGCGTTTGCCTGCTACCTCGGCCTCGAACATCACTTCATGGACGTTGGGATCAAATACACCTGCGTGAGGCGAGATTTTGCGAACGCCGTGTTTTTCGAAGGCGGCGAGCATCACACGCTCGGTCGCTTCCACACCCTGAAGCAGGTTGTTCAGCGCCTCGTTGGAGGTGCGCTGTTCGGCGGGGACGGCATCGAGGGCGCGGCGGAGGTTGTCGGCGACATCCAGCAAATCGCGTGCGAAGCCCGTTACGGCGTATTTTGAAGTATCGAGCTGCATGCGCTCGGCGCGTTTGCGCGTGTTTTCGGCATCGGCCAAGGCGCGGAGCATTTTGTCCTTCGCGTCTGCCAGTTCGGCTTGCAGGGCTGCAATGGTTTGAGCGCCTGCGTCATTCGCGGGGGTTTCGGGTTGCGGGGTGTGGTTTTCTGCGGCTTCGGTCATGGGGTACTATTTAGTCGCTATGGGTTTAGTAATCAAGTTGGGGATTTAGCCCACCAGACGGGCGATCACTTGCGAGGTGTAGTCGACAATAGGCACAACGCGCCCGTAACTCATGCGCGTGGGGCCAATAACCCCGACGGCGCCAACCATTTGCTGGCGGGCATTGCGGGCAGGGGCCACCACCATGGAGAGGCCCGCGTTGCCAAAGAGCCTGTTTTCGGAGCCGATGAAGATGCGCACGCCTTCGCCTTCCTGTGCGGCTTCCAGAAGTTTTGCCATGGTTTCCTGCCTATCCAGCGTGTCGATGAGCTGCTGGATGGCCTCAAGGTTTTCGACGGCTTTTACATCTTCCAGCAGTTTTGCCGTGCCGCGGACGAAGAAATTGCCCGTGGTTTCATCGGGGATGGCCAGACCTTCCTCGACAACCCTTGTGCTTAGCGCATCGAGCTGGGTGCGGTTTTCACGGATTTCATCGAGGATGCGGGCGCGGGCGAGCCCCAGTGTTTGGCCCGCAATGCGCGCGTTGATGTAGTTGCCTGCCGCAATGAGGCTTGCCTGCGGCAAATCGGGCGGGAGGTTGAGGATGCGGTTTTCAACGCTGCCATCGATGAAAACGAGGATGGCGATGGTGCGACCCTCGCCAAGCGGGAGGAACTGGATCTGGCGGATAGCGCGGTCAAGCTTGGGGGTAACAACCACTGCCGTGCAGGCGGACAGGCCGGATACGATTTTGCCCGCTTCCTCGAACATGCCGGCGAGGTTGGGGTTGCTGCGGTTGCCGAGTTTGTCGATGGTGGCTTTTTCGTTGGCGTGGAGCTGGCCTACTTCCATCAAGGCATCCACGAAGAACCTGAGGCCGTGCTCGGTCGGCATGCGGCCTGCGGAGGTGTGCGGGGAATAGAGCAGGCCAAGATCCTCGAGGTCGGCCATCACGTTGCGGATGGATGCGGGCGAGAGTTGCGTACCCATGATGCGCGAGAGCGTGCGCGAGCCCACGGGTTCGCCACTCGCCAGATATTCATCGACGATGAGGCGGAAGATTTCCTGCGCGCGGGCGTTCATTTCGTTAATCATTCCGCATAAATTAGCGGCGTTCACATCCTTTGACAATTAGGTTAAAGTGCCCAAAACCAAGGAGAACCTAATGCCAAGACCTTCAGGCCGCGCCCAAGACCAGCTTCGTGCGGTGGAACTGCAAACAAATGTATCCATGCATGCCGAAGGCTCGTGCCTTGTGAAATTCGGGAACACGCACGTGCTTTGTACGGCCAGCGTGGACGAGAAAACCCCTTCGTGGCTGAAAGGCAGCGGCAAGGGCTGGGTAACAGCCGAGTACGGCATGTTGCCACGCGCAACCAACCAGCGTACCGACCGCGAGGCCGCGAAGGGCAAACAATCGGGCCGCACACAGGAAATCCAGCGCCTGATTGGCCGCGCCCTGCGCGCCGTTGTAAAGCTTGAGGCACTTGGCGAGCGCCAGATCAAGATAGATTGCGATGTGATACAGGCCGATGGCGGTACGCGCACGGCGGCCATCACGGGCTCATACATCGCGCTGGTACAGGCGATTGCGCATCTGAAAAAACTGAACGTTATTGCCGTGGAGCCGATTATCGATTCCGTATCCGCCATATCGTGCGGGTATCACAACGGGCAGGCGGTGCTGGACCTTGATTACACGGAAGACAGCGCGGCGGATACCGATGCGAACTTCGTCATTACCGGTGCCGGCAAGATTGTGGAAGTGCAGGGCACAGCCGAGAAAGAGCCGTTTACCGAGGAAGAGCTTTTGAAGCTGCTTGCGCTGGCCAAGAAAGGCTGCGCCGAACTGGCAACGGCACAAAAGGCGGCGTTGGCAAAATGAGTGCGCCACGTAAATTCACGGGCGGCACGCTGGTGCTGGCGACGCATAACAAAGGCAAGGTGGAGGAATTCCGCGTGATGCTGGGCAACCGCATTACGAAGCTGCTTTCCGCCGCCGAAGTCGATTTGCCCGAGCCAGAGGAAACCGGCACGACTTTTTTGGAGAATGCGACCATCAAGGCCGTTGCGGGTGCCAAACATTCCGGCCTGCCGTGCCTTGCCGATGACAGCGGTTTGTGTGTGGACGCGCTGGGCGGGAACCCCGGATTGTATTCAGCCCGCTGGGGCGGGCCCAAAAAGGATTTCGTGAAGGCCATGAACCTTGTGCACGAGCGCATGGGCAACACGGATAATACGGCAGCTGCATTTGTGGCAGTGCTGGTACTGGCGTGGCCCGATGGCCATACGGAACATGCGGAAGGCCGCGTGGAAGGCGATATTGTTTGGCCCATGCGCGGCGAACACGGGCACGGCTATGACCCGATTTTCATGCCCAAGGGCGAAACGCGCACCTATGCCGAGATGACGATGGAGGAGAAAAACAAATACTCCCATCGCGGGCGGGCGCTGGAAGCACTGCTTAAAAAAGCGTTTTAAAAAAATCAGCTTATATGGCGGCCACGGCGCAGGTTGGCCAGATAATTGCCTTCGCGGCGCGGAGTGCGCACATCAGGTACACGTTTATTGCGGGATTTGCCGCGCGAGCGGGTACCGAATTCGCCCGATACGGAATCATCGGACGGTACAAACACGCTTGCCGGATTCTTGATGTAGCCGGCTGCGATGACAAGGTTGATGAGATCCTTTGAAGCTTCGGAGCGCGTGTAGGAGCCTTTGAAGCTAATCGGTTCGGGTGCTATGCGCATGCCGAGGCCGGTGTCGGGCGTAAAGAGCAGGCGCATATCGCCGCCTTTTGTCCATTTCACGACGACGGGGCCCGAGATTTTGAGGCGCGGGCTTTGGGTGTTGTAGCCCTTGTTGAGCGTGAGGTGGATTGTCATGCGATTGGTTTCGGTATCGAAATCAAAATCGGCGTTTTTGAATATCGGGTTGCGCGCAATGTAGCGGTTGTTGAAGTTGCGTTCCCACTTCGAGCGCTCGGTGAATATCGTGCGCCATGTCTTGTTGTTTGGCTCAAGTTCGCCACGTGTTGCAAGCAGCCTTTTGGCCTGACGGACCGCGCCTACATCGTAGCGTTTGCCAGCGGCAGCGATCCAAGCCGGACGGATGCGGCGTTCCTGACCCTTTTCGAGGCCGAGGCCGATGAGGGTGTCGAACAGTTTTTTGGCCATCTGGCGGTATTTACGGGCATCGAGAGGGCCGATGTTTATAGCCTCGCCGCCAGCGACATAGGCCGTGCCGTTGAACAGCAATTCCTTGCCGCGGCCATTGTTGTGGGCCCAGAGGATACGCAAATCACCATCAATGAGGGCGACATCGCGCGGTTCGATTGCGGAGGAGCCGATCCAGACCTTGAAGGTCAGCTTTTCGGTATCGGGGACGACGTGGGCGGTAAGATTAAGGACGGGGTTGTAGCTCTGGAGCATGGCGCGGAGGCGTTGTTCCAGCTTGTTGACCTTGGCGCGCGCGTAACGGTGCTGGTTTTTGACGGCAGGAGAGTGGGTTATCAGACCCTCTGCGGAATCTTCGAAATCGTCCCTGAGCATTTTGTGTTCCCTGTGCTTTTTTTATGTTTTGGAAAGTATATGAGCAGCGGGCCTACCATATTGCAAGAATTAGTTACTTAAATTCCGGCGGATTGTATGGGCGCCAACCAGCCGAAGCCTTTTTGGTTTTGCCTGCTGCTACATGAAGCATGTTTAAATCGGACTCGATGACTGCGCTGATGTAACGGGGCAGGGCGCCCGGATCCTGGTTGTTATAGAAGTCCATAGCTACGCCATCGGTGCCTTTGATGCCGGTTATGCGGGCCTTGTGGCTTTTGCCATGCACGGGGTGCGGGGTATTGGGCGGGATGACGGGGAAGGAGAAGAACGTGTATTCCTTCATCTTCGGGTCATGGACCTGTACTTCGAGCGTGAACGTGCCTTCACAATTGTTGACCCAGACTTTGGGGTGTTGGGCCAGAAAGAGGCTGAGCTTGAGGCATTCGCAAATGTAATCGGCGCGGGCTTCCTGTACTTGTTTCGGGGTGCTGGCTTGAGCGAATGTTTGCTGTGTCATGGCTATCTGTGCTTTGTTCCGCGGGTAAATTACGCCTATCTTATTGTTATGTCAAATATTAAACCCATCGCGCTGTATGTCCATTGGCCGTTTTGCAAGGCCAAGTGCCCTTATTGCGACTTCAACAGCCATGTCCGCGAGGGGGTGGACGCTGGCGCGTGGCGGCAGGCCTTGCTGACCGAGCTTAGGCATACGGTGGGTTTGCTGGCAGGGCCGCGGGTTGTGACATCCATCTTTTTCGGCGGCGGGACGCCGAGCCTGATGGCGCCTGAAACAGTAGGGGCCATTATTGATGAAGCGGCCAAGCTTTGGGGGCTGGACCCCGCCTGCGAGATTACGCTGGAGGCCAACCCGACATCGGTGGAAGCAGAGAAATTTGAAGGGTTCAGGGCGGCGGGTGTTAACCGCGTATCGATCGGGGTGCAATCGCTGGTAGCGGATGACTTGAAGGCGCTGGGGCGTATGCATAGCGTTGAGGAAGCGCGGGCGGCTGTGGCCCTCGCGGCCCGTATATTCCCGCGCTATAGTTTTGACCTTATCTATGCGCGGCCCAACCAGACCCCATCCCAGTGGGAAGCGGAGCTGCGCGAAGCGATGGGCATGATGGGCGACCATTTATCGGTGTACCAGCTGACCATCGAGCCCAATACGCAATTCCATACGCTTTATCATTCGGGCCGCCTTGTCATACCTGATGAAGATAACGCGGCAGTGTTTTACGACATCACGCAGACATTGTTGGGCAATGCAGGCATGCCTGCCTATGAAGTATCCAACCATGCGCGGGCGGGGTGCGAAAGCCGCCACAACCTGACGTATTGGCGATACGGCGAATATGCTGGCATTGGCCCCGGTGCGCATGGGAGGCTTTTTGTTACCCCGAACGGGGTAGCCGCCACACCAACCCTACGCCGTTCGGGGGCCCCGTTGCTGGTAGCGACGAGAACCCACCGCGCCCCAGAAGAATGGCTTAAGCGCGTTGCCGAAAACGGGAACGGGTACCACCCGCACGAAGCCATAGACGAGCGTGCGGCTTTTGAAGAGAAGCTGATGATGGGCCTGCGCCTTTCAGAGGGTGTTGCGCTGGAAGGGCTGAACCCCGCGTGGCTGAATGCCAAAAAAATTACAGCCCTTCGCAAGGAAGGGCTGCTTGAAGATACCGATGCGCGGCTTGTGCCTACCACCAAGGGCAGGCTGGTGCTGACATCGCTTAACGCGGCGCTGCTTGCGGCGTAGCGCCTTTGCCTTGCGGCAGGCCGCCTAAAACTGCCGTCATATCAGCGCCATTGAGCGTGAGTTTGCCGCCAGCCATCTGGACATCGTAGTTAAGGGTGGGGCGGCCCTGTATGTCGGTTGCGGGTTTGCCTGTCATTTGTACCATGGCGAGGATGCCCGTGAGCGCGGGCAGAAACGGCGGCAGGTTTTTGGCATCTGGCCCCGAGGAAAGGGTACCCAGCCAAGCCAGCAAGTCGGGCAAGCCCCGTACAACCAGTTTAAGCGATGCGTTTTGACCTTCGGCGCCCGATTTGACGCTGCCGATGGAGGTAAGGCCATAGGCAGGCGCATCGATGCTGAAATTGTTGAGTTTAAAGAGGCCGCCCGATTTGGCCATGATGGCTGCCTGTTCGGCTTGCGTTTTGGCTGCCAGCAATTCGGCCAACGGCACGCCGCTTGTGGCACCGTTTACGCTGATGGTTGTTGGCATGAAGTTGGCGAACGAGGCATCGGTTGTGGCAAAGCCGCTGGCTGTGCCCGACCATTCCATTTTAGGGAGCGATGTGCGCGCATCGCCAATGTTGCCATTGAAGGTAATGTTTTTGATGGTGGTGGTTTGGGGCTGGCCCGAGCCATCGAGTTGCGCGATCGAGATACCTGATGCCGAGAAGGACGTCTGGTTGCCGTTGGCAAAACGGGTGAACATATCGGTAAGGGTATCCTGAAGCGAAGCCGAGGATGCTTTTTTGGCAGGGGTTTGCGCGGCTTTGATATCCAGATCCTCGATAACGGTTTTGAGCGCCAACTGGCTGATGGTGTATTTTTTTGCTGTCGTTTCGTGGGTGATGTTTGTGGCGACTGCCTCGGAGGGGCCGGAGTAAAGGCCTTTGCCGTTATCGGAAAGCAGCATTTTTACGGCCAGCTGGGGCAAGGTTGTTTTGAAACCATCGCCCACCGTTTGTACGTTGCCGTAGTTGGCCGTGAGCTGCGTGAACATCATGGCCGGTACATTCCAGAGGCCGTTCATGGTTTGGGAGCCGATGGTGGTTTTGCCAACCGCCTTGCCCATGCCATCGGTATCGATGATGGGGGTGGGCAGGGCCATCGCCACTTTCAGGACATCGGGGTTTGCGGTTGGTACCGCATTGACTGCCACCATGCCGATGGTGCGTTTGATGTTGCCAGGCATGATGAGGGCCAGTGACGGGGTGGTGACCGCGTAGTAGGTGCCTGCGGGTTCGACCGTCAGGGGGCCTGTGCGTTCCAGCAGCAGGCCTTTGGCCTTGAAGTTGGCGGCCAGTACATCCAGCCCCTGTTCGAGGCGGGGTTTCAGGGCATCGGCGCCTGCCTTGTCTATGGCGGGGGCTGCCAAGGCAGCGCCAGAAAAGAGCAGGGAAAACGCTAGAACGAGCAGGGTACGCATGGAACCTCCGTAGGAAAGAGAGCATTATACCTATGGACCTATGGCAATCCAGTGACAGGTCCAGCCGCAGGAGGTGATTGCGGAAATGCCCTTATCCTCCTATAGTCGCCCACGCATGACCGATATGACACCAACACCCGCACAAGCAGCCCCTACCGAGGGGCGCTATTCCGTTGCCGATGACGGCCAGATTTTCTTTCAGGAGCAACCGACCAATCCGCTGCCCGGCGTGCCCGTAGGCCGCCTGCAAAAAGGCGATGCGCTGCTGGCCCCCAAGGCCGTTGCCGATGCGCACCCCAAGGTGCAGGAGTGGCTTGATATCCATACCCGTACGGTGCTCGAGCCCCTGTTCAAGCTGAAACAGGTTGAGGGCGAGGGCGCGCTGACAGGCGCTGCCGCCGGAATTGGCGAGCGCCTTTACGACCATCTGGGCGTGATGCACAGATCCGAACTTGAGGACCTTATTGCAGGCCTTGATGCCGACATGCGCAAGGCCCTGCGCAGCAAAGGCGTGCGCCTTGGGCCCGTGCTTGTGTTTTTGCCTGCGCTTGTCAAACCTGCTGCCATCCGCATGCGCGCGATTTTGTGGGCGCTTTGGAATGACAAGGCGCTACCGATTGCCAAGCCCGCCGATGGCCGCGTTTCAGAAGTTGTCGACACGGCTGCAATCGACCGCGATTTCTACCGCATGATCGGTTATCCCGTTTTCGGGCCGCGCTGCATCCGTATCGACATGCTGGACCGCGTGGTGACAGATATTTACGACACAGCCGAGCAAGGCGTGTTTGAAGCCAAGCACAAATATGCCGAGTGGTTTGGCAGCAGCCTTGATGACCTTTATGCCGTGCTTGAATCCATGGGCCACCGCCGCCTGAAGGACGAGGCGAAGCCTGCCGCCGAAGCCGCCGCACCAGCCGCCGAAGCTGTGACAGAAGCACCGGCACTGGCAAGCGAAGGTGTTACAACCGAGGGCGCCAAGGAAGCAGCCGAGGCCGTGGAGGCCGCAGCACCAGTGACGCCGAAGGCGCCTGCGCCGCTTGTGAAATTCATGCTCAAGCGCGGTAAAATGTCGGACCGCCCGCAACCGCGCAACCAGCACGGCGGCAAACCGCGTTATACGAAGCCTGACGCCAAGCCAGAGGGCGCAGACAGCAAGCCCGAGCGCGGCGAAAAGAAATTCACGCCCAAAAAATCATACGACCCGAACCGCCCGAACAAGAAGCATGACCGCGAGGAAGGCGACGAGCGCCCGCGCAAGCCGAAGTTTGATCGCAACAAGGACCGCGACCAAGACCGCGCGCCCAAGGTCTATACCTTCGAGGGCAAAAAAACGGGCGATGATGATGCAAACAACCCGTTTGCCATCCTGAAAAACCTCAAGAAGCAATAAAATCAGGCGTTGCTTTTGATTGCCTGCTGGATTTCAGCGGCCTCGATTGTACGCTGGCGTTCAACCGCTTTGGTTGCGGCTGCCATAGGCACGCCGATATGCGTGAGCAATTCGTGTGCCACGTGCAGCGAGCCTTCGACCATATCCGGTATTGTGGCTGTTGCGCCAAGCCTGAACAGTTCGGCTGCATGCTGGCCGTCGCGCGCGCGGGCGACTATCAGCATTTTAGGGTCAATCGATTTTACCATCTCGACGACCTTGCGTGCTTCCTCCGTTTTATCAATCAACACGGCTACGGCAACCGCGCGGCGGATGCCCGCCTTGTTGAGCGTTTCGTAATCCGTTGCGTCACCTTTCAGCAATGGCACATCGTTCGGGGCTACGGCTTCGGGCGCGTGGTCGATGGCGACACAAGGGATGTTCTGCTGGTTCAGGATGTCGCTGATAACGTGGCCCATGCGGCCATAGCCTGCAAGTATCACATGGTTGTCGATGGCATCGACGGCAAAGGCATCGGGGCCGTAAATGGAAACATCGGGGCCATCCAGCACCAGCCTTACGCGGTAGGCCATGCGTGCAACCAGCGGTGTTATCATCATGCTGAGCGAGGTTACGATCAGCATGAACTGGGCATCATTCTCGGATATCAGTTTCATATCCGATGCCATGGCAAGGAGTACGAAAGCGAATTCGCCCGCCTGACCGAGGAGGAGGCCGAGTTCCAATGCGCGGCCCGTGGTGACCTTGAGGGTCCGTGCGATCGTGAAGATGATGCCTGCCTTGACCGCAAACAACCCAATGACGGATGCCAAAATCCAGAAGGGATCACCCAGCACCATACGCAAATCAACGCTCATGCCCACTGACATAAAGAACAGGCCCATGAGAAGGCCCTTGAAGGGCTCGATTGCGGATTCAACGTCGTGCCTGTATTCGGTTTCGGCTACCAGAAGGCCTGCCAAGAAGGCGCCCAAGCCCATGGAAAGGCCCACCGCCTCGGCCCCTGCGGCAATGCTAATGACCGTCAGCAACGTGGCGGCAATAAACAATTCGGTATTCTTGCCCTTGCCGACCATCTTGAATACAGGGCGCAATACAAGCCTGCCGATGATGACGATGCCGATGGTTGCCGTGGCTGCCGACCATAGGGCCTTGCCCAGATAGGCGAGCGCCGAAGGGGAAGAAAGCCCGCCCTGAACCCCAAGATTGGTAAAGCCGAGGAAGAACAGGAGCAGGATGACGCTGAGATCCTGAAAGAGGAGGATGGCAAAACTGGCACGGCCTACAAGGCTGCCCATGCGTTTGTTTTCGGCCAATATCTGCATCACGATGGCGGTGGAGGAAAGGGCGAAGCCAAGGCCCAAAAGCATGGATGTTTCAGGCTTGTTGCCGAAAGCCCATGCAATACTGCCGATAACCATGGCCGTGATACCGACTTGCAGGCCACCGAAACCGAATACCTTTTTGCGCATGGTGGACAGACGCTCGAAGGAGAGTTCCAGCCCAATCATGAACAGGAGGAAGACGATTCCCATTTCAGCGAGAGCGTGTACGCCCTCGCTTTCGGTAATCACAATAGTGCCGATGGGGGGCCAAACATGCGCTAGAAGGCCCGCGCCATGAGGCCCCAGCAAAAGACCTGCCAGAAGGAAGCCTAGGACCGGTGATATCTTGAATTTTTGCATCAGTGGCACGAGCACGCCAGCCGCAGTTAGAAAGACAAGAATTTCACGAAGGTGCGGTATCGAAGTTTCCATTCTTCATTCGTACCATATTCGCTGTGGTGAGATTGAGGAAATTCAGGGGCATAAGACCAATTCGTTGACATAATTTAAGGGCTTTTGCGTGTGCCATTAAAAAACCCCGCCG
>JAGWXJ010000025.1 GCA_018969935.1 Alphaproteobacteria bacterium | reverse complement strand
CCGTCCGCGCATTCTACGGTGCCTAGGCTTACGCCCACCCTGTGGGCGTTGTGCCCTGTTGTTATGCTTGCGCCTGCCTTGGCCTGCGTAGCGCCGCGCAGTATGGCTGCGCTTTATATTGCATCGGCCATTTTTGCGATTATCGCGCACTGGTACCGGACCCGCCGCCTGCCCGCTGTTGAAAAACACTGGCTTTATGCTGTTGCCGCCTTTACGGGGTACGTTGCCTTGAGCCAGCTCTGGACCATCAACCCCGAGGAAACACTGGGCAAGGCCGCCGAGCTTGGAGGCATGTTTTTACTGGCAGCGGCGCTGCATGCCATTTTCAAAAGCTTTGATGAAGCGGCTTTAAGCAAGCTGGGGCGGATGCTGGCCACGGGTTTCTGGCTCGGGGTTGCCGTGTACTTTATCGAGCAGAAGACTCATTACGCCCTCTATGACCTTGTGCGCGAGGGGCATGATGCCGATGTTGTGGATGTCAAAACCAACAAACCTGCGTACCTGATTGCGCTTTGGGCGGCGCTGGCCTTCCCTTTCTTCTGGCGGCGGGCCATATACGGCTGGGTGTCGGCTGCCATGGCGCTTGTGTATGTGGTGTTTACGGCCAAAAGCATGTCGGTGCAGGTGGTGCTGGCAGGGCTGCCCGTGTTGTGGCTGGCCCTTAAATACCTGCCCGTACGTTTTAACCTGCGGTTGGCAGCACTGGGTACCATTGCGCTTGCGGTGCTGATGCCCTTGATTGCGATGTATGCCTATACGGTTACCAACTTTGCGGACCGTGATGCCAACGGTTCCATTACATCGCGTATCGAAATCTGGAACCAAGCAGCGCAACGCGTGCGCGAACATCCGTTGCTTGGCTGGGGCCTTGATTCCGCATCCAAATTGCCAAACCGCGGTGAAATATCGGTTATCCCCGCCTATGCCGAGCGGCACATGGGCATTGCCCACCTGCACCCGCACAACATGCCCATGCAAATCTGGTTTGAGCTGGGCGGCGTGGGGGTTGCCGCGTTCTGCGCCTTTGTACTGTTTGTCATGACGCGTATTGAAGCCATGCCTGCCGATGGGCAGCGCTATGCCATCTTCATGTGGGCGATTTTGTTCCTCAATACCCTTGCGAGCTGGGGTATCTGGCAGAGCTGGTTTATAGCCAGCCTTGCGTTTGCAGCCGTTGTCACCAGCGCAGGCAGCCGCGCAAAAATTTGACATATCGAACAGGGTTATTTTAGAAAATCTCATATAAAAGATGAGGTTTTTCCATGTTGAACCCGACCAGCACCAGTGCAGGCTTTGACGGTGCAGCTGCAGCCACGCAGATTTTCGAACAGTTTGCCCAAAAAACCGGCGATGCCTTTTACAAGACGCTTGGCGAAATAGTCATCAAGCGTACCGATGCCGCCACACTCGCAAAGGCATTGCACCCGTATGTGAAACCAGAAAGCCGCGGCATGGGCCTAGCCTTGCTGGCCGCGCGTGCCGTTGTGCTGGATTACAAACTTGGCACGTCACACATGGTTGCGCTTGATGCTTTCAACCCGCGCGCCTTCGGGAAGGTTACGGGATCAGAGAGAAGCCCGAACGAGGCCCCTGCCCCCAAGGACCCAGCACCCGCTTTAACGGATAACGACGATGTGGCCGATTTCATCGGCGGAATTTTTGGCGCCAGTGCGATAGCCAAACCGAAAGCCAACCCCAACGTCTATTTTGACCACCATGTTTACACAGCAGCCATGAAGCTGCTTGGCGTAGCGGTACCGCAAAACATAGCGGACGTTTTAGGTAGCTATAAAAACGCCGATCTGGACGGGCTGATGAAGGACGACCTCATTCCCGTTATGGCGGATGACGCAGCCGCGTACATGCACCGTTGCGGCATGTATGTGCGCCACAGCGAACGCGGGCCGCAGCCACGCATGGGCGGCATGCGCATGCGGATAATTACGCCTTAAACAGCTTCAGGATTAGCACCGCCACGCGGTACGGAGGACGCAGGCACTGCTGCCATGGCTTCCGAATTATCCTTGTCTTCACGGACGATTTTTTCACCGCGCAGGATGGCCTTGATTTCATCGCCCGAGAGCAATTCGTGCTCTAGCAGGGCTTGCGCAACCTTGTGCAGTTCATCGAGGTGGGTGGTCAGCACATCCTTGGCGCGGTCATAGCCCTGCTGGACCAGACGCTTGATTTCGGAATCAATCAGCTCGGCCGTGCCTTCGGAGATGTTTTTGGACTGCGTGACGCTGTGGCCCAAGAACACTTCTTCCTGATTGGCGCCGTAATGGATCATACCCAGTTTGTCGGACATGCCCCATTCGGTCACCATGCGGCGGGCCATATCGGTTGCCATGCGGATATCGCCCGAGGCGCCTGTTGTCACCTTGTCGTTGCCGAAGATAATTTCCTCGGCGACGCGGCCACCCATGGCGACAGCCAAATCGGCGTGGAGTTTGTCACGCTTGAGGCTCAGGCGGTCACCTTCAGGCAGGCGCATGACCATGCCAAGTGCACGGCCACGGGGCACGATTGTGGCCTTGTGGATGGGATCAGACTGAGGCTCGTGCAATGTAACAACCGCGTGGCCGGCTTCGTGGTAGGCCGTCAGCTTTCTTTCGTCTTCGGACATGACCATCGAGCGGCGCTCGGTGCCCATCATGACTTTATCCTTCGCGTCCTCGAATTCTTCCTGCCCTACAACGCGCTTGTTGCGGCGGGCGGCCAGCAAAGCCGCCTCGTTGACCAGATTTGCAAGATCAGCGCCCGAAAAGCCGGGGGTACCGCGCGCGATGACGGCCATATCCACGTTACGGGCCATCGGCACGTTGCGGGAGTGGACTTTCAGGATTTTCTCGCGGCCCTTTACATCGGGATTCGGGATGGTGATCTGGCGGTCAAAGCGGCCCGGACGCAGGAGCGCGGGGTCCAGCACATCGGGGCGGTTGGTGGCGGCGATGATAATCACGCCTTCCGTGCCTTCAAAACCGTCCATTTCAACAAGCAGCTGGTTGAGAGTTTGTTCGCGTTCGTCATTCCCGCCGCCGAGGCCTGCGCCACGGTGACGACCGACGGCATCAATCTCGTCGATGAAGATAATGCAGGGGGCGTTTTTCTTGCCTTGCTCGAACATATCGCGTACGCGGGATGCGCCCACGCCTACAAACATCTCCACGAAGTCGGAGCCGGAAATGCTGAAGAACGGCACGCCCGCCTCGCCTGCAACGGCGCGGGCGACCAGCGTTTTACCGGTACCCGGAGGGCCAACCAGAAGCGCGCCTTTGGGGATTTTGCCGCCAAGGCGCTGGAATTTTTTGGGGTCCTTCAGGAACTCGACAACTTCCGTCAGTTCCTCTTTCGCTTCATCGATGCCTGCGACGTCCTCGAAGGTGACGCGCTTTGTTTCCTCGTTCAGCATACGGGCGCGGGACTTGCCGAAGCCCATCACGCCGCCGCCGTTTTTGCCCTGCATCTGGCGCATGAAGAATACCCACACGCCGATAAGAAGAAGCATCGGGAACCACGAGAGCAGAATGCTCATGGCGCTGATTTCCTCGGGGTCCGGTTTTTGGGCGGTGATTTTGACGGAGGTGCCTTGCAACCTGTCGATGACGTTTTCGTTTTCAGGAATCATCACCGTAAAGGCGGTGCCGTTGGTGAATTTGCCGATGGCGTCCTGCCCTTTGATCACGACCTCGGCAATATCGCCTTTGCGGGCCTGTGCCATGAAATCGCTGTAGGCAACTTGCGATGCGCCGTTGGCGCCAGCTGCCAACATAGCCGCCTTGTTTTGTACAAAGCTTGAATAGACGAACCCCAGTATGATGATGATGCCAAGCCAAGTAAGCAGATTGCGGCCGAAGTTGTTGTTCACGGGGTTTTATCCTGTTTGTTGCGTGTGGAATAATTATAAACCCGCGAGGGTTAAAAACAAGGATTTAGGGCGCGTTTTTAAACGGCTTCGCGGCTGATTTTGAGGGTATTGCGTTTTGGGTCAGCATCCATAATGCAGCCAGCCAACGTGGCTTTGGTACGTTTTTTGGCGGTGTATAAACCCGCTGCCAGTTCCTCCAGCCTTTCAAGCCTCGGGCCGTAACCACCCTTGCCCATTCCTTCCAGCGTTTTGCGAAGGACGCGCAAAAACACCTCGAAAGGCTGTGCCGCAAGGACACTGTAATCGTAGAGCGTTTCGGCCTTTTTTGTTGCGAGGGTTGCCTGCGTTTGCACCGATGCCGCAATGTCACCCAGTGCGTTTGCGGCGCGTTCAAGGCGGGCAAGGGTTTTGGCAAGGCGTTTGGCGTCCAGCCCTTCATCGGCCAAGGCCTTGCGCAGGCGCGGGCGCGTAAAACGGGTGTTTGCGTTGCTCGGGTCCTCGACCCACTTGATTTTGTTGGCCTTGCAATAGGCCACCAGATCGGCATGGGAATGGCCCAATAACGGGCGGTAAAGCGCAAGGTTTCTGGCGTAAGGCTGTACGCGCTTCATGCCTGCAAGGCCATCGAGCCCCGAGCCGTGGGAAAGGCGCATGAAAAACGTTTCCGCCTGATCATCGGCGTGATGGGCGAGCGCCAGATATGCGATGCCAGCATCCTTGCAGGCTTTTGCAAGCAGCGCGTAACGTGCCTCGCGCGCGGCTTCCATGATGCCTGTTTTGGGTTTTTTGCCACGCCACGCAAGAATACGGTGCTGCGTGCGCGGCCATTTTTCGAGCCAACTTGCGACCTGTTTTGCTTCGTCCGCGCTATCGGCGCGGAGGCCGTGGTCAACCGTGAGGGCCAGAACGTTGTGTGTACGGGCAAGCATGTGCGCAAGCGCCATGCTATCGGCCCCGCCGGATACGGCGACCGCGACGGTTTTTTGCCCGTCAAGTTCAGGGAAAATCAGCTTTTGCATCCCATGCGCTGGCCTTCCTCGGCTGCGCGCTTCGTTACAGACGCGGGGCCGGAGGGGAAGCGTTTGGAGAGTTCCTGCAAGGTGAGGCAGGCGTCATCCTTCTTGTTCATTTTATCAAGGGTGAGCGCAAGCTTGAGAAGCGCATCGGGCGCCTTCTGGCCTTGCGGGTGATCCTGAAATGCCTTGGCGAAGGTTTTTGCCGCCGTGGTGTACTGCGTTTGCGCAAAATAGGTTTCGCCCAGCCAATATTGCGCGTTAGCTGCCAGCGGATGGCTGCCATAGTTTTTCAGGAATTCGGAGAAAGCGCGCTGCGCGTCCACGTAGTTGTTTTGCTGCAGATAAGCGAAAGCCTGATCGTAGGCCTGTGCGGCGCTGGTGCCGCCCTGCGGTTTGCCCGCGGTCAGGGAATCGCCTTTGTTGCCCGTCGATTCGGTAATCTGGCCGAGATTGCGGTCAGGCTGGCCTGAAACGCTGCTGTCGGGGCGGAAGGGTGCATTAGGGTCATCGAGCGAGCCAGAAACCGGCGCGTTGCCCGTTGCCTGCGGCGCCGAAGCCTGCGGTGCGGCCGGGTTTTCAACCGCGGCAGGGGTGGGCGGGGTATCGGGTGCCGCGGGGGTTTCGAAGGAATCCTGCGCGGGCTCGGTACCCGTGATGGTGCCAGAAAGCTTCTGTTCCAGCGACTGGAGGCGCATGGACGTATCGGTCTGGAATTTATCGAAGTTGGTTTGCAGCTGGCGGATTTGGTAGTCGCGCTGTTCGAGCTGGTTGGTCAGATCGCGAATCATTTGCTCGAGTTGCGAAATGCGCTCGTAGTCGCCGCCCTGTTGGGCACTTGCGACAGGCATGGACGTAACGCCGCCCGGACCTTCATATTGAAGACCTTGTGCAAACGCCGTGCCCGACACAACAAACCCTGCCGCGAGCGGCAGGGCTGTTGCAAGGAGTACGGCACCGAGACGCAGTTGTTTGCGCATCGCGATGACCCTTCCCGATTAGTTGACGTGCGTTACAGCACGGCGGTTTTGTGCCCACGATTGAGCGTCGGAGCCAGCGACTTCCGGACGTTCCTTGCCGTAGGAGATGGTGTTGACGCGCGAAGCGGAAACACCGAGCGATACGAGGTAGTCACGGACAGCGTTGGCGCGGCGGTCACCGAGAGCCAAGTTGTATTCACGCGTGCCGCGTTCGTCGGCGTGGCCTTCGATCGTGATGTTCACGTTGGGGTACTGGTTGAGCCACTGGGCTTGCAGTTGCAGTTGTTGCAGGGCTTCGGGCGTCAGGTCGTAGCGGTCGTAGCCGAAGTAAACGCGGTCACCGACGTTGACCGTGAGGTCGTCTTGCGAGCCGGGGATGGCGTTACCCTGAACGCCGTTGGCGCCCGAACCGTCACCGAGCATGCCTTCGCCGTTGCCGTTCATCTGGCCTTGGCCTTCAACCACGCTGTCAGCGTAGGGCTGTTCTTCCTTCGCGGTCGAGCAAGCGGCCAGAGCGAGAGTCGAGGCGACGAGCAGGGACAGGATTTTGGTGCGGTTGAGCGTAAGCATAGGGCGCTTCTCCAATAGACAAGTTAGCGGTTTGAATTTCGTGACATCACCATGGACCAGCAAATCAGCTCAATCAAGGGGAATGACGTTTTTTCCGAGAATTATGTTGGGGATTGATTATGACGTGATTGTGGCCGTAAGGGGGCTTTTCCGTAGCCCTTAAAAAAATTATAGTGATTCCGGAACCAAATCGAATTCTCCACCATTAATCAGGGCAGCCATGCATCCGAACCGCAAAGGCTTTTCACTTCTCGAACTCCTGCTTGTCGTTTCAGTCGGTACCAGCCTGATGATGGCCGGTATTGCCGCCTATAAAAACGTCATGTTCAACGTGCAAATGGCGCAAATCGCCCAGCTTATGGGCACCATGCAGGCGCAGATCGACTGGTCGTACGGGTCGCGCAACTATTACCCTAACGGCAACATGCTGGACGACCTTGTGGCGCAGCGCGTTTTCCCCGCGACCATCCCTACCGTCGGCAGCGGCGATTCGATGTACGCACGTTTGCCCCTCGGCATCTACCAGATTACGGGCCATGTGCAGACATACGATGTGACCATCGATGCCATCAATGGTGCGGCATGCATCAAGATTGCCGAAATCGTTACGCCCGCCAATAACACCAAGCTTACGCAAATGTCGGTCAACGATACGGTTTACAAGGCCAAGAATTCCAACGATTACAACGGCCTCAGGCAAAAGCTGCTTACGAATTGCCGCCAGACGGATGCCAACAAGATTGTCTGGACGTTCCGTTAATTCAGCCGCGACTTGAGTTCCTGCAGTAGCATGGCCGCATCGCGCCTATCGCGCGCATCGGGTACTTTTGAAACATAGCGTTCCAACGCTTCGATGGCGGCGGCAGGCCTTTCAAGACGGGCCATCAGTACGCCCGCATCCCAGTCCAGCCTGTATTCCTGCGGAGCAAAGCGTTTCATGATCTCGACGGTTGCCAATGCGCCCTGATAATCCTCGGCCTCGATTTGCCTGTGCTTGATGTTGTTCTGGAGCCTGACCAGCGTATCGCGGTTGGTTGCAGGTTCATAATAGGTTGCCGAAAGTTCGGCCTTCGGGCCCATGGTTTTCTTGAGGATTTCACGCAGCTCGGGCGCGGCCAGCGTAATGCACCCCTGAAACGGATCGATAATCTGCCGTACCCCGCCTTCATCCATCCGCACCACAAAGTGCGCGGGGAAGTTGACGCCCACGATGGGCCAGCTAAGATCACGCCCGATGGTGATGCATAAAATACTGAGTGTGATGGGCAAGCCCAGACGCCTGTCTATCACGCGCATGAGGTCAGCGTTTTGCAAATCGTTGTAGCGGAAGTCATCGCCGATATAGCCGTGTTTTCTTGTAAACACTTCGGCCAGTGCTGCGATTTTTGTGTCCATCACATCATCGGAGCCATCGGCCAGCATTTGCGCATGCTGGGCTTTAACATCCTCGACCAACCGCAAGCGATGGTTGCGATATTTATCGAGATTCACGCCCGGATGATTGATGCAGGAAAGCGCGAGAGCCCCTTCGAAGATATCTATTTCCGCATCGGGCACATTGCCAAGCTGGTCTAACCAGACCAGAGCTTCGTCAGCGTTTGCGAAGCCCCCGCGCATGGATCAGAACCCTTGGTCAACGATAGGCTGCGAACGGCCCGCGGGCTGCGGTGGTGTTGGCTGGCCATAGGCGCCTGAAGACGATAACGGCTCGGCCTGCACGCCTTGTTCCTGCACGATCGGGCCTTGCATGACTTCACCCTGCATGGGCTGGTACTGGCCAGCCTGACCAACCTGACCACCCTGCGCGGGTGTTGCCGGAAGTTGCGTCATGGGCATACCAGCCAGCTTCACGTAGGATACGACCTGCTTCACGTAAGGCACTGAACGGGCGTGCGAAGTTACCTTGTTCAATTCAGCCTGACTTTGCGCAATACCCATTAGATATACGATGCCCTGCACCGTATCGATGCTGTAGTTCACGCTCTGGATTTCCTTATCGAACAGGATGGCTGCGCGCAGGCGGCCCGATATCCAGTTGTCACGCGCCCAGCCTTTCAGGCCGTCGCTGCTATCGACTTTGATTTCGTTGATGACCTGACGGACACC
Source organism: Alphaproteobacteria bacterium (assembly GCA_018969935.1). Lineage (GTDB taxonomy): Bacteria > Pseudomonadota > Alphaproteobacteria > Micavibrionales > UBA1664 > UBA6145. Next base: position 9,637 of record JAGWXJ010000025.1, on the reverse strand, counting down.
GGCGGGCTGCCAAGAAAGACGAACGGCATCGACCCTGTGCTCGGGCTTTTGCACAACACCGGTGAGCAGGACGCGGCCCTGATCAACCGTCAGGTTCACCTTGCGGAACATCTCGGTATCGTGGCTGAGCCAGAGTTCGTTGATTTTGGCGCGGATGCGCGTGTCTTCAAGGGCGGATTTGATACCGCCTTCACGCGCGGCGGCAACCCCTGCCGTTGAACCGACAGCCGCGCCGACCCCGATGGGTGTGCAGGCAGAAACGGAAAGCGCCAGCGAGGCAGTAACCAGAAGAAAGCCGAGTTTTTTCATGTGGAATCCCTAAAACGCATTTGGAATATGCTTTATGTGACAGTAATCCGCGACCGTGACCGCGTCAAAGCGGATATCGCATTTATCCGCAACGGCAGTGTGGGACTTGAGCCACCATTCAGCCGCACGGCGGACCCGGGCAGCGTTTTCGGGGCCAATACTTGCGGCGGCGGTGTCGTGATTTGCACGCTTTTTTACTTCGACGAACACAAGGGTGCGGCCACGGCGCGTTATAATATCAATTTCCCCCACCGGTGTTTTGAAGCGGCGGGCCAAGGGCCAATAGCCTTTTAGCAGAAGGTACAGCATCGCTTTTACCTCTGCCGCCTGACCATCCTTATATGTCTGAAGGCTACCCATTTTGCCCCTCATGCGGGCGCTCAGACGCCGCGCCGCGTGCTTCGCACGCCTTGGCTTCGCTCGCGTAAGCTCGCGGGACTGCAGTTGCGGCCCATGGTTTCGATTTATCCATTTTTTATACGCAAGGCCATGTCGTAAGCGATTTTTTTGGAGATGCCCGTGGCCTTGGACACGGCCTCGGCCGCATCCTTGACCGACATGGTTTTGAGGGCGGCTGCCAGTTTTTTCTCGATGTCTTCGGCTGTAGCTGCCGATTCCATGGGGGCGCCTATCATGAACACGATTTCGCCCTTCATGGTGCCGAGCAGCGTTTCATCTTCCGCCCAAGCTGCCAGTGTGCCGTGGCGCGCTTCTTCATGCATTTTTGTAATTTCGCGCGCGATGGCGGCGGGCCTGTCACCCAGTACCGCGTGGGCATCGCGCACGGCATCGGGCAGACGATTGGGTGATTCGTAGAACACCAGCGTGGCAGGCACTGCCTTCAATTCCTCGAATACTGTTTTGCGCGCGGCTTCCTTATTGGGCAAGAAGCCCGCGAACAGAAAGCGGTCGGATGGAAGGGCGCCGAGCTGCAAGGCCGGCAAAAGCGCCGAGGGCCCCGGTATGGGCACCACAAAAATGCCGCGCTGCATGCAGGCATGGACCAGCTTGTAGCCGGGGTCGGAGAGCAGCGGGGTCCCCGCATCGCTGACCAGTGCCAGCGTTTCCCCCGCTTCCAGCCTTTTCAGGATTTCAGCCCTGTCGGCATCATCGGAATGATCATTATAAATAACGAGTTTCTTTTTGAGGTTGAATGCCTGCATGAGGCGGCCCGTGACGCGGCTATCCTCGCATAATACGGCGTCGGCGGCCTCCAGCACATCGAGGGCGCGCAGGGTTATATCGCGCAAATTGCCAATAGGGGTTGAAACAAGATAAAGCCCCTGTTGCTTTGGCCGCTTATCCGTGGAATCAATCAGCTCGCTCATCGTTCCTTATATATAGAGGTAATTTCATGGTTCGCGCCGTTTTTTTTCGCGCCCTTCTCGTTTGCCTGATGGTTGCTGGCCTTGTGGCCTGCAATACGACGCAAGTTAACAGCGTATTTGACCCCAACGGCACCGAAACGGAAATCACGGCTGCCGATGAAGCGCCCGTACAGACCGCAGGCGGGGTGATTTTGCCGCGCGCGGAAGTGCCTGCCAGCAAAGGCACTTTGATTGAAGGCGTCAAGGTTGCCATCCTCGTACCGCAATCGGGCCCGAATGCCGCGCTTGGCGAGGCCCTGATGCAGGCAGCCCAGCTGGCCGTGTTTGATTTGAACGAGCCCATGTTCCAGCTCATCCCCAAGGATACAAAGGGTACGGCCGAAGGCACACAAAAGGCCGTGGATGAAGCCGCCCGCGAAGGCGCGCGCCTGATCCTCGGGCCCGTTTTTGCGCAGGAAGTCGAAGCCGCCCGCAATGCCGCGCGGCCTTACGGCATCAACGTCATCGGGTTTTCGACCGACTGGCGCGTGGCTGGTGATAACGCCTACGTGATGGGCGTGTTGCCGTTTGGCCAAGTCGAGCGCATTACAGAATATGCGGCCCGCCAAGGTGTGCGCCGTGTGGCCGTGGTGGCCGGCAAGGATATGTACGGTGATGCCGTTTTATCGCTGTTCCAGACGGCGGCGCAACGCAACGGCATTGCTGTTGTGCGCGTGGCCCGCATTGCAGCTGACGGCAAGGATGCCGCAACCGCCATCCAGCCCCTGACGGGCGGGCAGAAAAACGCTGCCGATTTTGACGCGCTGTTCATGCCCGTTGGCGGGCAAGCCGCGCACATACTGGCGAGCACCCTTAAAAGCTATGGTATCGGCGGCAACCGCATCAAGCTGATGGGCACCGGACTTTGGGATGACGCGCAAATTTTGTCGGACCCCAATATGGCGGGTGCCATTTACGCAGCCCCTGCCCCGCAAGTACGCGCCGCCTTTGAACGCAACTACCAGCGCATTTACGGTGGCCAGCCACCGCGCCTTGCAAGCATCGGTTATGATGCCGCCGCGCTTGCCGTTGTGCTTGCGCGCAACGCATCGGCTGCGGGACAGCGCGTCAGCTATGACCGCAACGCCTTCATGAACGCCAACGGGTTTTCGGGCGTGGACGGCATCTTCCGCTTCCGCAGCAACGGGCTTGTGGAGCGCGGTATGGCCGTATTGCAAATTGGCGCCGGAAACGCGCATTTGCTTGAGGCTGCACCGACCAGCTTTGTGGCCACGCAGCGCTAACAAAACCAAAGATTATTCGACAGGAAGGCTGCGGGTTTTGCCGCTGCGGGGTGATTTGTTTTCCCTGAGGATGGCAAGCGTGCCCAGACGGCCATTGCGTTCCCGCGCTTGCGTTTCGGGGCGGTTGTTGTAGCAGGTATCGTAATCAAAAGTACCGCGCTCGTAACCTTTGGAGAGGCAGTACATTTGCGCGTTGGCAGGGCCTGAAGCCCTTGTGTACGCAACATCCGATGGGGCCGATGCACAACCCGCAAGCAACAACAGTGATAAAAAGGCGATTCGCATGCGCAAAGCTTAAAACAAAAAGGGCGGCATGAAGCCGCCCTTTGTCATTTTGAAGAAATTACTCAGGCTTTTGTTCGCCTTTGTTTTCTTCCTTCATTTCTTTCATTTTTTCGCCCATTTCCTTACGGGCGGCTTGCATTTTTTCCTTCATTTTGCCGAAAAACGCCTTCATTTCGTCTTTGCTGATCTTGCCATCGGAATCGCCGTCCATTTCGGCAAAGCGTTTTTCATGCATGGCCATGAATTCGGCCTTGCTGAGGAAACCGTCACCATCGGTGTCGGCATCGTTTTTCATTTGCATCATCTTGCCGTGGCCTTCATGGCCTTCGGCGGCTTTAGGGGCGTCTTCGGCCATGGCAGGGACGCTGAGGGCGAGGACGGCTACAGCCGCAAGAAAGAGTTTACGCATTTGCATTTGCTATCTCCAGTTCGGTTAAACGTTACACTTTTGCGATGTAACCAGTGTTACTAAAAATTGTGCTCCAGATATGGCATCGGTTTGACTTTTCTGCAAACGGGAAAAAATGCTGGAAAATCAGTGGGAACAGGCTTAAAACCAAGCCCATGCCCAATGCCAAAGCCCTTTTAGACAAGATCCAGAACCGCACAGCTACCGTTGCCGTCATTGGCCTCGGGTATGTGGGTTTACCCCTCATCCTCGGGTTTGCCGATGCCGGTTTCCCCGTTTTGGGGCTGGATGTGGATACCAAGAAAATCGATTCTATCCGCGCGGGCCAATCGTACATCAAGCACATCACCAGCGAGGCTATTGCGGCCGCGACCGCCAAGGGGAAGTTTGAAACATCGGCCAGCCTTGCCGATGTAGCCAAGGCTGATGCCATCATCATCTGCCTGCCGACGCCACTGACCAAGCAGCGCGACCCCGACCTTTCGTACATCACCAATACCGCAAAGGCGATTACGCCGTACATCAAGCGCGGGCAGCTGGTGGTGCTGGAATCCACCACTTGGCCCGGTACGACACGCGAGGTGATGATCCCCATCCTTGAGCAATCGGGACTTCAATCGGGCACGGATTTTTTTGCCGCCTTCAGCCCCGAGCGCGAGGACCCCGGCAACAAGAACTTCAACACCCGTTCCATCCCCAAGGTTGTCGGCGGTGACGGGGCCGATGCCACCAAGCTGGCCGATGCGCTGTATGCGAGCTTTATCGATAAAACGGTTGTGGTTTCCACGCCCGATACGGCCGAAGCCGTGAAGCTCACGGAAAATATCTTCAGGTCCATCAACATTGCTTTGGTGAACGAACTGAAGGTTATTTACGACGCCATGGGCATCGATGTGTGGGAAGTCATTAACGCTGCCGCAACCAAACCCTTTGGCTTCATGCCGTTTTACCCCGGGCCCGGCCTTGGCGGGCACTGCATCCCCATCGACCCGTTTTACCTGACGTGGAAGGCGCGGGAGTACGAACTCAATACGCGGTTTATCGAGCTTGCGGGCGAAATTATCGCGACCATGCCGCGCTATGTCATCAGCAAGCTGGCCGAGGCGCTTGATACGCGCTTTAAAAAGGGCCTGAGCGGCGCGAATATTCTGCTGCTGGGCATGGCCTACAAAAAGAATGTCGATGACATGCGCGAAACGCCGACCTTCAAAATCGTCGACCTTCTGGAAGCGCGCGGGGCTGTTACCGCCTACCATGACCCGTTTGTACCCGTTGTACCGATGACGCGCGAACACCCGCAATATGCAGGGCGTACATCGGTGCCGTTAACGGCGGATGCCCTTAAAACATATGATGCAGTTGTGATTGTGACGGACCACGATGATGTAGATTACGCCCTTGTATCCAAGCATGCGAAGCTGGTGGTTGATACGCGCAACATGATGGCCGGTTTTGACCAGACCAATGTGGTGAAGGCCTAGACATGCAGAAAAACATTGCTGTCATCGGCTGCGGGTATTGGGGGCAGAATATCGTCCGTTCGGCTGCGGATGCGGGCATTTTATATGCCGTATCGGATGCAGACCCCGCGCGCATGAACCAGTTTGCCCAGCAATACAGCGTGAAGGCCATGCCGTTCGATGCCGTGCTGGCAGACGCCGCCGTAGAAGGCGTGATGCTGGCGGTGCCTGCACCGTTGCATGCGCCCCTTGCCCTCAAGGCTTTTGCGGCCGGCAAGCATGTATTTGCCGAAAAGCCGATTGCGCTGACAGTGGACGACGCCAATCTGATGATTGCGGCCGCCCAGAGCGCCAACCGCATTTTGATGGTGGGGCACCTTTTGCAGTACCACCCCGCTTTCCTTGAACTCAAGCGTATGGTGGATGGCGGGCAGTTTGGTGCGCTACAGGCCATTTATTCCAACCGCCTCAACTTCGGTAAAATCCGGACCGAGGAAAATGTTTTCTGGTCATTCGCGCCGCATGACGTTTCGATGATGCTGGCGCTTGCAGGCCGCGAACCCACTGGCATCAAGGCCGTATACACCGCGGCCTTGCCCGATAGCCCGCTTGCGAGTACTGCGCATGCGCATTTCGATTTTGGCGCGGGGCTTACGGGGCATATCCATGTTTCTTGGCTCAATCCTTTCAAGGAACAAAAGCTGGTGCTGGTTGGTAGCAGCGGCATGGCCGTGTTTGACGATACCCAGCCATGGGAGAAAAAACTGGCCGTAAGCGCCAACCGCGTGAGCTTTACCGCAGGCCAGCCCGTGCTGAATAAAAGCGATACGAGTTATGTTGCGCTTACGCCAAGCGAGCCTTTGAAAGACGAATGCCTGCATTTTGCCAAGTGTATCACGGAGGGCACAACGCCCCGCACTGACGGGCGCGAGGCCTTGCGCGTATTGAAAGTGATGCAAGCGTGCGACAAGGCAGCGGGAGCATAAGATGAGCGATTATTTTGCCCATGAAAGCGCGTATGTTGACGACGGCTGTACTATTGGTGCCGGCACCAAAATATGGCACTTCGCGCATGTGCTGGGCGGCACCACCATCGGCAAGAACTGCGTGATTGGCCAAAATGCGATGGTCGGCCCCGATGTGAGTGTAGGCGATGGTTGCAAAATCCAGAACAATGTATCGCTGTATAAAGGCGTGGCGCTTGAGGATGATGTTTTTTGCGGGCCTTCCTGCGTGTTTACCAATGTTTTAAACCCGCGCGCGCATGTGCAGCGGAAGGACGAATTCAAACCCACGGTTGTAAAGCGCGGGGCCACCATTGGTGCCAATGCCACCATCGTTTGCGGCAACACGCTTGGCGCGTACTGCATGATTGGGGCGGGCGCGGTTGTCACGCATGACGTACCTGCCCACGCCCTGATGATTGGCGTGCCCGCCCGCCGTACCGGCTGGGTAAGCCATGACGGCGAGATTTTGGGCCCTGACCTTGTGTGCCCGCGCACAGGCCGCACATACAAAGAAGATAACGGCGAATTGAAAGAAGTGACCAATGGCTGACAGCAACATCCTGCCCATCGAATTTGTAGACCTGAAAAGGCAGCGCGCGCGGATTGGCGAGCGCATCGATGCCGCTATCCAGAAGGTGCTGGCACACGGGCAGTTCATCCTTGGGCCTGAAGTCAAACAGCTGGAAGACGGGCTAAAACAGTTTTGCGGAGCCAAGCACGCGATTGCGTGCTCGAACGGAACGGACGCCATCGGCCTTTGCCTCATGGCCCTCAAGGTGCGGCCCGGCGATGCGATTTTGTGCCCCAGCTTCACGTTTGCCGCGACCGCCGAGGTGATTGCATGGCTTGGCGCCACGCCCGTTTTTTGCGACATCAACCCCGATACCTTCAATATCGATATCGCCAGCATGAAGGCAGGGCTTGAAACCGCCCAACAAAAAGGCCTGAGAGCCGTTGGCGTCATATCTGTTGACCTGTTCGGGCTGCCTGCCGATTACGATGCCATCGAGGCGTTTTGCAAGGATAACGGCCTGTGGCTGGTATGCGATTCCGCGCAAGGGTTTGGCGGCACCTACAAGGGGCGCACTACGGGCACCATCGGCACATTCACCACGACCAGCTTCTTCCCTGCCAAGCCTTTGGGCTGCTATGGCGACGGCGGCGCGATTTTTACCGAGAGCGACGAGATGGCGGCGCTTTTGCAATCCCTCCGTTTCCACGGCAAGGGGAATGACAAATACGACAACGTGCGTATTGGCATGAACGCGCGGCTTGATACTTTGCAAGCAGGCATTTTGCTTGAAAAGCTTGCGATTTATGCGGACGAGATTGACGCGCGTAACAAAGTGGCCGAGGCCTATACCGCGCAGTTGGGCGATGTTGCCAAGGCCCCGCATGTGCCTGCGCAATCACGGTCCATCTGGGCGCAATACACGCTAACCCTGCCTGAAGGCACCGACCGCAACGCGCTTGCGGCAGCCCTTAAGGACAAAGGCATACCCAGCGCGGTGTATTACCCGAAGCCCCTGCACCAGCAGACGGCGTACAACAAATACCCCGTGGCCGGTAACGGATTGCCCGTGTGTGAAAACCTTGCAGCCCGCGTTATCAGCCTCCCCATGCACCCGTACCTGACGGGCGAGCAGATTGATTACATCTGCACGCATTTCAGGGCTGCGATGGGCAAGCCTGCGGCAGTGGCCGCGTAAATCAGATTTTGTTGACCGGCAGTTTTACGTACTGCGTGCCTTCGGTTGCGGCGCCGAAATCGCCCGCGCGCAAATTCACCTGTATGGACGGCAGCAACAGCTTGGGGACATCCTTGCCCGTATCGTCCTTGATACGTTTTTCTACATACGCCTCTTTTGAAATGCCTTCACGTACGCGGATGTTGGCGGCTTTTTGTTCGGCCACCGTGGCCATGCATTGCGGAAGGCGCTTGCCTGCGGGCGGATAATCGTGGCCAACATACATGCGGTACGCATCAGGTAACGCCAGCAGCTTGCGCGAGGAATCATAGGAATCAGCAGCACTTCCGCCGGGGAAATCACAACGCCCCGTGCCGACATCGGGCAAGAACATCGCGTCGCCTACAAAGGCCGCATCGCCGATAATATAGGTGGTATCGGCTGGCGTATGCCCCGGGGTATGGATGATACGGGCTTCCAGCGCGCCTATTTTGAACGTTTCATCGTCAGCGAACAGGTGGTCAAACTGGTAGCCTGCAAGCGGCGTATCGGTTTCGTTGTGGAAGATGGGCTGCCATGTTTCCAGCACTTTCAGGATGTGTTTGCTGATGGCGGTTTTGCCCCCCAGCTGCTTTTTGACGTAGCTTGAGCCAGTCAGGTGATCGGCATGGATGTGGGTTTCGAGCACCCATTCGACCTTCAAACCCTTTTCTTTGACAAAATTTATAACACGGTCGGCGGATACGGTTTTGGTACGGCCCGAATGGATATCGTAGTCGAGCACGGTGTCGATGACCGCGCATTCCTGCCGGCCATCGGCCCATACAACGTAGGACCATGTGGCAGTAACCGTATCAAAGAAGCCGCGGACAAGTGGTTTTTGCATGGTAACCCCCCTTTAGCTGCATGCGCCTGTTTTGGCGGGTTGAGGGGCTGATGATGCACAAGCGGTTTTTGGTTTATTCCAAGGTGCCTTGGTAAGGACCAGCGCCAAGCCGCATTTATCGGTCACGCCAGCAAACACAAGGCCGCCACCCACAAGAAGCGGAATGACCGCAAAGCCCGCCGATACCGTAAGCGCCAGCAATGCGCCAATGGCCGTAAACGCACCGGCGGCGATACGGACCTGACGTTCCAGCGTGATGGGGCCTGCCGCACAAGAGGACGAAGCACAGCTGCCTGCAGGCTTTGCAGCCTCGCCCGCTACGGGGTGGCCGCAATCCTCACAGGCCATGATACCGCCTTCGATGACGGTGACGTTAGGGTAGCCTGCCGCCATGAATTTTTCGGCAGCCTGCGTTGCGCGTTTGCCGCTGCGGCAAAGCAGATAGACAGGGGCCGACGCATCCAAACCGTGGCGCAGCATGATGTTCTGGGGGTCGAGCGTATCCAGCGGGGCGTGGACGTGCGGGCAGGTCAGGCGTTTTTCGCCGTGTTCCATACCGGTACGAACATCAACGATAATACCGTCGGTTACACCTTTTTTATCAAGCGTTGCGGCTGCGATGGTTTTCATGTGGCCCCCTTTATGCCGTGGCTGTTGTGCCTGCGAACTGATCATAAGCCCTTAGCGCATCGGCAGCATACATCAAAGACGGGCCGCCACCCATATAGACGGCCATACCCAAGGTTTCCGCCACTTCCATGCGTGTGGCGCCGAGCCTTGCTAGGGCCTTCGTATGGAAGCCGATGCACCCATCACACCGCGTGGATACGCCGATGGCAAGGGCTATCAGCTCTTTCGTTTTTTCATCGATAGCGCCTGCCTTGGTTGCACCCTTTGCCATGGCGTAAAAACCCTGCATGGCTTCAGGCACGGCTGTTTTGAGTTCAGCCGTATAGGCGGAAATATCGGCGATGATGGCTTT
>JAGWXJ010000167.1 GCA_018969935.1 Alphaproteobacteria bacterium | reverse complement strand
CCGTACCATTCTCCGTGGTCAGGCACAGGAAATCTCGGCCCTCTCGGGTCAGGTTGCCGGTAACGCCCGCACCATCAACGAGCAAATGGCAATCCAGCGCGATGAACTGAACGCTACTGTTCAGGCCTCCATCGAGCGCATCCGCACCGTGCGTGATGATCTCGATACAACGGGCAAACGCCTCAAGTCGGTTGCCTTTGATGCCGCCGATGACGTAACGAAGCTGCAAACCGCGCTCACTGCCACAACCGAAGTCATGGCCGAAAACGCCAAGGAAGCGGTGATGACGTTGACGGATATGGACAGCGATTTCGAATTCCGTTCGAAGCAGCTCGTTCTCCGCGCCGAGGATTCAACGACCGCCGTGCAGGGTGTCTGCCGCGCGCTCGAAGATACGGTTGCAACCTTCACGCCGCTGTTCGAAGGCGTGCTCGCCCAGTCGCGCGACATGCAAACCAGCCTCGAAAAACTGCGTAACAGCTTCGATGGCACGGCGTCCTCCAACCTCGACCGCCTCAAGCAAATCGGCGTCCTGTTCGATGACCGCCTAGCCAAACTGCAGGAAGGCTCGCAACAGGCTGCCTCCGTGCTCAAATCCTCGTCCGACCACCTGCGCGAGCGCGTGGACGATATCGAGGGTGCGGCCAAGTCTGCCTCCGACAAGATGCGCACGATCAGCGCCTCCATGGAGCGTCAGTCTTCGGACATTCACATCCTGACGGACCAGACCTTGCTGAAAATCGAGGGCGTCCAGAAATCCATCAACGACCAGTTCCACGAACTGGCAGGCGCCGTGGGTCAGGCCCTCGCGCAGATGCAGGATGCCGGCAACGAGTTCACGCGTCGTGCCGATGATGTCAGCGTCAACGCCGAAAAAATCGTCGGCAAGTTTGATGCCGCCGGCAACAAGGCCCGTGAGGAAACCTCGCGCCTCAACGATGCCGCCTCCAAATCGGTCCAGCTGGCCGAAAACGTGGTGGCCCGCGTTCAGGCCCAGTCGGAACTGCTGCTCAAGCAGACGATGGAAGCCCTCTCGGATCTGCGCAACATCGGCGAAAGCTTCTCCATCAAGGCCAAGGAAGTATCAGGCCAGATGAAAGCATCGCTCGATACATCCAAGTCCTACGGCAACGATCTGCGTGCGCAGGTGGTGGCCATGGCCGATGCATCAAGCAAAACGGCGGACGAGATTTCGCGCGTCACGACCCAGCTGCAAAACCGTATCGTCGAAGTCGGCAAAACGGTTGGCGATATCGTTCGCAAGGTCGAGATATCGGGCGAGGGGCTCAACACCCAATCCGAGAAACTCATGCAGGCATCCGTCAAGGCTGTCGCAAGCTCGGACGAAGCCTCGCAAAACTTCGCCAAGCAGTCGAACCTGCTCTTCAAGGCATCGAAAGACGCTCTGGAGAACGCCGAGAAAATCCGCGCAGCCGAAATCCGTGCCCAGCGCGAAACGTTCCTTTCCTCGGCACGCTTCATCATGGAATCCCTGCACAGCCTCTCGGTGGACTTTGTCCGCATGCTGGATGGCGAAGTGCCCGAGAAACTGTGGAAGGCCTACCAGAAGGGCGAGCTGGCCGTGTTTACCCAGCGACTCGTCGAAACGCTCGACAAGGTTCCTGTCGACAAGGTCCGCGAGAAGTTTGCGGGCGACAGCGAATTCCGCAACTACGTCCAGCGTTACATCCGCCAGTTCGAGGAAATCTTCGATCAGGCCATGGATACCGACCGCGGCGACCTGTTGGGCTCCACCTTCATCGCCTCCGATATCGGCAAGCTCTACCGCTTCCTCTGCCTCACAGCAGGGCGCGAGGCCAGAAACCTCGCCGAGAAAAAGGCAGCATAAGGCCGGCCATACCCATCACCAGTCAAAAAACCCCGCCTCGCGCGGGGTTTTTCATGAAAAGTTGCAAATCCATCCCTTGTCATATAATTTACATAACACATTATGGATAAGGGGATGCCATGAGATTGCTGATAGCTGGTATGGCCGCACTGGCCCTGAACATCGCAGCCGCCAAGGCCGAGCCCACGGGCGGCCCGATAGACCCCGATACAGGCAAAACCTACGTTTTCACGCCCGAGCAGGAAAGGGTGCTGGATGCGCTGGTCACAAAATGCGAGGAGGATGGCGATCCTGCAGGCGAATGTGATGTGTCCATCCCTTACATTTACATGATGAACCTCAAGGCGCAGCCTAAAAAACCCGCTGTTACCTTTGGTCTTGGCTAGGCTAAACCTCTTTAAAATCTGTTAAAAAACAGGCAGTTGACACCCTCAAAACCTGTGGCACCATTAACCGCTTGATAACCCGATTGGGGCATTCTGGGGTCTATGGACGATATTCGCCTTTGCCAAGGTATTTCCGAACTGTGTGATAGCTACACAAGCTACATCATTGACCAATGGGGCGTGCTCCATGATGGCGAGCGCCCTTACGAAGGCGTGATGGAAGCACTGACGGAACTCAAAAACCGTAAAAAACAGATCATTATCCTTTCCAACTCCGGCAAGCGTGCCGATGACAACGCCAAACGCCTGCAAAAGCTGGGCTTTGACCTCGGGTTGTTTGACCACATCATCACCTCGGGCGAATTGACATGGATGGGCCTGAAGGAACGCAAGGCTGGCGTATTCGAAGGCCTTGGCGACAAGTGCTACCTCATATCCCGCGACGGCGACACCAAACTGGTGGAAGGCCTCGGCCTCACCATGGTGGATAAGCCTGAAGACGCAACGTTCATTCTGGTCAGCGGTATGGATGCCCCGCCCAAAGGCAAAACCGTGGCCGAATTGGAATCAGTTTTACGCGTCGGCGTCCAAAAACGCCTGAAGATGATTTGCGCAAACCCCGATTTACAGGCCCTCATCGGCACCAACATCCATGCGGGCGCAGGCGCAGTGGCAAAAAGGTATGAGGAATTTGGCGGCATCGTCCGTTACATCGGCAAACCGTTCCCC
>JAGWXJ010000166.1 GCA_018969935.1 Alphaproteobacteria bacterium | reverse complement strand
TTCCAGCCCCTTTACAATCTCTCCGGCTGCTTCTTCCGGCGAAATTGCGGCAGGCATGGCGAACGCGTTTTTCTCGGTCATTCGTGTGCGGACGAAACCCGGCGAAATAAGCCTCACGTCAATTCCGTTTGGCTTTTCTTCGAGATAAAGTGTTTCAGCCAGATTTATCATGGCAGCCTTGGTTGCGCTGTAGGGCTGGCCTTTTGGCAGGCCGCGATAGCCCGCAACACTTCCGCACAGCGCAATCATACCGTTTTTTTGTGTGCGCATACGCGGCAGAATGGCGATGAGCGCATGAAATGCGCCCTTTAGATTTGTATCGATAATTCCAACCAAATCTTCTTTCGTCATATCGGCCACTGATGTCGGCACATATTCGCCGGCCATGAATATTACTATATCCAGCTTTTGAATTTGGGCCGCCGCCGCGGCTACCGCGCCAATATCCGTTACATCGCACGGCAAAACGGCATGACGCCCCTGAAGCGCGGCATTGAGAGAACCCAGCGCTTCCCTATTCCGTGCACTCAAGGCAAGACTTGCACCTTGCGCATGCAGGGCAACCGCCAGAGCACGGCCTATCCCTGCACTGGCGCCAATAATCCAGACATGACGGTTTTTCCAGTCCATTGCTATTGTTTTTGCATGAAGATTGTAAGCTCGGCCACCGTGATACCGAATTTTTTTATGTAGGAACGGTTGATGAGCACACCGTCATTCATCAGGAACATCCAGTCATCAAATGCCACCTCGTAGGTTTTCCCGCCCACCGGCAAATCCATGATGTAACGCCAACGCATTGCATGCCCGCCGGAAACCCCCGTTGCCACTGATTTTACATCAGCCGCGGTGCCTTCGTAGTTCCCTTCAGGCTTTTTGCGGATGGTCCAGACGCGGTTTTGCTTGTGACCGTCGGAGTAGTATGTGAATTCCTCCTTCAGTGTTCCCGTGTCGCCTTCCCATGAGCCAACCATAGCCACATCAAAACGTTCACGCACTTTGCCTGTACGGTCTTGCACCATTCCCCATGCCTTGATAGGGCCGTTGAAATAGCTTTCAGGCGAGAATACAGGGCCTTGCCCCTTATAGGTTTCAACGGGTGGCATGCATCCCCCCAGTACCAGTGCTGCCAATAAAACGAGCCATTTTCCTATGATCGACACGGGATACTCCTTTGTGGTTAGGCGAATTACGCATGTGTTAACTCGATTTGCATGACATTGGTACGGCCTGTGCGGAACCCTGCGATACACGCAGCCAGATAGAGCCGCCAGAGGCGGATAAATTCAGCATCGAAACCCTGTGCGAGAACCTTATCGCGCGCGGAGTCGAAATTTTTAAGCCACTCTTCCAATGTCCTTGCATAGTCCTGACCAAAGAAATGACTATTCGAGGCGCGCAAACCCTGTGAGGCAGCAGCCGCTTCAAACCTCGGTTCTGACGGGAGCATACCACCCGGAAACACAAAACTGCGGATGAGATCCCCGCCTTTGCGATAGCGCTCGAAATGCCCTTCGTCGATTGTAATGGTCTGTACTATTGCCCGCCCGCCCTTGTTCAATAATTCACGAATTTTTCCGAAGTAGACCGGCCAGTATCGTTCGCCCACGGCTTCAAACATCTCGATGGAAACAATGCTATCGAATTTGCCAGACTGGTCGCGATAGTCCTCAAGCGCGATGTGTGCCTGATTGTTTAATCTTCCAGAAGCATATTCGTGCTGCTCATTCGAGATTGTTATTCCTTTGATTGCGTAATCGCCCCGTTCCAGAGCCCTTTCCGCAAAGGCACCCCAACCACAGCCGATTTCCAGCACCCTTCCTGACGTTGCCTGCATGCAATCCAGAATGCGATCGTACTTATTATTCTGTGCCTGAGTCAGGCTTTCATCGCCGTTTTTGTAAATGGCAGAGGAATAGGACATACCGCCATCCAGCCAAAGACGGTAGAAGCTGTTACCCAGATCATAGTGGGCATGAATATTGCGGCGGCTTCCACCTTTTGTGTTTCGGCGCAAAAGATATGCCAAACGCGCACCGAGCTGCATAAGCCTGCTTCCGTGCAGATAGCTGTTCATTGCCCTATCGTTTGCGAGGGCGAAAGTCATGAGATCCTCGAGATTATCGGTTTCCCAGAGGCCCTTGCGGTAGTCTTCGGCGAAGGCGATATCCCCGCCGAAGGCGAGATTACGAATAGCCCGCCAATCCTGAAGGCTGACCCTTGCACGCGGGCCATTGTTACGGCCCTCGAAGACACGGGTATGGCCATCTGGCGTTGTCAACTCGACGCTGCCGAATTCCACACGATCCAGTGATTTGAAAAGGTTATCTGCAGAAGCGTGATTAAGCATCAATACCATCCCTATAACGTAAACTATCTTCAGGATTGCCTTTTGCGTGTAGCCGCAAAGTTACGCCTGAATTAAAATTTGGTAATATTATCCGCTACGGACTGCCTTTCAGCCTTTTGCGGAGGTTTTCTTATATAGCCTATACCTTTGGATATGAGCCTAAGCGCCTGCCAGTGTATGCGTATAATGGCTACAAGCGGAACCAATGGATAGCGCCAGAACATACGCCAGAGCGTAGCATCATCAAATCCATGCAATTTTCCTACGAGGGAGGTTACAAGCAGCTTTTTACCTTCCGCATCATAGTGATCGATCCAGAAGCCAAGAGCGTCATCCCTGCATGTGAAGCGGAAGGTATAACTTCCCTCACGTTCCATAAATGGAGAAACATGAAATTGCTTGCTACCCACGAGCGTATCCGTGTCGCCTATCGGGCCTTTATCGGGGCGGACGCATAGATAATCATGGTGTTCGCCAAAAGTGTTGTTGACCTCGCACAAGACAGCACGCAGTTGCCCCATTTCATCGTAGCAAAGCCAAAAACTTACCGGATTGAATACATAGCCGAGTACACGAGGCATAGTTACAAGGACAACGTTAAAAGCAGCGCCCTGCACTCCGTTTT
>JAGWXJ010000165.1 GCA_018969935.1 Alphaproteobacteria bacterium | reverse complement strand
ACACTTCTGGTTCATTCCCAAGAATAGAGGAAAAGGATCTACCCAAGGTTGGCGCTATAACCGATGCAATCAAACGCGCGGATGAGCATGTGTATTCGCAGCTCTCCGACCCGAAAGCTTATGCAAGTTCGCTTGTACAAAACATCATAGGGCCAGACAGTAAAAACGGCGGTTGGGGCATGGCATCCACCTTCTATATGAAGATTGCGTTTGCAAACCAGCGCGTGCGTGACATGGTTCTGGGCGCCAACCCGCAGCCTTCTGTTACTGAAGCAGGCAGCGCCGCTTCGGAAACGCCCGAAGGCCAACCAAGCCGTGCATGGGCGTGGCTTGGCTCATGGGTAAGCAATGACTCTAATGCTACTTTAAATTCATTGAGGTCGCGTGACGAGCAGGTGAAGCAGGTCGAGAAGGCGCTTTCTTATGCTAATGTGCAGTATAACGAGAAAATTGCCCGTTCAACTGTATCGCGTGTAAGTAACAGCAGCGCTATGACAGCATTCAAATTTGGCGAGAGCTGGCCTAGCAACAAGTTCTTTGATGCCATCAAGGAATTTTTTGGCGTCAATGAATTCAACGCCCTGATTGATCCTGAACAAAGAGATGTATTCCCGATGGTCAAGCTCGCCAATATTGGCAGCGCTTTCATCAGGAAAGCTGCAGAAGCCTTTGGTGTTGGCCTCGCGGCCTCTATCGTCAGTACCAGCCTTGGTAACGTCGTGTTCATGATCGGCTTCCTTGGCCTTGGTATCGGGTTCCTGCTTTACTATGTGCTGCCTTTCATGCCGTTCATGTACTTCTTCTTCGCCATTGTAGAGTGGGGGATGGGTGTGCTGGAGGCCATGGTGGGTGCGCCGCTTTGGGCCCTTGCACACTTGCGTATTGATGGCGAGGGCATGCCCGGGCAGGCTGCCATGCAGGGCTATAACATCATGCTAGGCATTTTGCTGAGGCCGTTCTTCATCCTCTTCGGTTTGCTGGCGTCGTATATATGCTTCAACTCGGGCGCGGCGATGCTGAACATCGTATTTGCGGGGCCTGTAGGCATCCGCGAGAACGGGTTTAATACAATGTCCGGCTTCTCGTTTGTTGGGTACCTGATCATCTATGCCATCATCGTCTATAACCTTGGCCTTGTGTGCTTCAAGATGATTGACCAGATCCCCAATCAGGTGTTGCGCTGGATGGGTATCAGCGATGGTACCTACAAGGATGGTAAACCTGACCCGATTGGTAACGTCAGCCAAATGGCTATGGGTGCCGGTGCGTTTGTCGGGGGCTCCCTTGCCAATGCGGCATCGGGTGCAGCCGGTGCGATTATTGGTGCTCCGGCCAAAGGTATTGCCAAAGGTGGTATCGGCGCTATCCGCAAGAAGGGTAAAGCCAGCGGTAAGACAAGCTAGGCAATGCCCATATGGATATAAAAAAGCCCCGCTTGTGCGGGGCTTTTTTTGTGAGCAAAACCCAACCTTTTATAAGGCAGGGTGGCTTGGGGCACTGCTATCAAGCCTTCTGTCGCGTTGTTTAGCGGCAGGGGGTGTTGCCTTAGCTGCAATAGGCGTACCATCACCAGTGTTGTCGGCGCCTTTACGCGCGAACGCAATTTCGCTGGCAGTCGGTTTTGTTTTGTCGTCTGCGGCGGTGGCTGCAGGGGCGTCTTCCAGGGACACTTGCGGCTTTTTGCGGTCGTTATACGCGTCGACAAGCTCTTTCAGTTCATCCTCGCCCAGATACTGGGCCATTTTGGCATAGGCTGTACCGCTGCGAAGCTTTTTGAAATCAAGCTCTTCAATCGGGTTGGGCCAGAAGCCGCCAGGGCCACGCAATTCCATCAATTCAGGTACAACACCTGCCTTTTTGGATTGGACGAGGGCGGACATAATGAGCATTTCGCGTATTTCACGCAGGCGCGCGGGGCTTCCGATGCCCGTTGCACGGATGTTGATGGGTACAAGCTGTTTTTTGCCATCCGGCATCGGGCGGCAACGGCCTGCAATAAACAGGCCTGTCATGTTCATGGCGTGGTGGGCCGAGAACTTTTCAGCGGGAACGGTGTTGCCCTTGGCATCCTTACGGGCGGGCTGGAGCCTTACATCTACGCCGCGGCCGTTGTCGCTATATCCCGTGCCATTGGCGTCCATGAATACAAGGTTGGCTTCCTTCCAGTTCCACATGCTGTGCGGGTTGGTGAGGGTCCAGCGCTGTTCAATCGAGCAGGCGTGGAAGCCAACGAGCGAGTTTTCGGATGCCGGAAACAGAAGCGAGTTTTTATAAAATGCATCGCGGGCGGCTTTTTGCCCAGCCTCTGATTCACGCCATGGCTCAAATTCCGCATCGGCCGGTTTTTGTGCCAGAAGGGCATTCTGGACCGATGGCTGGTTTTCAAAACCGCCACGGATGGCCGATATCATTTTGATGGTGGATGGGGCTTGAAGGGGTAAAAATTCACCCTTCAGCTTGGCGCGGTGTGCCAATGCCACTTCTTCCTTCGACAAGGTACCAAAGATACTGTGGAAGGAGGAGGATTCATCATCGGCAGCAACGTCTTTGATGCCTTTTGGTTCTGTCGGGCCTTCGCCTGAAACCTCAGCTGAGTCTTCTTCGCCTTCCAGCCTTTCGGATGGTTTGGCTATAGGAGGGTTGGCGGACAGGAATTCCTGCGCAGCCGTGCTAGCGATATTGTTGTATTTACCGGACAGGGCTGCGGTACGAATGCCATCGTCATCATCAAGACAGAAGTGCTCGAAGCTGGCAAAGGACGAGGCAGAACCAGCGGGATTCTCGGCCTGATATTTTTCGCGCATTTTATCAAGTACGTGGCTTACCATAGCGCGCATTTGCTCGTTTTGCGGCAAGGGTGTGTGGCCCTGCGAAACGATATTCCAGACTTGTTCGTCCGAAAAGTATTGCGTGAAAGCTTCAACCAGTGCGGGGCTGTGGCCGCCACGCGGTGTTGCGTTGCCCGTGGTGTTGCCAGCCAGAAGCGAGGATGCATCAAGCGAGGGTGCGTAATGGGGC
>JAGWXJ010000024.1 GCA_018969935.1 Alphaproteobacteria bacterium | reverse complement strand
GCCGTTATTGCCATGACCGAAGAAGGCGGGTTTTTGAATGCGCCTGATGTGTATATGCAGAAAATTGCCATCGGCCCCGGCTTTGATGACAACTTCCTTGATATCGACGAACCCGCTGATGATTTCGTACGCCGCCTTGCCAAAGCCAAAGGTGCGCGCCCCGACCAGCTTATGATTTGCATACTGGACCGCCCGCGCCATGAAGACCTTATTGCGCGTGTGCGCGCGGCCGGTGCGCGTATTACGCTGATACAGGATGGTGACGTATCGGGCGTTATTGCGGCGGCCGAGGCCAATTCACCGATTGATGCCTACATGGGCACCGGTGGCGCGCCCGAGGGTGTTCTGGCGGCTGCGGCCCTGCAGTGTACGGGCGGGCAAATGCTGGGGCGCCTTGTATTCAGGAATGACGGCGAGAAAGCCCGTGCCGAGCGCATGGGCATCAGCGATTTCAAGCGCGTTTATACGCATGACGATATGGCCTATGGCCCGAATGTCATGTTTGCGGCCACGGGCGTGACTGACGGTGCAATGCTGAAAGGCGTCCACCGCTATGTGGGCGGGGCTACCACGCATTCCATCATCATGCGGTCCAAAACTGGCACGATCCGCCGCATCGAGGCTACGCATAATTTTTCACGCAAGCCTGAATAGGCTGCTATGTTCTTCGCTCTTGCGACGGCTATTATCTGTACTGCTTTTTTTATCGAAGCTTTACTTGGTTTTGGCGGGGGTATTATTGCCGTGCCGTTGCTTGCCCAGTTTCTGGAGCCGGCAAAAGCTGTAACGATCGTTCTTTTTTTTCAGCTTTTAAACAGTCTTTATCTTGCTTCCACGAATTACAAGAAGGCAGATAGACAATCCTTGAGATTGATAGTGCCAAGTATTGTGATTGCTTCCATAGCGGGTGTTTTGCTTACGCCCTATATGTCGCAGACGTTTTTTATGTTCGTGCTTGGTGCTCTTATATTACTGGATTTGATACGTGCCCGTTTTTATCCATCCCTCGGCAGTGAGGCGATGCGCGAAGCGCCACCTGTGCTTATTGGGGGTGTCGTAGGTCTGATACTTGGTGCCTTTGGAATAGGTGGGCCAATTCTCGTCATGTATCTGAATGAAAAATTCACCGACCGTTTTGTTTTCAGGGCAACGCTTATCAGTATATTTTTTGTTAGTAACAGTATTAGAGGGCTTACTTCCGTATTTACCACAGCATTTGACGGGACTGTTCTCAAATACTGCCTTATCGCGTTGCCGTTTTTCCTTTTAAGCATTTTTCTGGGCCAGAAGGCTCATAACTATCTTGGGCAAGCTGCATTCCGTAAAGGTGTCGAGTTATTATTGTTTTTAGCTGCCATTAGCCTGATTGTGCGTTCGCTTATGATATAACAGCGACTTAAGGTGGTTACTGAAAAAAGCTTCCAGTTTCGCTGCCTTTGTGCCAAAAATCCGCCCATGACCTATACGATTGTCGCCCTTTACAAGTTTGTGCCCGTGGCCGATGTGGCTGCGGCTGTTGCCGCGCTCAAGCCGCGTCTGGCCGAGCTTGGGATTTGCGGCACCATCCTGATCGCGCCCGAGGGTATCAACGGTACCCTCGCCGGTACGGCATCGGGCGTAGACGGTTTGCTGGCCGAACTGGCTGCGCGGTTCGGCCTTTCGCGCGAGGCGGACCATGTGAAGTTTTCGTATGCCGAAACCAAGCCCTTCAAGCGCCTTAAAGTGCGCCCTAAGAAGGAAATCATCACCTTCAAGCAGGAAGGGGCGGACCCCAACAAGCAGGTCGGGCAGTACGTTGAACCCAAAGACTGGAATGCCCTGATATCGGACCCCGATGTGCTGGTACTGGATACCCGCAACGATTACGAAACGATGATTGGCACTTACGACAACGCCGTTGTGCCGCCCATCAAGGTGTTTACCGAATTTGCGCAGTTCGTGCGCGAGAAGCTTGACCCCAAAAAGCACCAGAAAGTCGCGATGTTCTGTACGGGCGGGATCCGCTGCGAAAAGGCATCGGCATTCATGCTTTCCGAAGGTTTTCCCGAGGTGTATCACCTCAAGGGTGGGATTTTGAAATACCTTGAGGATGTGCCTGCCGAGCAAAGCAAGTGGCAGGGTGATTGCTATGTATTCGACCGCCGCGTGGCCGTTAGCCATGGACTCAAGCCCGCCGCGCTGGGTATGTGCTTTTGCTGTGGTTTCCCCCTGAGGCCCGAGGACCGCGAACACCCGCATTTTGAAGAAGGTGTTTCCTGCCGCCATTGCCATGCCAACACGAATGACGAGCAAAAAGCCCGTTTCCGCATGCGGCAAGAGCAGGGCGTCGAAATCTGATTTCATAATGTAATATCTGTGGAACACTTGCGGCGCGACTTCCCGATTGCGCGGGGTTTGGTCTAAGGTATTCCGATGATTCCCTTACAAGCCGAGCCCGTATCCAAAACCGTTAGTCCTTATTTTATGGCTTCTCCTTCCTTCAAGGGGCGGATGTGGAAGATGCCTGCCTATGACCGCGCCCTTGCCACGCGTATTGCGCAGGCACACGGATTGCCCGAGATGGTGGCGGCGTTACTAGTGAGCCGCGGGGTAGGGTTTGACGGGGTGGAAGGGTTTTTGGCCCCGAACATCAAATCGCACTTTCCCGACCCTTTAAAACTAACCTCCATGCGTGAGGCGGCTACGGCTGTCGCTGCGGCCATCATGGGTGGTGAGAAGATAGGCATACTCGCAGATTTTGATGTGGATGGAGCAACTTCCACCGGAATTCTTACACGGTTTCTGAGGGCGGTGGGGCAGACGGATGTGCCCTTGTACATCCCTGACCGTTTATCGGAAGGCTATGGGCCAAATAATAAGGCTTTCCAGACCCTTAAAGATGCAGGTTGCAGCTGGGTGCTGGTTGCCGACAGTGGCACGACGGCGTTTAGCCAGTTGCAATATGCTACTGATATTGCACTTAAAACGGTTGTCATTGACCACCACGAGGCCGAGGCGCAATTGCCTGCGGCCACCTATGTGGTGAACCCCAAGCGGCGGGATGATACATCGGGCTACACCATGCTGGCTGCATGCGGCATGAGTTTCCTGTTCAGTGTGGCCGTGAATACGGCGCTGCGCGTGGCGGGTTTTTATAACAACGGGCGGGCGGAGCCTGACCTTCGCCAGTGGCTGGACCTTGTGGCGCTGGGTACCATTTGCGACATGGTGCCGATGGTGGGGCCTAACCGCCTTCTGGTGCGCGCGGGGTTTGCCAAGATGGCCGCGCGGGCCAATGCGGGTATCGATGCGTTGCTGAAGGTTGGCAAAATTACCGAGGTACCGGACCCCGACCATGCGGGTTTTGTGCTTGGGCCGCGTATCAATGCGGGTAGCCGCGTCCACCAATCCGACCTTGGGGCGCGCCTGCTTTCAACGGACGACCCCGAGGAGGCCATGCGCCTTGCATGGCTGCTGGATGACTGCAACATCAAGCGCCGCGCGATGCAGAAGGAAATGGTTTCCCATGCTGCCGCACGGGTAAAAGCCTATGGCTACGATGCCGACCCCGTCATTTTGCTGGATGACCCCGAATGGCACCCTGGCCTTGTGGGCCTATGCGCGGGGGATTTGAAGGAGCGTTTTGGCAAGCCTGCCTGCGTGGTTGGTTATGCGACAGCTGAAGACGGCACGCTGGAAGGGCGCGGATCGGGCCGTTCGGTTGCAGGAATCAACATCGCGGAGTCGTTTATTGCCGCGCGGGCTGCAGGGATATTGGTGAAAGGCGGCGGGCATGCCATGGCAGGCGGTTTTACCGTACTGCCTGACCGTATCAAGGATTTGCGGGAGTTTTTGAAAAACCACATCGGTGCGCAGGCCATGCAGTTGCCGCCGAGCCCTGAAACAGGGGTGGATGCGGTGATGTCTGTCCGTTCACTTACCGTTGAAATGGCGAAGCTGGTAAACGGGGCTGTTGCGCCTTATGGCGCGGGGCACCCCGAGCCATCGTTTATATTGACGGATGTACTGGTGCAGAATGCGGATATCGTGGGCGGGAACCATGTGCGCGTAACCTTGCGTGACCGCGATGGCGGGCCGACTGTCAAAGCCGTTGCATTCAGGGCTGCGGAGGGCGAGTTGGGCCAGTATCTCCTTAAAAATGCGCGGGATGCGGCCATGCCCCTGCATTTGCTGGGGCATGTGCACCTGAACGTCTGGCAAGGGCGCGAGAGTGCCGAATTCCACATATCCGACGGGTTTGTGGGGTATGTTTGAGAAAGCGTGATCGTATAACCTTCGGTTTCAGGCTTTCCTGCTGTTTTTGGAACATGTGGGCAGGTATCAAGGCGCCGATTGACGGTAGCGTGCGTGGCACTTTGTATGGGCTGTATCTGGCGCCGAAGCTGGGCACGCTGATGAACCTTCTTACCAGTTACATCGTGCCCATCGCCTTCGGGGCGACGATGGGCGGGATTGGCCTGATTTGCGGGTCGGTTGCGTGTGTAGGCAGTTTTGCCGAGGCGTTGAGGCAGTTTGTGGCCCTTGAGCCGTATTCCATGCCTATTTCCCGCGTGCTGGTGGACTGGCTGCCCAAAGGCTCTTAAATTTTGCATAATTTTCATTCGTGTCTTATGAAGAGGCGTCAAAACCCAAGATACGAGGCGCTATGACCAACGAAATTGAAGATTTGCGCGCGGCTTTCAACCCGATAGCCACAATCGAGCTGGACCCGCTTTTTGCTGGTGACCCCCAAATTGCGCTTACGGTTTTACAAGGGGCCGCCATTTTGCACTACGCATTTAGCGGCGGGTACGATGAAGAGGGTATGGTGCCTATGCCAGTGCCGCACCAAACAGAGGACGGGTATATCGAGGTTTTGCGTGCGGTTGAGTTGGACCACGAGGATACTGAAGAAGACGCTTCAGCATCGGATGTACAAGCTGAAAATGATACAGATGAAGAAGATGAAGTCGCTTATCTTGGTATTGAAATACTGTCGCGCGTGAAGCTCGATGAGGGTAGAACGCTAGCCTTCGGGTTCAATCTTACCGCGCAGATTGTGGATGCCATGAATTCCCAGATGTCCAAGCGCATTATCAAGGGCGGCAAATCGGCTTGTATCGAGGCTGTTGCCGGCCAAACCTGCAAGTTTGTCATGAAGCCTGTGTAAGGTTTTCTTAGGCGCTTCGTTTTGAGGGCGCTTCGCGCTAAAACTGCTTTATGCGCGTTTCCGTTTTGCCTGCAACGGCTGTCGATAAAGCCTATACCTATTCCGTGCCAGAAGGCATGGATGCGCCTGCCGTTGGTACTTACGTTGAAATCCCGCTGGGGCCGCGCAAGGTTTTGGGCTGTGTATGGGATGATGCGGCCGATGACGTGCCTGCCGCTAAGCTGAAGGAAATTACCCAGATATTCGATGCCGTGCCGCCGCTGGCCGATGCCCAGCGCAGGTTTATAGAGCGCGTTGCGGCCTACACCGTATCGGAGCGCGGGGAGGTGCTGAAAATGGCGCTATCCGCCCCCAAGGCGCTGACGGCCAAACGCCCATCCAAAAAGTTGATGGCGCCTTGCGCCAACCCTGATGTTGAGCGCGCAGGCGCAAGCCTGACACCCGAGCAGGAGTATGCCGCAGGGCGTTTGCGCGATGCCGTGGCCGCGGGGGCGTATAGCTGCACGTTGGTGGACGGCGTTACGGGTGCAGGTAAAACGGAAGTGTATTTCGAGGCTGTCGCCGAGGCGTTACGCGCGGGCAAACAGGCGCTGATTTTGCTGCCTGAAATTGCGCTATCGAATGCGTTTTTGGGCCGTTTTGCGGAACGTTTCGGGTGCCTGCCCGCGCTTTGGCATTCGGGCCTGACGGAAGCGCCGCGCAAGGTGACATGGAAGGCCGTGGCCACTGGCGAAAGCCGCGTTGTGATTGGTGCGCGATCGGCCCTGTTTTTGCCGTATGCTGACTTAGGTGTAATTGTGGTTGATGAAGAACACGACAGCGCCTTCAAGCAGGAAGACGGTGTGCGGTATAACGCGCGGGACATGGCCGTGTTGCGCGGGCATATTACGGGGCATGCGGTTGTGCTGGTATCGGCCACGCCATCCTTGGAAACCTTCCAGAATGTGCGGGCACGGCGCTATGATGTCGTGCACCTGCCTGACCGTTTTGGCGGCGCGCGCCTGCCCGATGTATCGCTGATAGACATGAAGGCAACGCCGCCCGAGCGCGGGAATTTCATATCCCCGCCCCTCAAGGATGCGATTGCGCAGACGCTTGCATCGGGCGAGCAGGCGCTGCTGTTTTTGAACCGCCGCGGGTATGCCCCGTTAACATTGTGCCGCGCGTGTGGACACCGCATTGAATGCCCGCATTGTTCGGCGTGGATGGTGGAGCATAAACAATCGCGCAGGCTTACGTGCCACCATTGCGGTACATCGCAATTCAAGCCCGATAAATGCCCGAAATGCGCGGCTGTTGATAGCCTTGTGCCCATCGGCCCCGGTGTTGAACGGATTGCGGAGGAAGCGCGTGACATGTTCCCGCAGGCGCGTACGCTGGTGCTTGCATCCGATACGGCGGGGGATGACGGGGCTGCGTTGCACCAAGCGCTGGAGGCCATACGCAGCCACAACGTTGATATCATCATCGGGACGCAGATCATTGCCAAGGGCCACCACTTCCCCAAGCTGACGCTGGTGGGCGTTGTGGATGCCGATTTGGGTTTGCAGGGCGGTGACCTGCGCGCCAGCGAACGTACATGGCAGTTGCTGCACCAAGTGGCAGGCAGGGCGGGGCGCGAGGCCGCACAGGGCCGTGTATTGCTGCAAACATTCATGCCTGAAAACCGTGTCATGCAGTCATTGTGCGCGCATGACCGCGATGCGTTTGTGGCCGTAGAACTGGAAGAACGTGCGCAGGCACACATGCCCCCTTACGGCCGGCTTGCGGCCATCATTCTAAGCGGGACCAACCCGATGGTGGTTGAGCAGGCTGCGCGTGCGCTTGTGCAGGCAGCGCCTGAAGCTGCGGGCTTGGGTATTTTAGGCCCAGCGCAGGCCGCCATTTATAAACTGCGCAACCATTTCAGGTGGCGTTTGCTGCTTTCGGCTGACAGGGCCTTCCCCATGCAGGATTACATCAGGGACTGGATGGGCGCTGTCAAAACGCCATCCACGGTGCGTGTTGCGGTGGATATTGACCCCTACAGCTTTTTATAAAAGAATACGTAAAAATATAAACATGACGGGAGGTTAATATGCAGACAGCACAATTGCGTTTTTCGGAATCCGGTGTGCCTTTGGTAGCCGTGGGGCATGCCTACAAGCAGGCGATGCGCAGAATCCGTTTCAAGCCCGATGAAGTTGTGCTGTGCTCCAATGATGGTAATGCCGCGATGTTCCACGATGTGATGCTGGAAGATGCCGCGAGTGCCGACCTTTGCACCCGCTTCAACAATTTCGGCTTATACAAAAAACCATTGCTGGCAGCTTTTGAGCGCGATGCCGGTTTCAAGGCCCGCGTGGTATTCCAGCAGGCTGCTACAGATGCGCCGAAGCTCGATGCTGCGTTCCAGCCCTTTATTCAGGCTGGACGATTGGAAGTGTTTACATTCGATGGGGAAGGTAACCTTGAGGACATGCTGTATGTGCGTTCCCGCGACGGGTTTGTGAACCTGCGTTTGCAAACCTACCCCAAGGAAGGCACGCCTGTTTCGGGCCTTGGCATCTGGCGGGCCATCAAGAACGGGCATCACTACGAAGATTACTTCAGCCGCATGATGGAGCTTGTGAAGCCGCTGGCACCCAGCTGCCACTAACGGCTTACTGCGCCTTCTCCAGCGTGCTTGGCACGCGGCGCAGGGTATCGCGCCACCATGATGCCGACTGGTAGTAGCTAATTGTTTCTTCGATCAGTTCGTTATCAGGCTTTTCAATGCGCGTCTGGTCAGGCCACGTGTACTGATCAACCTGTTTTTTGGGCGAGAGGACGGTAATCACGTTACTTTTGACCAGCGCCACTTTCTGATAGTTGCTGATGAAGGCGTGGGGGATTTCATCGTCATCGTGCATCAAATCCTCGCCATAAAATTTGCTGCGGTAGTGGAAGTTGAGCTGCCCCAGTAGAATGGGAGCCAGATCTATCTGGCTTGCGATGTTTTTGTAGTTGTGGGGCTTGATGATGCCAGGGGCGTAGAAAATCATGGGGATGTGGTATTTGACGGGGGCCATTTCTACCTTGCCGCCAGCGCCTGCCGTATGGTCAGCCACGAATACGAATATGGTGTCCTTGAACCATGGTTTGCTGCGCGCGAATTCGAGCAGTTTTCCTACGCTGTAATCGGCGTATTTCACACCGCCAGAACGGCCAGTACCCGATGGGATATCAATACGGCCATCCTCATATGTGTAGGGGCGGTGGTTGGACGTTGTCATGATAAGCTGCATGAAGGGTTTACCTGCGGCTACCGATTTATCCGCTTCCCTGACAGCGCGTGCAAATACGTCATCATCTGGGATGCCCCAGACGTTGGCGAAGGCGTATTCGGATTTATCGAAGGCGGTGCGGTCGATGACATTGAAGCCGTTGCCTGCGAAAAACGCATTCATGTTGTCGAAGTAACCGTAGCCGCCATACAGGAACGTTGTGTCGTAGCCGCGGTCCTTGAATACGAAACCGAGAGAAAACAGGTTTTCGTTGCCCGGGCGGCGGACAATCGATTGGCCGGGCGTGGGTGGTACCGAGAGCGTTACGGCCTCAAGGCCGCGCACGGTGCGCGTACCTGTGGCGTAGGTATCGCTAAAGAAAAGCCCTTCCCTTGCGAGTTTGTCGAGGTTGGGGGTCAGGCCTTCCTCGTTGCCGAAGGTGCCCATGAAATCGGCGCTCATGGATTCCATGACGACAAGGATGACGTTTTTGTGCTTTTCAGGCCCGTGCGGTTTTTTGATGCGCACGAATTCTCCGTTTTCCTGAACGGCATCATCTTTTTCAGCCAGAAGGCTAAGGGCCATCTTTTTGACCTCTTCCCTGTCGCGCTGGGCGTAAAAACGATCGTAGCTGATTTCGTTGTGCCAGAAGGCGTAGAAAAGGTTGTAGATGCCGTTGGCTGCTATCTCGCCTGCCTCGGCGTTATCGCTGTAGAAGGACTGGCTTGTGTTAGATGCCGCGTAAAGGCCTAGGGTAAGAAGCGCGTACATACCCAGTGCGGCCATGCGCATTTTTGCGGGCAGGGGGCCTGCCTGCGGCATTACTTTGCGTGCGGCCCATGTGATGACAAGCGCCACCACGCCGATAGCGGCCAAAAGCGGGGCCAGCGGATAGGATTCCACGATGTTGCCGATGACTTCCTGCGTATACACAAGGTAGTCGACGGCGATGAAATTGAAACGGGTTGAAAATTCGGTCCAGAAAACGTGTTCGGCCACGAAATCGAAGCAGATGACGTAAAGAAAAACAAAGCGGAGGCCGTACTCGGCCCATTTGTTCCAAAAC
The DNA here is from genome assembly GCA_018969935.1 of Alphaproteobacteria bacterium. Lineage (GTDB taxonomy): Bacteria > Pseudomonadota > Alphaproteobacteria > Micavibrionales > UBA1664 > UBA6145. The sequence goes on along the minus strand of JAGWXJ010000024.1, from coordinate 9,232 downwards.
CGCTCGGGCACCAGAAAAGTGATGAGGGTGATGGGAATGAGAACAAAAGGTGCGGTTGCGATATCCAGCCAAAGGCCACGCAAAAAGATATTGAGGTAGTCGGATATCCCCAGATCGAGGTTGTTATCCATTTCACCGCGGACAAGCAGTGTCAGGCGCAGGAAAGTCTGGATAATGAGGAAAAGGGCGGCGTAAACGCTCAGGCGTTCAAAAAGCTTTTTCAGGTTCATGGCGAGATAGTTAGCAGATTAATAAAGGCCTTTCAAAGGCAGGGTTGTTGACGCTGCGCGCAAAGCGGCCCACCATTTTGGAATGACATTCGATTTGAAGGCTTTTGAGTGGAAAGAGCAGGTGTTCCCGAAACGGGATGACTTGCCGCGCGATGTCACAAGTATTGATGTTCTCAAGACACTTGCCGTCAGCCTTATGATCATGGACCACGTGGGGTGGCTTATCCTGCCGCAAATCGAGCTTTTGCGGGTTCTGGGCAGGCTTTCGGTACCGTTGTGGTTTTTCCTGATCGGGTATGCCGATACACGCACGGTACCAGTGCGGTGGTATATTGCGGGGGGGATAATCATGCTGACGCGCGTGATAGCGGGTTTTTCGCCGCTTGCGTTGTGCGTGTTGTTTACCATGGCTGCCGTGCGGTATCTGCTGGACCCCGTGTGGGATTTTATGGTGCGCAGGCGCTATTATTTCTGGTGGTTCGTGCTTTTGCTGGCGTTTTTCGGATATGTCAGCGACATGTTTCTGGAATACGGCACGATTGGCCTTTTGCTGGCCTATATAGGCTACGTAAACCGCCACAAGGATGAGGCGGAGAAAGCCATGGGGCATGGGTTTCCTGCCTATTACGCTATTGTCGCGCTGTCTGTTTTCGGGGTGATGTCGGCCATGAAGTTCGGTTTCGGGCTTGTCGGGGTCATGGTGCTGGCGGCGGGGCTTATTGGCGTTTATTTCGTGCTGTCGGATTTCAGGGCCAAAAGCCTTCCCGCCCTTACGGGGGGAATCAATGCTCCGCTTTTGAAGTTCATGGGGCGGTACAGCCTGGAAATCTATGTTTTGCACCTATTGATTTTATTGGGTGTTTTCGCCCTGCACAGGCTGGCTGAAAGCCTTATCTGAACCGTATCCAAAAGTTGTTGCTAGGCAATATACCGTGTGCTACGAGGGGGCACGTAAAAAACTAGCTATGGGGTAACGGGTTTACGATGGCCGCTGGACAGGTTGCATACAGATACGCAAACGCATGGCTTTCTGCCGCCCGCGAGAAGAAAGCTATTGAGGCGATTTCCGCCGACTGCGACGCCCTGTTGTCCATGGTGCGCAATAGCCCTGAATTTTCCGCTTTTCTGACATCTCCGCTTGTGAAGAAAAACGAGCAAACGAAGGCCGTGGCCGCTATCGCCAAGCAAGCCAAGCTGCACGAGCTTACGGCATCCATGCTGGCAGTTCTGGCCGATAACCGCCGCCTGCCTGCCCTTGAGGCCGTGCTTGAAGCCGCCAAGGCCAAGCTTGAGGCTGCATCCGGCACATCCAAGGCAAAAGTTACATCCGCAACCCCGCTTGATGCCGCCAAAGTGGCCGACATCAAAGCGCAGCTTAAATCCAAACTCGGCCACGATGTCAGCGTTGAAACGCATGTCGACCCTGCGCTGATTGGCGGCATGGTTGTCGTTGTCGGCTCCAAAATGATTGATGATTCTGTGAAAACCAAGCTGGACCGTTTGGCACGACGCCTCACGGGTAACAGCGCAGCCTAATTTAGTATTTTGATACGGAGAGAAGTGTAATGGAACTCAAAGCCTCGGAAATCTCGGCAATCCTGAAGGACCAGGTAGCCAACTTCAACGCGATGGCAGACGTGGCCGAAGTCGGCACCGTTTTGTCGGTTGGTGACGGTGTTGCCCGCGTTTACGGCCTTGACGGCGTGCGCGCTGGCGAGATGGTGGAATTCCCCGGCGGCATCAAAGGGATGGCCCTGAACCTTGAAGTCGACAACGTGGGTGTTGTTATCTTCGGTTCGGACCGCGACATCAAGGAAGGCGACATCGTGCGCCGTACGGGCGAGATTGTTTCCGTGCCGGTCGGCAAGGAACTGCTTGGCCGCGTTGTTGACGGCCTTGGCAACCCGATTGACGGCAAAGGCCCCATCAAGGGCGCCCAAACACGCCGCGTTGAAATGAAGGCCCCCGGCATTACGCCGCGCCAGTCGGTGAAAGAGCCGATGCAGACGGGTATCAAAGCCCTTGATGCCCTTGTGCCTGTTGGCCGCGGCCAGCGCGAACTTATCATCGGTGATCGCCAGACCGGTAAAACGGCTGTTGCGCTTGACGCCATCCTCAACCAGAAGTCGGTGAACGCATCGGGCGACGAGAAATCGAAGCTTTACTGCATTTACGTGGCTATCGGCCAAAAACGCTCGACGGTCGCACAGCTCGTACGCTCGCTTGAAGAGCGCGGCGCGATGGAATACTCGATCGTTGTAGCCGCTACGGCATCCGACCCGGCCCCCATGCAGTTCCTTGCCGCTTACACGGGCTGCGCGATGGGCGAATACTTCCGCGATAACGGCATGCACGCCCTTATCATCTATGATGACCTTTCCAAGCAGGCTGTGGCTTACCGCCAGATGTCGCTGCTGCTGCGCCGCCCGCCGGGCCGCGAGGCATACCCCGGTGACGTTTTCTACATCCACTCGCGCCTCCTTGAGCGCGCGGCCAAGATGTCGGACAAAAACGGTGGCGGTTCCATGACGGCGCTGCCTGTCATCGAAACGCAGGCCGGTGACGTTTCGGCGTACATCCCGACCAACGTTATCTCGATTACGGATGGCCAGATCTTCCTTGAAACTGGTTTGTTCTACAAAGGTATACGCCCTGCTATTAACGTAGGCCTTTCGGTTTCGCGCGTGGGTTCTGCCGCACAAATCAAGGCTATGAAACAGGTTGCCGGTACCATCAAGCTGGAGCTTGCACAGTACCGCGAGATGGAAGCGTTCTCGCAGTTCGCATCCGACCTTGATGCCTCGACCCAGAAACTTCTGGCCCGCGGTTCGCGCCTCACGGAACTTCTGAAACAGCCCCAGTACTCGCCGCTTGCCGTTGAAGAGCAGGTGCTTGTGATTTTTGCGGGCGTGAAGGGCTACCTTGACGGCCTGCCTGTCAACCGCGTGACGGCTTATGAAGCCGGCCTTCTGCGCGATGCACGCGCTGGCGGCACGGGCAAAGCCATCCTTGACGAAATCCGCAGCAAAAAGGCCCTAGATAAGGACCTTGAAGCCAAAATGCACGAGTACCTCAAAGGTTACACGGCCACGATGGCGAAGGCGGCTTAAGGATGTCGAACCTTGAAGTGCAACTCGCTTCCATTGCGGAAGCCTTCAATCAGGGCAAGGACAAGGTGTTTGTCCAGCCCGAGGATGGCTTGCGCGAAGAAGCCGAGAAGCGCGGATGGGAACTGGACGGCTTTTGCGAGTCCACGCATACGATGTCCGTCAAACGCGGCATGCACGTGCAGTAAGGGGAGGAAGGTATGACATCATACGCAGAATTCTCCGAAGCACTGGATACGCTGAGCGCGGCAGAAGCTTTTGAAGCCTCTGTTGCCATCGAGGCGGCTGCAGGCCAGCACATGGTTGCCAGCTCGGTTGCCACAATGCTGCTGAATGCGGCCGTCAAAGGCGGAGAGCAAAGGTTGGACCAAGGCCGCGTTGATCGCGCTGTCGAGGTAGTAACAAAGAGTACGGTTTTGGAAGTAGCAGAGTTTATGTCGTTGCTGAGAAAGCAACCCAGATACAGAGTGAGCTAAGAGATGCCGAGTTTAAAGGAATATCGTAACCGCATCGCTTCCGTGAAATCGACACGGAAGATCACGTCGGCCATGAAAATGGTTGCGGCCTCCAAGCTGCGCCGCGCGCAGGAAAACGCGCAGGCAAGCCAGCCTTATGCGGCTGCCATGGCGGGTATGCTGTCGCGCGTGGCCTCCAACCTTGTCGTATCGCCAAACCTGCCCAAACTGCTTATCGGTACGGGTTCCGAGCAAACACACCTTCTGATTGTCATGACGGCTGACCGCGGCCTTTGCGGCGGTTTCAACGGTAACCTCGTGCGCTTTGCGCGCCAGAAAATCCGTGAACTGACGGCTGAAGGCAAAACCGTGAAAATCGTCGCGGTAGGCCGCAAGGCGCGCGACCTTCTGCGCCGCGACCACAAGGACAAGATGGTCCATTCCATCACCGATGTCGGCCAGAAGGGCAAAATCGCCTTCAGCAATGCCGATGATGTGGCCACTTACGTGCTAAGCCAGTTTGATGCGGGTGCCTTTGATGTTTGCACGCTGGTTTACAATGAATTCAAGAACGTGCTGGTACAAAAACCTACGGCGCAGCAGCTTATTCCTTTCCGTCTGCCTGCCGCAGGTTCCAATGATAACGTGACAAAAATCCCCTATGAATTCGAGCCGGATGAAGATGCGCTTTTGAGCCGCCTTCTGCCGCGCAATCTGGCCGTGCAGGTTTACCGCGCGATGCTGGATAGCGCCGCGGGCGAGCAGGCCGCGCGCATGACGGCCATGGACAACGCAACACGCAACGCGGGCGACATGATCAAGAAACTGTCGCTGCAATACAACCGCGCGCGTCAGGCGTTCATTACGAAAGAGCTTATTGAAATCATTTCCGGCGCAGAGGCCGTATAAGTTTAAAGAAGGAAGAAAAGACGATGGCTAAGACAAACGGTAAAATCACGCAGGTGCTTGGTGCAGTTGTGGACGTGCAGTTCGAGGACGGTGCGGTTCCGCAAATCCTGAACGCGCTCAAGACCAAGAACGCCGGTAACGACAACGCCGAGCTGGTGCTCGAAGTTGCCCAGCACCTTGGCGAAAACACCGTGCGTTGCATCGCCATGGACTCGACGGACGGCCTTGTCCGCGGTCAGGATGTCACGGACACCGGCAACGCGATTGCCGTGCCGGTCGGCCCTGAAACGCTTGGCCGTATCATGGACGTCATCGGCCAGCCGATTGACGATCGCGGCCCTGTCAACGCCAAGGAATCCTACCCCATCCACCGTGCCGCCCCCGCATTCGTCGACCAATCGACAGCGACCGAGCAGCTGGTTACGGGTATTAAAGTCATCGACCTTATCTGCCCTTACGCCAAAGGCGGTAAAATCGGCCTCTTCGGCGGTGCAGGCGTTGGCAAGACGGTTACCATCATGGAACTCATCAACAACATTGCAAAAGGCCACGGCGGTGTTTCCGTGTTTGCAGGCGTTGGCGAGCGTACCCGCGAAGGGAACGACCTTTACCACGAGATGATTGAATCCGGCGTTATCAAGCTGGATGGCGCAGGTTCCAAAGTGGCGCTTGTTTACGGCCAGATGAACGAGCCCCCCGGTGCGCGTGCACGCGTTGCGCTTTCCGGCCTTACGCAGGCCGAATACTTCCGCGATGTGGAAGGTCAGGACGTTCTGTTCTTCATGGACAACGTGTTCCGCTTTACGCAGGCAGGCGCCGAGGTGTCGGCACTTCTGGGCCGTATTCCTTCCGCCGTGGGTTACCAGCCGACGCTGGCAACCGATATGGGCGCGCTGCAAGAGCGTATTACGTCGACCAACAAGGGTTCGATCACGTCTGTTCAGGCTGTTTACGTGCCTGCTGACGACTTGACCGACCCGGCACCTGCCACGACCTTCTCGCACCTTGATGCAACGACCGTGTTGAGCCGCCAGATTGCCGAGCTTGGCATTTACCCTGCCGTTGACCCGCTGGATTCCACTTCGCGTATCCTTGACCCGCAAATCGTGGGCGAGGACCACTACAAGGTGGCCACGGCTGTCCAGAAAACGCTGCAGACCTACAAGGCCCTGCAAGACATCATCGCCATCCTTGGCATGGACGAACTTTCGGAAGAAGACAAACTGGTTGTGGCACGCGCCCGCAAAATCCAGCGTTTCCTCTCGCAGCCGTTCCACGTGGCCGAGGTGTTCACGGGTTCGCCCGGCGTGTTCGTCGAGAAAGCCGATACCGTCAAGGGCTTCGGCATGATCGTGAACGGCGAGTGCGACCACCTGCCTGAAGCTGCCTTCTACATGGTTGGCACAATCGAGCAAGTATTTGCCAAAGCCGAGAAAATGGCCAAGGAGGCCGCATAACCAATGGCCCAGACCTTTAAATTCGAACTCGTATCGCCTGAGGCGAAACTCATCTCGGAAGATGTGGCTATGGTCACGGTTCCGGGCGAGGAGGGCGTGTTTGGGGTTCTGCCGGGCCATTCGCCTTTGCTGTCTTCCCTGCAAATGGGCGTTATCGAAGTCCGCAAAACGGGCATTAACGACAACAACCCCCGCCGCGTGTTTGTGGCGGGTGGCTTTGCCGATGTGGGTGCCGAGCACTGCACCGTGCTGGCCGAGGAAGCAGTTGACCTTGCAAACCTGACGGTCGCAGGCGTCGATGCTGAAGTCGGCAAGCTTGAAGCGGCTTTTGGTTTGGCCGAAGGCCATGAAAAGGCACGTCTTGCCGCCCGTATCGAAGTGGCAAAGGCCAAGCGCGCCGCGCTCGCTTAAGTATTATCCATAAAATTTGCATATTTCCGGAGCTGGCCTTAAAAACTGGGCCAGCGAACGAGGATATTCATGCCCAGCAAAAACAAACTGCCCCTTATCGAGAAGCAGGCCGCCGGTTTCGGCATCTTTGACCTTGATGAAACGCTGTTCATGCACTGGGACAGCCTGAATGACGATATTTACAAATGCGTGATTGAAGTGCTGGCCGGCATGTTGAAAGCCAGTGGCAAGCGTGTTTCCGAAGAAGCGATGGATGAGGCCACGAAGGCTTCCTACGCCGAACACGGTTTGCCCACCATAGGCCCTGCGCGCCGATGGGGTATCGACCACACAAAATTTCATCAGGGGTATCACCGCCTGACATTGGACCGGCATGTCAAACCGCAGTTTAATGAACGGGCGCAGGCGCATCTCGACTTTTATCGCGAGATGAATGACCTTTTGCGCGAGGCGCGGTCGCTTGGCCTCAAGTTCGGGATTTTAACTCATGGCGACGACTACTGGGCCCATGAAGTGCCGACATTGATGGGCATACGCACACACTTCAATATTTGCCGCGGTATCGACGGTTATCAGGGCCGTATGAAGTGCACGGATTCCAGCCTTTATACCGATTTCCTTCGTGATGCGCGTTATTACGGCAGTTTCAACATGGTTTTCATGGCGGAAGACCGCGAGAAGAACCTGCGGGTGCCTGCAACACTCGGCATGATGCCTGTCCTTGTGGGCGTGACGGGAAAAAAACCGGATATCATGCCCCATGGCACGGCTACCTATGGCAGTGTCATCAAGGCGTTGCGTGTTGTCGTCCGTATGCGGCGCGACTGGAATGCCCAGCTGGATGCCGAAGACGCCTTGCGCGTGCAGTTGGGCAAAGGCACTGCATTGCGCCCGCGATAGGGTTTGACAGCCTGCCTGCCAAGGCGCATATCATCGGCGCATGACGGCTTTACAACACATCCGCGAAAAGCTGGGGGCCCAGTATTCCGACCAGACATGGGAGGGGCTTGCCCCTTACATCGAGGCTATCAACCGCCTGAAGCGCAAGAAAAACGCGGTGGTGTTGGCGCACAACTACATGACGCCCGATATATTCCACGGGGTTGCCGATATTGTTGGCGATTCCCTCAAGCTTGCGCAGGAGGCGGCCAAGTGCGATGCCGCGGTGATTGTGCAGGCGGGCGTGTATTTCATGGCCGAAACGTCCAAGATTTTATGCCCTGAAAAAACGGTGTTGATGCCTGATATGGAAGCAGGGTGCTCGCTCTCTGAATCCATCACAGGTGCGGATGTCAGGCTCCTGAAAGAAAAATTCCCCGATGTGCCGGTGGTCACTTACGTGAACACGAGCGCCGAGGTAAAGGCTGAATCCGATGTGTGCTGTACATCGGGCAATGCCACCAAAATTATCAAGGCGCTGGCGCGGGAAGGGCACAAACAGGTGCTTATGATCCCCGATGAATACCTTGCCATGAATACGCAGCGCGAGGTGCCTGAAGTCAAAATCCTGACGTGGAAAGGCAAGTGCGAGGTGCATGAGCGTTTTACGGCGGATGACGTCCGCGATATCAAATCGCGCTACGGCGACAGTATTTATGTGATAGCGCACCCCGAGTGCCACCCTGATGTGATTGCGGCGTCCGATTATTCGGGTTCTACGGCGCAGCTCCAGAATGTCATCGAAACCAAGCAGCCTGCGCGGGTGCTTTTAATCACCGAATGTTCGATGGGGGATAACCTGCAGGCGGCCAACCCTAAGGTTGAATTCGTGCGGTCGTGCTTTATGTGCCCCCACATGAAGCGCATTACCTTGCCCAAGATATTGAAGTCGCTGGAAACCATGACAACCGAGGTGCATGTGCCGGCGGATGTGATTGCCCGCGCGCAAAAGTCGGTCAACCGTATGTTGGAGTTAAGCCGGTGAGCGCGCCTGTTTTGCCGCCATCCGCCTATGAAGGGCTTGTGGCCATGGCGCTGGCCGAGGATGTTGGCGCGGGCGATATAACCAGTAATGCGACCATACCGGCTGATGCGATGGCCGAGGCCGTGATGGCCTTCAGGGCTGAAGGGGTTGTGTGCGGGTTGCCTGTGGCGGCCCATGTGTTCAAGGGTTTGCAAATCGAAATGCTGGCGCAAGACGGTGACCGCGTAAAAGCGGGGCAGGCCGTAATGCGTATAAAAGGCAATGCGCGGGCCTTGCTGGCCGCCGAGCGCGTGGCGCTTAACTTTGTGCAGCGCCTGTCGGGTGTGGCATCCGAAACCCGCAAGCTTGTGGACTTGATTACAGGCACGGGCGCACAACTGACCGATACGCGCAAAACAACGCCTGCTTACCGTGCGCTTGAAAAATATGCCGTACGGTGCGGGGGCGGGGTTAACCACCGCATGGGTCTTTATGATGCCGTGCTCATCAAGGACAACCATATTGCCGTGGCTGGCGGGGTTGTGCCTGCTTTGGCCGCTACCAAGGGCCTTGCCGAAAAGGTTGAGATTGAAGTGGATACCCTTGAGCAGCTATCCGAGGCGCTGGGGGCAGGGGCCAAGTATGTTTTGCTGGATAACATGCCGCCTGCCGTGATGCGCGAGGCTGTGGCGATTACTGCCAAAAGGGCGGTTTTGGAAGCATCTGGCGGCATATCCCCTACCACTATCAGGGCTGTGGC
>JAGWXJ010000164.1 GCA_018969935.1 Alphaproteobacteria bacterium | reverse complement strand
GAACCAGTTGGGCGTGCCGCCGTCGTTAGGCACCGTACCGTCGGCAACAGGGGCCGTAGGTGCGTTACCGGCAGTGGTGGCAATGCGGTGGGCTACGTCACGAACGTCCGTAATGGTGAGCGTTGCGTTGGTAACGGGGATCGATGTACCCCAGCCGAGATCGGAGTTCAAACGGCTGCAGATGGTTTGCGTGATATCTTCAGCAAAGGCAATCAGTTCGTTACCCGAACCGTCGGTGTTATCCGTGCCGAGGCCGGGAATACGGAACGCCATGCTGTAAATCCAGTTTTGGTCCGTCGTCGTGTTGGCGTGCAGTTTGCCGGGGACTTGCGACCAAGCGGCAGCACCACCTTGTGCGTGGAACACGCCACGTGCGGAGGAGAATGCAGCAAAGCCTGCACCCGTCATCTCGTCAGGGCTGTTGAAGTGCAGAAGTGCGGAGTCCGTACCACCGATAACCAGACGGAGCACAGCCGTACGAACCTGGTTCGGATACTGCGTGAGGGTCGAGGTGTTGATCACGTTCGTTTCGCGGTTAGCATCGCTACCCGAGCGGCTGGACTGCGTAACGGCATACGAAAGTGCCGCAAACAGGGCCACCGCGATCAGAATGAGGAACAGCACGTTCCCTTTCTGCTGTCTGGTTTTATTGATCTGCATTAATGACTCCTTGAGGTTAAACGTTAATTATTTGCGAATCTGTTATTGTAATTAAGACTCTAACTGGCCGGTTTGTCCACACGTAAGGTGTGGATAGTAAAAGCACCAAAAATCGGCGTGTTATTCTTGCACTCACGCCCGACGCACATGCTTTCTACAGTTATGCGCCAGCCTTTCCCGCCGTTGAAAACGTTACCCACCGCCTCGCGAAACGCGCCGTATTTGTCAATCTGGCCCGAACGCATCTCGATGCGCGCGCCCGAAGAATTGACTTCCAGTTGCGGGTAAAAATCCTTGAGGCGCTTGGCAAAAGCCTGCGCATCCGTATCGGCCACCGGCACCTTGTTGATGACAGGCACAGTCGGTTTAAGGGCCTCGGCCTTCAGAATATCGGCACGAAGCGTCATGACATTGTTGGCTTGTAAAACGGCATAAGTGATGGAAAGACAGGCCAATAGGAGGCAGATGGCCCCCGCCCCGACAGCCGCATAACCGGCCCGCAACGGGATCTGCTCGACAAAAACGTCGAGGTTCTTGTAAGCATGCGGCGACATCAGCCGTTTAATCGTCGCAGAATCTAACTTCAATAATCCCCCTTGGCCCAATACCACGTGAAAGCACGTAAAATATTGTCCTCTAAAATCATACCCTTGTGAAGATTAAAACAAAGTTATTATGGGTAATTAAAACTACTGTTTACCCTTGATGCGGACACGTCCGTCCTTCTCGATAGCCCCCTCAGGTACCGAACCGGCAAGTGCAGGCTGCGAACCGTTGGTATAGGCCGCAGGCACAAGGGCCTCCCATTCAACGCCAGCCCCACCCTCAAGCACCTCGTAACGCACCAATGTGCCCTTGATGGCATAAAGGGAGTCCAGAAGCTCCTGTATACGGTTGAAATGCTTGATGACGTCGTTTTCAAGTGCCGTAGAGGCATTGACCATAAGCGCATTCGTCGCCGTATCAGTTCCCGTACGGGCATTCTCAAGCTTGGGCTGCAAAATCGCCGCAATAAGATAAAGGGCAATCATTAGGGCAAACGCCACCAGCGATACGGAAAGGCCGGTAATAACCATCATGCGGCCGGTAGCACGGGCAAGCTGGTCGGTACGCAACTCCCTGTTGCGCCATGGGGCCAATTGCGCCATCAGCGGGTTGATGGTCACGAAGTTGGCATCCATGGACTGGATACGCGGCAAGATGGTTCTGGCAGGCCCCAAAAACAATTGCATGCGGCCTGTTTCGGGGTCCCAGCGCAGGGCGGCTGCCTGCCCTTCCTGTTCATACAGGTAAACTGTTTCGCGGTCCCAGAATTCGGAATTGCCGGGCAATGCCGCAGCAAGCGGGCACCAGCTATCGGGGAAAGACGCAAGCGATGACGAAGGCGCGGCCAAGTACCAGCAGCGGTTGTCATCAATGGTGTACACATAGTGCACGCGCTCGGTGCCGCAGGCCTGAACGGCCGCGTTCCACACCGCTTCTTCCTCCATGCCGGCAATGTAGGGTACGGAGCCGCCGATAAGCTCGTTCGGCAAAACCGGCGTCAGGCTATCGGGCACGGCCTTGGCATCACCCGACAGCTTGTCGATGATCGTAGGCTTGTGCGGCTGCTGGACCTTTTCGGTACCGGCTGGTGTTTCTGATACGACGTTGCTCATGCCCGATGCTTCGTTTGAATCACATGTTTGTTCCCATCATATCCGTGACCATGCTGTCCATGGACATGTTCATGACGGTCAGCGCAAAGATGGCTGAGCCGAAACCGGCAAGGAGGAACAGGGCGGTAAGGAAGAACGCCAGCCAGATGATGATGGTGTTCTTGGTCTTTGCGCCCTGATTTCTCATTTCCGCAATCGACTCCATGATTGTAGCCACTTGGGAAAGGTCGGACAAGGTCGCAAGCTCGAGGCGCTCGGCCTTGGATAGCGGTTCGCGGTCAAGGGCCATACCCATGCTCACACCACGCTGGAGGTCCGTATGGCTGTCCAGCCAGTATTGGGTCACATCCGGCATGCTGGTAGCCTGCGATGCCTGTTTGAAGGTATCGGCAATCGGCACGTTCCCGCGGATCATGCGCGCCGCGGCAGACATCGAGTCCGCAAAACCGAGATCGCGCATATAGTGCCCGACCAGCGGGATTTTGCGCACCACGCGCGCGGCGGCAAAGTCGTTTTTACCCCTGTTGGCCCAGAAGGAAGCCACACACCAGATCATGAATCCGGCAATCGCGAATGCAAAATAGATAAGCCCGTCCCACGTAAGCTCGAGGTAATGCGTCACACGGTTGAATTCTTCAAGCTTGGCGGGGTCCTTTGGTGCATGCTCCGTAAAGTACTTGAGCACCACATCCTTACCCCACAACATCCCCTGCAAAATCGAGATAACGTCAAACCCGAGCCACGCAAGCG
>JAGWXJ010000163.1 GCA_018969935.1 Alphaproteobacteria bacterium | reverse complement strand
GTGCGCCCGCTTGCCTTTTACAAGAACGGCAGTCACGGCCTTCTGGACGGCCTTTCACAGGCAGGCCAAACGCACCTTGAAACCAATCTTGAACGTCTTGAGAATGACAGCCTGTCACTTGCAGGCAAGGAAACCATGGGCTGGACAAAACGCCCCGCTTTTGAAGTGCTTCAACGCTGGGGCAAGCTGGGCGGGAAGTATACAGACCGCCTAACCGGGCGCGACCTTTCCCACGATTCACGTTATCCGCATGAATGGGCATGCCAGAGCATCAAGCTCATCGTTGACCGACTGAAAGATCTTGATAACGGCAAGACGCTCATGGAAAACCTCGAAGAGGTTGTGTTGAACGCCCAGCGCGCGATTCTTGATCGGGGCGATACGTATAACATCGACTTCATTGGCGCTGCCGGGCAAATGTGCGGCATCTTACCTAAAGACCTTTCTGCACTTTGGGAATTTGACCGCCAATACGGTATGCCGGATGGCGCTTTCGTAAAGCTGCACAAGATTTGCCAGGATGAAGTCCTGAAACGCGGGCATATGCCAACACATTTGTATCTTGATGCGAATGAAGAGCGTGCTTCAGATCTTCTGGTGCGCGCGAAGGTTGCCAACGTGGGCTATATCACCATCGAAGATGAAGAATTCCGTGTTAAGGCGGACAAAACCTCGTTCGTCAGCAAGACGCTTCAACTCGGCTGCGTTCACCGCATGTAACCTAATAGATACCGCCTGTGCCGCCGAGGTTCCCTGACGGAACCTCCGGCGTAACGCCGTTTTCGGTTTCGGGCGGTGTTGAAACGCCGCTGTCGATGGCGGTATCGGGTGCTCCCGTGTCTGTACCTGTCGGGAAACGGGCGGCAGGCTGTTCGGGGTCGTAGACGTATGTATCTTCCGGTTCCTGCTCTTTCAGGAATGCTTCAAAAATGGCACGCGGATCATCGGGGCTGGTGCGCTGGCCAGTTGCCGCATTCACTTCCACCAGCGAAATGCCGGGGGGTACACGGAATGGTTGCGGGTCACGCCCTTTGATATATTCCTCCATGAAGGCACGGAACATGGGTACGGCTGTCGAGCCGCCGGTTTCCTTACCCAATGTGCGTGGCTGGTCAAAGCCTACGTAGCAACCGACTACAATTTCCGGCGAGTAACCGATAAACCAGACATCCTTGGAGTCGTTTGTGGTGCCTGTTTTGCCTGCAAGCGGATAATCGATGTCCTTCAGCCTTGAAGCGGCGGTACCGCGCTGGACCACGCCTTCCAGAATGCTTGTCATCTGGTAGGCTACGCGTGGGTCGGTAACCAGATCTTCCTCCAGCTTGGGCTCCGGTACTTCCTGCCCCGGTGTCCACTGGATGCGGGGGCCGCAATCCACGCACTGGCGTTTATCGCGTGCGAATACCGTGTGCCCAGCGCGGTCTTGCACCCTGTCGATGAAGGTTGGTGTGATTTTCTGGCCGCCGTTGGCAAGCATGGCGTAGGCCGTTGTCAGGCGCAGCAGTGTTGTTTCCTGCGCGCCAAGGGCGTTTGCCAAATGCGTTTCCATTTTATCGTAGATGCCGAAACGTTCGACCGTCTGGGCCACGCGCTTCATGCCCAAGTGCGCTGCCAGACGCACTGTCATCAGGTTGCGGGATTTTTCAATACCGACACGGATTGTTGTCGGGCCGTAATATTCATCTTCCTCGTAGTTGGTGGGTGACCAGACACCCTGACCGTAGCCCATCGAGAATGAAATGGGCGCATCGAGCACCTTGGTGACGGGTGTGTAACCATCTTCCAATGCCGCCAGATATATGAACGGCTTGAAGGCCGAGCCAAGCTGGCGCTGGGCTTGCGTTACGCGGTTGAATTCAGACTTCTCGTAATCCCAGCCGCCTTGCATGGCGAGGACGCGGCCCGTATACGGGTCCATGGCAACCAGGCCGCCTTGCACCACAGGTACCTGACGCAAGTGCCAGTACATGCTGTCATCCGGCTCCGGTTCTTCTTCCGGCATCGTACCGTCTTCGTTGGGTACTGGCTTCGGTTTCTGTTTGTAATCAAGGTATGATTTTGGGCCCACCATTACGATGTCGCCCACCTGCAAGGCATCGCCTGCCCACGCAATATCATCCGCATGCAGGGGGTGCGTATCGCCACCTGAAAGGCCGATGGTAACACCCTTGCCGTTTTTTTGAATGACGAGGCCGATTTGCCAATCAGGTAACATGCCTTTCTGGAACGGTACTTCGGAGAGCCGGTCCTTCCAGCCTGTAATATCGGTATAACGGGCGATTGGCCCACGCCAGCCGTGGCGGCGCTCATACTGGACTATCCCGTAACGGAAGGCTCGCTCAGCCATATCCTGTAAAGCCGGGTCCAGCGTGGAACGTACTGTCAGGCCATCCTTGTATACGGAATCGAGCCCGTGGTTTTCACCCAAGAACCTTCTTATTTCTTCGGCGAAGTAGGGCGAACGCACTGCTTCCTTGCGGGCCGACTGGTCTACCACCGTTAGCGGTTTCATGCGCGCGATTTGCGCTTCTTCCTTGGTGATGTAACCATCTTCCTGCATGCGGCCGATGACCCAATTGCGGCGGTCCAGCGCCTGCTGTCGGCGTTTGATAGGGTGGTAGTTGCTTGGTGCCTTGGGAAGGGCGCCCAGATACGCCACTTCCTCGATGTTCAGTTCATCGAGGCCTTTGTTGTAGTAGGTTTGTGCGGCTGCGGCCACGCCGTAAGCGCCCTGCCCCAGATAGATATCGTTGAGGTAAAGCTCGAGGATGCGGTCCTTGGGGATCACGCGCTCCATACGCAGGGCCAAAATAGCTTCCTTGAATTTGCGCTCGAAACTGACTTCGTTGGTCAGCAGCATGTTTTTGGCAACCTGCTGCGTGATGGTGGATGCGCCAACCAGCCTGCTGTCGGTGCCGGCGTTACGAAGGTTTACGAGGACAGCACGGCCGATGCCCTGAAAATCGAGGCCCTTGTGTTCATAAAAATGCTGGTCCTCGGCGGATAAAAATGCCTCGCGCACCAACGGCGGAATGGATGTAATGGGGACGAAGACGCGTTTTTCCTCGGCAAACTCGGCCATCAGGCGGCCATCGCCCGTGAACACGCGCGT
>JAGWXJ010000162.1 GCA_018969935.1 Alphaproteobacteria bacterium | reverse complement strand
CGTGAGTTCAGCGATTTTCTGGCCGAGGTAGTTGCCGATGCCGCCATAGCGTTTCTGGCCATCCGCGAAGGTAACCATGATATCCTTGCCGCCCTCGCCTTTTACGGCCTCGGACACGACCACGAGCGCGAAGTTGCGGCCCGAATCCTTCACCGCTTTGATTTTGGCCGCGATTTTATCGAGGCTGTAAGGCAGTTCAGGCACCAGAATGACATCGGCGCCGCCGGCAATACCGGCATTGAGGGCGATGTGGCCCGCATCGCGGCCCATGACCTCGAGAATCATGACGCGGTCGTGGGAGGCGGCGGTGGGTTGCAGCCTGTCGAGTGCCTCGGTTGCCACGGCAACGGCGGTATCGAAGCCGACGGATACTTCGGTTTTACCGAGGTCGTTATCGATGGTTTTGGGGACGCCCACCATCTTGAAACCGCCTTGCTGGGCCAGTTTGCGGAGGATGGCGAAGCTGCCGTCACCGCCGATGCCGATGACGGCATGGAGGTCGAGTTTCTTGATGCCCGCGATAATCTCGCCCGAGCGGTCTTTGGTGGTGCCATCGGGCATGGGGAAGGCAAAAGGGTTGCCCTTGTTGGTGGTGCCCAGAATGGTGCCGCCCTGCCGCATCATGGCGGAATCCGTATCGGCGGGGGTAAGGACCCTGACCTGAGGCGGCTCGGCCATCAGGCCGTGGGTGCCGTCGAGGATGCCGACCATTTCGTAGCCCAGTATGTGCGCGCGGTGCACAGCTGCGCGAATCACGGCATTGAGGCCCGCGCAGTCCCCGCCGCTTGTGAGTATTCCGATGCGTTTTGTCATGTAGTTGTTGTACGGGGTGGAGGGCGTTCCCTCAAGGCTTCTCAAGGGGTTTTTTGGTGTTTTCCACATGGGGAGATTCCGCATCACAAAAAACTTAAATTTTATGTGCGGTTATGGTAGAAATCTCATGCTCTGAACAAAGAAGGGTTTGGCATCCACAATGGATGAAGTATCGATACAACTGCGTCAAAAGCTTGAAGAATTGCGGATTGAACACCGCGACCTTGATGCCATTATCGACAAAATCGCCAATACCCAGCCGGTTGATCTTTTCCAGCTCCAGCGCCTCAAAAAACGCAAACTGGCCCTCAAGGACATGATCATCAAGCTTGAAAGCGATCTGCTTCCGGATATCATCGCCTGATGGCAAAGCAATCCAAAAAGCCGCTTGTCGGCATCATCATGGGCTCCCAATCGGATTGGGCAACCATGAAACTGGCAGCAGATTCCCTTGATACGCTTGGCGTCCCTTACGAAACCGCCATCGTTTCCGCCCACCGCACGCCCGACCGCCTTTATGATTACGCCAAAGGCGCCAAAAAGAAGGGCCTTAAGGTCATTATCGCGGGGGCAGGCGGTGCCGCGCATTTGCCTGGTATGGCCGCATCCATGACTCCCCTGCCCGTTTTGGGCGTTCCGGTCGAGAGCAAGACCCTGAAGGGTATGGACTCGCTGCTTTCGATTGCCCAGATGCCGGGGGGCATCCCCGTCGGTACTTTGGCCATTGGCGAGGCCGGCGCCAAAAACGCAGGCCTGCTGGCTGCCGCTATCTTGGCCACCAACGATGCCGCGCTTGCCAAAAAGCTGGATGACTACCGCGCCAAGCAAAGCGCGTCTGTTGCCCTGAAGCCAAAAGACGCCTAATTTTACACCATGCTTGAGAGAGTCTACCCGCTTACGGCGCCCGATGGCGCCCGTATAACCGTCATTCGCAGCGCAAATGCCGGCACAGGCAGCCGAAAAGCCGCCATTCTTTGCCACGGGCTTACAGGCAACCCTGCCGAGCACATCCACCAAACGGCGCGCGATGCGCTGTTGGCTGCGGGTTACGATGTTATCCGTTTTGCCTTTTATGATGATATGCCCAATGCGCGGAACATCAGGGATTGCAAGCTTTTACACCATGTCATGGACTTCCATGCCGTGCTGGACAGCCTGAACGGCTACGACAAAATTTGTGTGGCGGGGCATAGCTACGGCGGCCTTGCGATTTTATATGCGCAGCCGAATGTAACGGCCATCAGCTTCTGGGACCCTGCTTTTGTGCCGTCATGGCACAAGGTAGCCAAGCACGTGCCGGAGCTTGATTGCTACAGCGTGAACTGGAACGGATATACGCGGCTTTTGGGCCGCCCGATTTACGAGGAAGCCTGCGGAATTACCGAGGCCATAACCGCCCCCTTGGCGGCGGCCATCATTGCGCCATCCCAAGTGATTCTGAGTGCGGATGACCACGGGCGCGAGCGTTTGTACGATGCACTAACCGTACCGAAGGAAATGCACAGGGTAGAGGGCGCAGACCATAGCTTTGTGCGCGGCGATACGGCCAAGGTCCTTGCCCGCCATACCGTGGCGTGGTTCGAGCGTTTTTAAGAAAAACTTGCTTATTTCTTGGTATTTTTCCATAAACTTATTATGGAACAAGGATTACCGAGCCCCGAGAACGCTGTCCCGCAAGGAAGCCTTAGGGCCCTTTACAACCGTGTCGGCTTGAAACGGACCGTGTGCATTGCCCTACGCCGCACCAGCACTATCCCTACCGTTAAAAAATTCCTGATGCATCATACGGCGCTGACCAATCATGTGGACCGCACGTTGCAACGCTTCATACGCCCGCGTGTGGCTGCAAAAATCTATCCGCTTGCGATTGCGGTTTACGGGCTTAGCTGGGCGGTGGAGCCACTCTTGATTGGCGGCATCATCGGGTTTGGCGCCATTGCCGCCACCACCCTGTCGCCCACGGCCATGCTTGTAACCACAGGGCTTGCGGCGGCTTGGGCCTTCAACCTTGCTGTTGGCGTGGGCGCTGCCGCCTTTACGCGGTATGGTTACAATGTGGGCGCGCGCGCCAAACGTATCCAGAACCCGCCGCCCAAACCGCGCGGCCTTCGCATTAATTAAAGCATAGCGCATAAATCACTTGCGATGTGGCCTTACTTCCCTAAACATGCAGGCATGAGAATTAAAAAAATCGGCATGCTTGGTGGCGGGCAACTGGGGCGGATGTCGGCCCTTGCAGGCGCCCCGCTTGGTATCATCACCCATGTCTATTCGCCTGATGCAGGCGACCCTGCCGCGCAAGTGACATCCCT
>JAGWXJ010000161.1 GCA_018969935.1 Alphaproteobacteria bacterium | reverse complement strand
CTAGAGATACCCAAGCACAAAAGCAGCCGCTTGCTGGGCAGGGGTGCCACCACCCTCACCCATCAGCAGGTTGCGCACATCGGCAAACGCCGCGCGTTGCCTGTCCGCACACCCGCCCTTGTTAATCAGCAAATCAAGCGTGGCATGGGCAATGGCCTTGCCTGTGGCATCCTTTTGCAAAAACTCTGGCACCACGCGCTGGTTCAGCAGGATATTCGCAAGGTGCATGTGCTGCACCTTCACAAGCCTGCGGCCCAGCATGTACGTAAGCGGCGCAAATCGGTAGGAAACCGTGTGCGGCACCCCCAGCATCGCAAGCTCCAAACCCACGGTGCCCGACGCCGCAATCGCCGCATTGGATAACGCAAACGCCAGAAAGCGGTCAGCAGGGTCAACGGCGATAAACCTCTGGTCAGAACCGATAATCGGTTTCAGCTTCTCGAGCAGATGTGGCGGGCTTGGCACAAGCACAGCCAGATTGGGCCACTCGCGGAGCAACCTGTAAGACGCTTCATAAAAACTGGGGCCAAGCCGTTCAATCTCGCCCTCGCGGCTCCCGAACAATACGGTCAGGATGGTCGGCGGGTTCGTCAGCGACAAATCGTACTTTTCAAAAAAATCTTCACGCGTGCCTGCAATCCCCTCGGCCATGTTGACAACGGGGTGGCCAACAAAAGCCGACTTAAGCCCATGCACGGTAAAAAACTGCGGCTCGAACGGCAAAAGGCACATGAGCCCGTCAAACAGGCGCGCCACTTTTTCCGCGCGCTCGGGCTTCCATGCCCAGACCTGCGGGGCAACGTAATGGACAAACTTTGTATTGGGGCAAAGCTTTCGCGCCTTCTCCACAACCCTGAAGCAAAAACCGGGGCTATCGATGGTCACGACAACACGCGGCTGGCGGGCAGCAATGTCCTTGACCGTCTGGCTAATGCGCCCCAGCAATTTGGGTAGCCGCGGCAACACCTCGGCCAGACCCATCACCGATAAATCCTTCATGGGGAACAAGGATGGCACGCCCGCCGCCTGCATGGCGCTGCCGCCAACCCCCGCATAGGTAAAGGGTGTGGCCGACATGCCACGCAAAGCCGTAACGAGCTGCGCGCCCAACAGGTCGCCCGACATTTCACCGGCTATGATGTATACGCAATCGGATGTCATTTGATGCCGACAACAAATAAGCCAAGCCTGTCCGCCAAATCAATGGTGGCCTTTTTATCACCCACAAGCGTTGCACCCGCCTCGATGGCAATACCCGCCATGCCCTTGGCAGCACAAGCCTTGATGGTATTGATGCCGATCGCAGGCATATCCAGCGCGCGGTCCTGCTGAGGCTTGGCCGTTTTCACGAGCACGGCGCCCTTTTGGCCATGGCGTTCTATAAGGGCATCGGTGCCTGCAACATCTTCCTCTGCTACAACCTGCCCGCCGCATACAATAACGGCCTGCCCCTCATCACGCGCCCCGTGCCTGCGCGCAGCCTCGGCCCCAACGGCTATGTCGGCGATATACGTGGCATCAGGCACCACACGGCCTAAGGCCCCTTCGGTTACAAGCAAGGTATCCAGATACTCGTGCGCACCGTGCAATCTGAAACCCTCGTTCTCCAGCACCGCACGCACACGGCGCAGCAATTCATCATCGCCGCCAAAGCAAAGCGCGGGGATGATTTTGGGCAATAACCGCAATGTCGTAAAATCGGGCCTGAGCGAAAACAACCTTGGACGCTTCATACGGCCAATCAGGACAATATCGGCAACGCCATTGGCACGAAGCGTTTCAAATATGGCGCCCATACGCTCGGGCTTGGCCCAGATACCTTCATAACCTTGCAATGTATGCGCCTCGGCATCGTTGGCCAGACGTACGGCAAACACGCGCGTACCGCGCTTCGTGGCCTCGGCGGCCACCATGTCGGGAAACTCCCCGCCCCCAGCAACAATAGCGAGGGAAGGCACGGCGCTCATTTTTGTTGGGGCTGGCAAAGCGGGCGGCTGTTTTTGGTCGTGGCAAAAGTAAGCACGTCACCCAGCAGGCCCTGCCCTTGGTGGTGGTCGTTCACGGCCTGCAAACGCTGGGCAAAAGTCCCTTGGCCGTAAAACAGCTCCTTGAACCCCTTCATAAGGGTATTGATATCCTCACGCGCAAAACCGCGGCGCTCGAGGCCCACAAGGTTGAGGCCAGCAAGCCGCGCCCTCTCGCCCATCACAAGACCGTACGGAATAACATCATATTCAACGCCCGACATACCGCCGATCATGGCATGTGCGCCAATACGCACAAACTGGTGCACGGCGGAAAGCCCGCCAAGAATGGCATAATCGCCAACCGTCACATGCCCCGCCAGCGTGGCGTTGTTGGCCAGAATAACGTGGTTGCCCACAATGCAGTCGTGCGCCACGTGCGCACTCATCATGAACAGGCAGTCGCTGCCCACAACGGTCTTCATGCCGCCGCCTTCGGTACCGGGGTTCATGGTCACGTGCTCGCGGATCATGTTGCGATCCCCGATAATGAGCGTGGATTCCTCGCCGTGGAATTTCAAATCCTGCGGGCGTGTGCCAATCGATGCAAAGGGGAAGATGGTGTTATTGGCGCCGATGGTCGTTCGGCCATCCACCACAACGTGGGAATGCAAAACAGTGCCGTCGCCAATGCTGACGTTATCGCCGACAACGCAAAAAGGCCCGATGGAAACGCCTGCCCCTATCTTCGCCTTGGGCGAAACGACGGAGGAAGCATGGATATGTGTAGCAGTCATAATTTAAACCTAGAGATTGCGGGGATGGCGGTCCACTCACGGCCCGTTTCAGGCCGTTACACGCCCTGCTTGTCCATGATCATGGCGGAATATATGGCTTCCGCGCATACCGTATCACCAACTTTGGCCTCGGCCGTAAACTTCCAGACATTGCGGCGGTGCTGCAACACCTTCACATGGATGTGCAGCGAGTCGCCGGGCACTACAGGCTTCCTGAAGCGCGCTTCCTCGATGGACATGAAGTACACAAGCTTGCTGCGCGCTTCCTCGCCCACGGTTTTGACAACCAGCACTGCCGCCGTTTGCGCCATGGCCTCGACAATAAGTACGCCAGGCATAATGGCCTGGGCGGGGAAGTGCCCTTGGAAAT
>JAGWXJ010000160.1 GCA_018969935.1 Alphaproteobacteria bacterium | reverse complement strand
GGCATGCACATGCGCCTCGCGCCTCTCTAAAGCCGGCTCGCCAAACAGCAGCAGCAACTGGTCGGCTTCCATACGGCTTATGGCATCGGCATCGCCCGCGACACGGCGCAGCAGCGATACGCGCTCCTGCACCTGCGGCTGGGCTATCTGGTCTGCGCGCAGGGCGGCAAGGCTCTGTTGCACCAGTTTTTGTATGTGGTCGCTAAGGGTGCTGGAAGGCGGCATAAGCAGCACGCCCACGCACATGGCCCAAACCATCATCCTCAGGGCAATGGCCTGCGCCTGCGGCAAACTGGCCGCATGGATGCCCCTTACGGCAGAAAGGCCAGCGTTTTTGCGCTGGCCTTTCTTGTGTTTGGTTTTGGTGCCCATCGGCGCCCGTTATTACTGGGCTGCCGAAGCGTTGGCGGATTTGTCGCCGAACAGCTGGTCGCCCGACTTTTGGGCTTCGCGGGCTTGCTTGGCAACTTGTTTGCCTTTGCTGAAGTCGGCAGCGGCAATGTTGTCTTCGCCTTTGCGCGATACGGGCGAGAGCGTACCCTCGATCTGTGCGCCGGCTTCGATAGCCAGTTCCTTGTAACGGATGGAACCGGTGATAACGCCGGAAGCTTTGACCGTCAGGCGACCGGCAACATTGATGTCGCCTTCAAAGCGGCCTGCAATGGTGGCTTCTTCGATGTCTACGGTGCCGTAGAATACGCCGGCTTCGGAGATATCAAGGAGTTTGGCTTCTTTCAGCGTGGCTTGTACCGTACCTTCAACGATGAGGTGATCGCAATGCTCGATCTCGCCCGACATCGTGATGCCTTCGCCGATGATCAGTTTGCGGCCCGAACCGTAAGGGTTGTAGGCGGCGTGGCTGGAAGCGCCGTAAGCACCCATCGGGGGGGTCATCGGGCGGCCATACGGCATCGTGCCGGGGATGGAAGCGGGCGTGTTCAGTTGGGGGGCCGAGGTTTCGTTGGTGCTCATGGTCTGTCCTTCGTTTTTATTGGGTTTGTTTGTTACGGTGTTTGTTGTGGCGGGCGGTTGTTGCTGCGCCGGATTGGCATTGGCAACACGTACCTGTTGGGTAACGGGTTGCTGCTGCGTCTGGTTCTGCTGCGGCAGCGTTTGGGGCTGCTGCGGCGTGGCCGGACGGCTATAGGCGTATTCACGCACGCCAGCCGGACGCTGGGGCGGGGTAAAGCCAGCCGACTGGGAAGCCTGTGTCGGGCTCTCCGTTGGCTGCGCTGAATCCTGATCCTGCGCACCGGGAAAGTTTGATTGTGGATTTCGCTTGTGGAACACCGCTTTAAACCCCCGTCATTTAAGTTAAACGTGATACGCAGAGCACGGGTTTCTTCAAGTGAAACCTTTATCTGAACAAGACAGATTGTGTTGCGATAGGCCGAACCCTAGCACGCACTTTCTGCAAAAATCAAGATTCAGCATCAAGATTTTTTAGGCAAAATATGACGTAGTTTTTCGTTATGTTTTACAGTGGAATAAACAGGTTTTTTGAGAATATGAATCAGCAAAAACGCCAAAAAACACGAATCTCTCATGGTAATTTTTTCAAGAAGTTACCCCAAAACCCTGCCCTAATTTCTAACCACTGTGGATAACTATCTCAAACGGTCGCTTTAGGCCCGCCATGTTGGGCTGGGGTCGCTTTTAACATCGCAGCTGCCTGCACCCGCAAAGTGGTGGCGCGCATCGCCGCTTCCTCAAGTCCTTGCGTAAAAGCTTTGGCAAAAACATAGCAAGGGCGCGCGGCTGGGCGGTCCTTCTTCAGCATCCGCAGGCGCTCGTCGTCATGCAAATCAGGGATGCAGCCCGTTGCGGCATAAAGCTCGTAACTCAGGCGCTCGGCTAGGTCACGGGCGGTATACTCTGTGGGCCTGCCGCCTTGCGCTGCCAGCTCCAGCAACGCCAAAACATCTGCATCATCACGCTTGAAGGGCACAACATAGTCCGCGCGTTTGATGGCGGCATAAGGCGGGGGTGTATCAAAGTCACCCCAAGCCATTTCACTCATCTGCCCAAACAGCATTTTTGCCAAGCCCGACATCCCGTCACCTCTCCTCACAACCCAAATGCACCCGCCACTAAAAGCAAATGCCTCCACTGCTAAACCCAAATGCATCCACTACTAAAGGCAAATGCACCTGGCACTAAAAGCAAATACACCCGCTACCAAAACAATTTTTTGGATTATGTAAATATTTCAAAGGAATGTCAATTTTCACGACCCATGGAAATGGTCGTAAATCACACGGGCAACAGCCTTGCTGATGCCGGGTACCGCCTCAAGGTCGGCAAGCCCTGCGCGTTCGACGGCCTTGCCCGATCCAAAGTGCTGCAACAGCGCCTTCTTGCGGCTGGGGCCGATGCTGGCAATCTCGTCCAGTGACGATGCAATCATGGCCTTGCCCCTGCGCGCCCTGTGGGTGCCAATCGCAAAACGGTGCGCTTCATCCCGCAGGCGCTGCATATACATAAGGCCTACATCATCGATAGGCAGCTGGAAGGGCATCTCGTCACGGCGGTGGAACCATTCTCGCCCAGCATTCCTGTCTGGCCCCTTGGATATGGCAACCACGGCAAAATCATCCGCAATCCCAAGGTTGTCCAAAACCTCCATGACCGCGTTTAGCTGCCCCACGCCGCCGTCTATCAATAACAGGTCAGGCCATTTATCGGGGTCGCCTTGGTGCCCCTCCTCAAGCCCGCGCTTGAAACGGCGGGTCATGACTTCGCGCATCATCGCAAAGTCGTCACCCGTATCCGTGGTCTGGATGTTGAACTTGCGGTAGGCGTTTTTCCTGAAGCCCTCGGGGCCGGCAACAACCATGGCGCCTATCTTGTTCGTACCCTGTACATGCGAGTTATCGTAGATCTCGATGCGCTGCGGCGCCTCATCAAGTCCAAAAATCTCCGCAACCTTGGCAAGCCCTGCCGCATCACCTGCGCGCTCGATGGCATGGCGCACCAGCGCCTCCTGCGCGTTTTTGGCTACAAAATCGATGATGCGCTTTTTATCCCCGCGCTGCGGCGCCATCACGCTGACGCCGTATTTCAGCTTGTGCATCTCGGCCAAGCCCTGCTCTATCAGGGTCGCTTCCGTAAGGTCATGCGACACCAGTATCGTGCGGGGCGGCGGGCGGCTGCCGTAAAACTGCGGCAGGAAGGCGGCCAGTATG
>JAGWXJ010000023.1 GCA_018969935.1 Alphaproteobacteria bacterium | reverse complement strand
CGCTGGATTCCCCACTGGTATGAAATGGTCGTTCATGCCCAAGCCATCAGACAAGCCGCATTATCTTGTCATCAATGCCGACGAGAGCGAGCCGGGTACCTGCAAGGACCGCGAAATTTTGCGACACGAGCCGCACAAGCTGCTTGAAGGTGCGTTGATTGCAGGCCACGCCATTGGTGCGCACAAGGCTTATATTTACATCCGCGGCGAGTTTTATGACGAGAGCTCGAATGTCTGGAAAGCCATCCATGAAGCGCGTGCGGCGGGCCTTTTGGGCAAAAACGCTGCGGGCTCGGGCTGGGATTTCGATGTGGAACTGCACCGCGGCGGCGGTGCCTATATTTGCGGCGAGGAATCCGCGCTTCTGGAATCGCTGGAAGGCAAAAAAGGCCAGCCGCGCAACAAACCGCCATTCCCTGCCATGGCGGGGCTTTACAGCTGCCCCACGACCGTCAACAACGTTGAAACCATCGCCAGTGTGCCGACCATCTTGCGCCGCGGCGGCGAGTGGTTTGCCAGTATCGGGCGTGATGCCAAAAATACCGGCACCAAGCTTTTCTGCATTTCGGGGCATGTGAATACGCCCTGCAACGTCGAGGAAGCCATGGGCATCCCCATGAAAGAGCTTATCGAGAAACATGCAGGCGGCGTACGCGGCGGTTGGGACAACCTGATGTGCGTTATCCCCGGCGGTTCATCGACGCCGCTTTTGCCCCGCGAGATTTGCGATACGGTGGTGATGGATTTTGACAGCCTTCGTGCCGTGCAATCGGGCCTTGGTACCGCGGGCCTTATTGTCATGGACCGTTCAACCGATGTGGTTTACGCGATTGCGCGCCTGAGCTTCTTTTACATGCATGAAAGCTGCGGCCAGTGTACGCCGTGCCGTGAGGGCACTGCATGGATGTACAAGATCATGCAGCGCATGGTGACTGGTAACGCCACGATCGAGGAAATCGACATGTTGCTTGATGTATCCAAGCAAATCGAAGGCCATACCATTTGCGCGCACGGTGATGCATCGGCGTGGCCTATCCAAGGGTTGTTCCGCCATTACCGCCCGTTGGTCGAGCAGCGCATCATGGAATACCGTAAAAACGCGCCGCGCGAGGCGATGGCAGCGGAGTAGCCGATATGAACAAACTGAAAGCACGGAGTGTTGTTGGAATTGCAGGCCTTGTGCTTGCGATTGGCGTGTTGAGTGGTGCATTGGCCTTTGCGCAAACGGCAACACCGCAGGGCGGATATACCATCGAGGGGTATCCTGCGACTCCTTATCCCGTTTCGCCTGAGCTTCAAAATCAAATGAAGCTTGCGCAAGAGCAAGTCAATCAGGCGCAGGCCGAAAATGCAGCCAAGTGTGCCGCTTTTTACGATGCTTACAGTGAAAAGATGAGTGACAAAAATGCCGCGAGTACCGTAAAGGCGCGTGCCGATATTCTTAAAAAATGGGCTGTGTACTACATGAGCAGTGTATCCAGCATAAAGGACAAGCAAGCGCATCTTTCAGGTACATTCACTGAAAATCGCAAGCTTTTTGTAAATATTGTGAACGACAAGAATAATCCTTTGGTTAAAATCCAGACGGAGCAATGCACTCTGCTGGAGCAATCGCTCAAGAAAGCGCAGCAAAATGCCCAAACTAAAAATTAACAACATCGAAGTTGAGGTGCCCGCAGGCACGAACCTTTTGCAGGCCGCAGAAACGCTGGGTATCGAGATCCCGCGCTTTTGCTACCATGACAAGCTTTCCGTGCCCGGCAACTGCCGCATGTGCCTTGTTGAAGTAAAGGGCGGCCCGCCGAAGCCGCAGGCATCGTGCTGCCTTGCCGCTGCCGACAACATGGAAGTGTTTACGGATAGCGAGATGGTGCACAAGGCGCGCAAGGGCGTCATGGAATTTTTGCTCATCAACCACCCGCTGGATTGCCCCATTTGCGACCAAGGCGGCGAGTGCGATTTGCAGGACCAGGCTGTTGCGTACGGTTTTGACCGTTCACGTTATTTTGAAGCCAAGCGTGCTGTTAAGGACAAGGAACTTGGCCCCGTTGTCAAAACGGTCATGACACGTTGCATCCAGTGCACGCGCTGTGTGCGCTTTGCATCCGAAATTGCGGGCGTTGACGACCTTGGCCTTTTGAACCGCGGCGAGGATGTCGAGATTGGTACCTACATCGAAAAGGCGCTTGCGACCGAGATGTCGGGCAACCTTGTCGATGTATGCCCCGTTGGCGCGCTGACTTCGGCTGCTTACGAATTTAAAGCCCGCCCTTGGGAGCTGCGCAAAATTGAATCCATCGATGTGATGGATGCCGTTGGCTGCAACATCCGCGTGGATGTGCGTGGCAACGAGGTCATGCGTATCTTGCCGCGCCTTAACGAGGCGGTGAACGAGGAATGGATTGCCGATAAATCACGCCTTGCCTGTGACGGCCTCAAGCGCCAGCGCCTTGACCGCCCGTATGTGCGCCGTGACGGCAAGCTTGCGGAAGCATCGTGGGAAGACGCCTTTGCATTTGCTGCCGAGCGCCTAAAGGGCCTGCAAGGTGCGCAGATGGCGGCGCTCGCGGGTGACCTTGCCGATTGCGAGAGCGTTTACGCGCTTAAAAAGTTCATGAACGGGCTTGGCAGCAACATGCTGGATTGCCGTGTTGATGGCGCTGCGATTGACGTATCGGCGCCTGCTTCGTGGCGCTTCAATACCACGATTGCAGGCCTTGAACAGGCTGATGCCATCGTGCTGGTTGCTACAAACCCGCGCACTGAAGCGCCGCTTATCAACGCGCGTATCCGCAAGTGCTGGTACAACAAGCGTACGCCTGTTTACGTTATCGGGCCGAAGCTCAATCTGAATTATCCGTACACCCATTTGGGTACGGGCGCCGATGCGCTTGAGAAACTGGATATCAAGGCCGAACGCCCCGCACTGATTTTGGGTGCGGCCGCATTGCAGCGCCCTGATGCCGCAGCCATTTTGGCTGCCGCCAGCGCCAAGGCCGTGGTGAACGAAAACTGGAACGGGTTCAACTTCCTGCATACGGCGGCTGGCCGTATGGGCGCCCTGATGCTTGGCTTTACGCCGCCGCAGGGGCAGTTCAGCACCCAAGGTATCAAGGCTCTATGGCTGCTGGGCGTTGATAGCCAGAGCGTGAATACGCATGTTATTCCGCGTGATGCCTTCGTGATTTACCAAGGCCACCATGGTGATGCCGGTGCCGCCCGCGCGGATGTTATCTTTCCCGCTGCCGCTTACACCGAAAAGAACGCGACGTATGTGAATACGGAAGGCCGCGTGCAGCAGGCCCGCCAAGCCACGAGCCCCGTTGGCCATGCGAAGGAAGACTGGAAAATCATCCGTGCTTTTTCCGAAGTCATCGGCAAGCCTCTGGCTTTCAATACGCTGGCCGATTTGCGCGCAGCGATGGTGAAGGACGTACCGGCCCTTGGAAACATTGATGCCATTACGCCTGTGGCATGGGCCACATTTGGCAAGGCCGGCACCATTGAAGCCAAGCCATTCGGCACGGCGATTGCCAACTATTACCAGACCTGCCCGATATCCCGTGCGTCCGTTACCATGGCGGAATGCACGGAAGCGTTTGCCAAGCAGTTGCCCATGGCAGCCGAGTAGCGAAGGGCCATCCCCATGAACATCCTGTATATCGACCACAATGCAGGATCACCCGTACTGGGGATGGAGTACCGCCCGTATTATCTGGCGCGGCAATGGGTGAAGGCGGGGCACCGCGTACGCATCATTGCGGCATCCCACGCGCATACACGACTGAGGCAGCCGCGCATGCGCGGTATCATCGACCGCCAGGGTTTTGACGGGATCGAGTATATCTTTCTCAAGACACCAGCTTTTAAAGGCAATGGCTGGGGCCGGATTTTGAACATCCTTGCGTTTGTCGGGCAGCTTTATGCGCGGGTACGCCATGTATGCCGCGATTTCAAACCCGATATCGTTATCGCTTCATCGGGCTACCCCTTCGATATGGGGCCGGCGCAGATGATTGCGCGTTTCAACGGCGCGAAGCTGGTTTACGAAGTGACCGAGCTGTGGCCCGACAGCCCGATGCAAATCTGGGGCCTTGGCGAGAACCACC
Source organism: Alphaproteobacteria bacterium (assembly GCA_018969935.1). Classification (GTDB taxonomy): domain Bacteria; phylum Pseudomonadota; class Alphaproteobacteria; order Micavibrionales; family UBA1664; genus UBA6145. The sequence continues at coordinate 15,610 of JAGWXJ010000023.1, read as the reverse complement.
CGTTTGTACACCTGGTCCGTTGGGGGCAGCGGCAGGCCTGCAAGGTTTGTGATGCTGTTGTATCGGTGCTTCCTAAGGCGGAGGAGTATCTGAAGGCATATGGCCTTGCGGCTGGGAAATTCCATCATGTGCCAAATGGCATTGACCCCGATGACTGGGCCGATGATGACAGCAGCGCGGGGATTGACCCGATCGTGCAGGCCGTGATTGACCGTTTTAGAAAACAGGGCCGCATGATTGTAGGTTATGCGGGTACGCATGGCGGCACCAACGCGCTTGAAGTGATGGTGGAAGCCGCGGGCTATGTGCGCGACTTGCCTGTAGCCTTCATGACTATCGGTGACGGGCCAGAGCGGGCTGCGCTGGCCGATTACGCCGAGGAACTGGGCGTTGCCGACACGTTTGTGTTTTGCGGGCCTGTGGCCAAGCGGCAGGTGGCGCGCTTTTTAAAGCAGATGGACGTGCTGTATATGGGCGCCAAGCATTTTGATGTGTACCGCCACGGCGTGTCCTTCAACAAAATCTACGATTACATGATGGCGGCCAAGCCGATTGTGATGGCGATTGATGCGGGCAACGACATGGTGGCGGAGGCCGAGTGCGGTTTTTCGGTGCCCTCAGGCGACCCCAAGGATGTTGCCGCCGCGATTGAAAAACTGCTGGCCATGAGTGTGGCCGAACGTGAAGCCGCAGGGGCAGGGGCCAAGGCGCATGTGCTTATCAACCATGCTTACCCCGTGCTGGCGCGGCAGTTTCTGGATGCTGTGAAACCAGCCTAACTTAAGCTGCCAGGCGGGCAACGCAGGCGGCTATCAGACCAACACTTTTTGCAGGGGCTTCAAAGCGCATTTTCGGGTATGCGCGGTCACGGATGCGTTTGAACCTTCTTGCGCCTTCCAATGCGGCACTGATGCCGTGGGTACGAAGGTGATAGATTTGCCTTTTGCAGTGGTCCTCGAAATCGGGGTCGGCAATCACGTTGCCTGAAAGATCAATGACAGCCGAATTGATGGGGGCGTCGGCGTTCAAGGACATTTCAGCTGGGCTAACCGGTTCACTGAAGATCGTGATATCCAACGGGAGCCTGTTACCCGCTTTGGTAACAAATTCGCATTGCAGACGGCGGCGGCGGAGCATGATGTAGCCGTAACCATCGCCTGCCTGTTTGACGGGGGCCATGAATTCGGTTTTCAGTTCGCGGAAGCGCCAGTCTTTCAAAATCAAATCGGCGGCATCATCAATCGACATCTCGCAGGCGCGCCATGTTTTGGTGGAAACGCTCATATCGATATCCTTGAAAGCCTTTCCGCAGAACAAATCGCGCAGGAAACCGCCTTCGATTTTAGGGGTTTCGAGGCCCATTTCGCGCAGGGCTGCAAGTGGCTCCCTGTATTCGACAGGGACATGCAGGTCCACCTTAACGGGCTGGACGGGGGTGTATGGTTCAAAACCTGAATAGTCGGACATGGTTTACCGTTCATAAAATTGTGAGGCGCACGATACCCATAGCTTGCTGTTATGTCAAATTGTGATAGCTCTGTCTAAATCATTGACGCAAGCGCATAATCTCTTGTCAGTAGACTAACAATGTAGCAATCTTACGCCGTTTTAAACGGACTGATTTTATCCATGACTTCTCTCCAGCTCTGGAATGAATACGGCCTGCCAGGCGCCATGATTGTTCTGCAAATTCTTGCGTTTGTGCTGCCGCTGCTGATTGGCGTGGCATACCTTGTGTACGCCGAGCGCAAAGTGATGGGCGCGATGCAGTTGCGCCAAGGCCCCATGACAGTCGGCGCGTTCGGCCTTCTGCAAACCTTTGCAGATGCCATCAAGCTTTTCTCCAAGGAAATCATCATTCCTTCCGCCGCGCACCGCGTGGTTTTCATTTTTGCGCCTGTCCTTGCCATGCTGCTTTCCATGATCGCGTGGTCTGTTATCCCCGTTAACAAGGGCTGGGTGATTGCGGATATCAATGTCGGCATCCTTTACCTTTTCGCCGTATCCTCGATGGGCGTTTACAGCGTGCTGATGGCGGGTTGGGCTTCCAACTCCAAGTACGCTTTCCTTGGCGGTATGCGCTCTGCCGCGCAGATGGTTTCCTACGAAGTTTCGATGGGCCTTGTGATTGTGTGCGTGCTGCTAGTCACCGGCTCGCTTAACCTCACAGACATTGTCATGCATGACCGCCCTTGGTGGGTGGATGTGATGCTGTTCCCCATGTTCATCGTTTTCGTGGTGTCCATTCTGGCTGAATGCAACCGCGCACCGTTTGACCTACCTGAAGGCGAGTCCGAACTTTCAGGCGGGTTCCTTGTCGAATATTCGGCGGCGGCGTTCATGCTGTTCTTTTTGGCCGAATACGCGAACATGATTTTGATGTCGGCCATGGCGACCGTGCTGTTCCTTGGCGGGTGGCTGCCGCCCTTCGGTATCGAGGCGCTGGCGTTTGTGCCCGGCGTTATCTGGTTTGTGCTGAAGGTCAGCTTCATCCTGTTCGTGTATATCTGGGTGCGGGCAACGCTGCCCCGTTACCGTTATGACCAGCTGATGCGTCTTGGCTGGAAAATCTTTTTGCCTTTCACGCTTGTTTGGGTGCTGGTGGTTGCCGGCACGCTGATGGCAACTAACTCATTGCCTGTCCTCCAGTAGGTTTACGATGGCTGTTAAGACAAATTACTTCAAATCCTTCTTCCTGACCGAGATTGTGCGGGGGATGGCGCTTACTTTTTCGTACATGTTCAAGCAGCGTGTGACCCTCAACTATCCGTTCGAGAAAGCCCCGCTTTCAACCCGCTTCCGTGGCGAGCATGCGTTGCGCCGTTACGCGAACGGCGAGGAGCGCTGCATTGCCTGCAAGCTGTGCGAGGCCGTTTGCCCCGCGCTTGCCATTACCATCGAGGCCGAACCGCGCGAGGACGGCAGCCGCCGTACGACCCGATACGATATCGATATGACCAAGTGCATTTACTGCGGGCTGTGCCAAGAGGCCTGCCCCGTGGATGCGATTGTGGAAGGCCCGAACTTCGAGTACGCGACCGAAACGCGCGAGGAGCTTTTCTACAACAAGGAAAAACTGCTGGCCAACGGCGACCGCTGGGAAGCCCAGATTGCCGCCAACCTGACGGCTGACGCGCCTTACCGCTAACCCTTAATTATTTGACATATTCATTGGTTATCGGTATATTTTCGGCATGAATTTGAAACAAGCCGCATTGCTAGGTTTTATGGTCGCCAGTGCCAGCCCTGATGCCTTGGCGCAGAATAACAATTTTGTCGTGACCATCATCAATGACGACAGCTTTAGCGTGACCATGCAGGGCGGGCAGCCGCAGGCTGTATCCACCTATGACCTTGCAGCCAATACGGCCATTACACGCAAGCCAGACGGCAGTACCATGCGCGGGCTTTTTTCGGATTTGCCGCCCCTTGAAAAGACGGCCATGTTGACCCTTGGTTGCCGCGAGGCACATCGCCTGAACAGGGCCGCCTTTGTTAACAAGCATTGCAGGTTGCTGCCGCAAGGTGGCCGCCCACGCCCGCCATTTAAAAGTTTGTAGTTCTATGCTGAATATTACGCTTACCGACAGATCTGCCGCCGCGCTTGCCAACCAATCGACCAGCGAAAACGCTTTCCCCATCAGCAGTGTGTTGCTTGTCGCCGCACTTATGCGTAGCGAGGGCGGCCATACAGTTTTGCGCGAGAACGATGATGCCTATCTTGCCGCCATGATAGAGGCAGGGCCCCATGTGGGTGTGCGGTTTTTACCGCAGGTGCAGGTAAAGGCCTGTAATATCAGAATCATTTCCAACGGCTTGCAGGGAGATTTCCTGAGGGCGGCATCAGGCGAACTGCCTGACAGCAAGGCCGATATGGTCGGCTTCGGGTTTGTTTATTACAACCCCAAGGGGAATGGCCGTTGTAACATCGATAACTCGCTGTACACCCAAAGCACGCTGGCGACGGTGCCGGGGATCTGGCATGACGCGCTGAGCATGACAGGCGCGCGTTTTGCCTTTAACGTTATCCGTGACCGCAAGAGCGATGAATTGCCTACACAGTTGCTGGAAGGCCCGAATTTTGAGGTGGTTGCACGCAACCTGCCTTGTTGCGCGGCTGGCAAGCGTATCGATGTGTTGGGCCGCCGCGGTTTAGTCGCCTGATATATTGCCGATCGGCACATGGGCGTTAATGCTCAGCATGTTTCCGCCGGGATTGGGGAACTTCGTGCCCGCGTTGGATGAGTGGGACGCCCCGAAGCTTAGCTGGTAGCCGTTTTCAAACTTGTAGCCGATTTCAGCCTGCGTACGGATTTTAAAGCCCTCTGGGGGGTAATAATCGCGGTTGCGGTTGTGCTTGCCGTCATTGAAATAACCTGCGCCTGCCTGAAGGGTTACGACCCAGTTTTCGTTGATGTCCATATCGGTTTCGAGGCCGGCGTAAGCGGCATTGCTGCCTGCCTCGTTGTATTCCACGCCAACCCAAGGGTGGAATTTCCAGACAGGGATTTCGGCCATACGGGCCTCAAGGTGGAAGGAGTGGCGGCTTTCATCGGTGCTTTTGTAGAAGCCGTATTGGCCATAACCAAAGACAATACGGTTGGTACGGTCATCATCGGCGCGGGCCGTGGATGTGGCGACTAATGACATAATCATAAAAAGGGGGAGGAGGCAGTTTTTCATTCTAGAAAGGGTAGACGCGGCCCACCCCTTTGTCTATGCACGAGTTTTTCGTGCGCAGCGCTTGCCATGGGCGATATGACAGGGTAAACAAGGCAGTCCTTTTTTAGGAACATGATTCATGATCGCCAGCCTCTCGTTTTACCTTTTTGCCTTTGTGCTCATCCTTAGCGCGCTTTTGGTCATATCGGCCAAGAACCCCGTGCACTCGGTTTTGTTCCTGATACTCGCGTTTTTCAATGCGGCAGGGCTTTTCGTGCTGCTGGGGGCCGAGTTTGTGGCCTTCATCCTTGCCATTGTTTATGTGGGCGCGGTGGCCGTGCTCTTCCTGTTCGTGGTCATGATGCTTGATATCTCCTTCGCGGATTTGCGGAAGGATTCGATGCAGTATGTGCCGCTGGGCATTGTTATCGGCGGTATTCTGCTGGTTGAAATGGGCATGATGATGGTGACGTGGAACCCATCGATGATGGCGGGCGCGAACATTGCGGCCATGGCACCCAAATCCATCTCCAACACCCATGCGCTGGGCGAAATCCTTTACACGCAATTCGTGTTCCCGTTCCAGATATCGGGCCTGATTTTGCTTGTCGCCATGATCGGTGCGATTGTGCTGACCTTGCGTGTGCGCCCCGGTACGCTGCGCCAGAAGATTGCAGACCAAGTGCATATCCGCCGCGAGGATGTTGTTGAGATCCGCAAAGTCCAGAGCGGGCAGGGGGTTGAGTAATGGAAATCGGGCTTATCCACTATCTGATGCTTGCTACCATCCTTTTCGTGGTTGGTGTTTTCGGCATCTTCCTGAACCGCAAGAACGTCATTGTTATCCTGATGTCCATCGAGCTGATGCTTCTGGCCGTCAACATCAACTTCGTTGCCTTCTCCGCCTTCCTTGGCGATCTTGCAGGGCAGGCGTTTACCATGTTCATCCTGACCGTTGCGGCCGCCGAGGCTGCTATCGGCCTTGCCATTCTCGTCGTCTTCTTCCGCAACAAGGGTTCGATTGCGGTCGAGGATCTCTCCAAATTGAAGGGATAATGTTGTGACCGACGTTTTACCCGTTTTCCTGCCGCTTATCGGCTTCCTGATTTCCTTCCTGTTCGGCAAACAAATAGGTGACCGTGGCGCGCAAATCGTGACCTGCACGGGCCTGATTGCCGCCGCCGCGCTTTCCGTCATGCTGTTCTTTGACGTGGCGCTGGGCGGCCATCCGCGCACGCACGAGCTGATGAGCTGGATTTCATCGGGCGCGTTTGATGTTTCATGGTCGGTGCGGCTTGATAGCCTCTCGGTTGTCATGATGTGCGTCATCACCATCGTTTCATCGTGTGTGCATGTTTACTCGGTCGGGTACATGAGCCATGACGATGCGCAGGCGCGGTTCATGAGCTACCTATCGCTGTTTACCTTCGCGATGATGATGCTGGTGACGGCGGATAACCTTGTGCAGTTGTTCTTTGGCTGGGAAGGGGTTGGCCTTGCATCCTACCTGCTGATCGGTTTCTGGAATCACAAACATTCGGCCAACGCTGCGGCCATGAAGGCTTTCATCGTCAACCGCGTGGGTGACCTCGGGCTTGCGCTTGGCGTATTCGGTTGCCTTGTGATGTTTGACAGCCTGCAATTCGACCAGATTTTCATGCAGGCGCCTTCGCAAACCGAAACCGTATTCCGTTTTCTGGGGCATGAATTCCATGCGCTGACGCTCATTTGTCTTTTGCTGTTTATCGGCGCTGTCGGCAAATCGGCCCAGTTGGGCCTGCACACATGGCTGCCCGATGCCATGGAAGGCCCGACGCCCGTATCCGCCCTTATCCACGCGGCCACGATGGTGACGGCCGGCGTATTCCTTGTCTGCCGTTTTTCACCGCTATTCGAGCTGGCACCGTATGCCAAGGAAATCGTAACCGTTGTCGGTGCCCTGACCGCCATTTTTGCCGCGACCATCGGCATGACGCAATTCGATATCAAGCGCGTGATTGCGTATTCCACCATGTCGCAGCTTGGGTACATGTTCTTTGCCGCGGGTGTGGGAGGGTATGGCGCTGCCATGTTCCACCTCATGACCCATGCTTTCTTCAAGGCTTTGTTGTTCCTTGGGGCAGGTTCGGTTATCCACGCGATGTCCGATGAGCAGGATATGCGCAAGATGGGCGGTATCTGGAAGGAAATTCCGATTACGTACGCCATGATGTGGATTGGCTCGCTTGCGCTGGCCGGTATCCCGTTCTTTGCGGGTTACTACTCCAAGGACATGATTCTTGAAACCGCGTTTGGCGCGCATTCCGGTGTTGGCATGTTTGCCTTCTGGATTGGTATTGCGGCTGCCTTCATGACGGCGTTCTATTCATGGCGCCTGATTATCATGACTTTCCACGGCAAACCCCGCGCCGACCACCACACGATGGAGCATGTGCATGAATCGCCGTTCATCATGTTGCTGCCTTTGTTTGTGTTGGCCGCCGGTGCCTTGTTTGCCGGTTACCTGTTCTACCCCTATTTTGTGGGCGAGAAGGTAGAGGCTTTCTGGGGTGCATCCATCGCATCGCATGAAGCCTTGCACGAGGCGCACCACGTGCCTTCGTGGGTGCCGCTGGCGCCGCTGGTCGTGGCCCTTACGGGGATTGCGCTTGGTTACCTTTGCTATCTGTGGGCGACGAACATCCCCGGTGTGGTTGCGCGCCTGTTCAAGCCCATCCACCAGCTGTTCTTCCGCAAATGGTATGTGGACGAGCTGTATGACGCCCTGTTTGTGAAGCCTGCCTGGGTTTTGGGCCGCGGGTTCTTCCAAGGCGGGGATCAGGCCATTATCAACGGGCTTGGCCCCGATGGCCTTGCAAGCCTCAGCCGTGGCGGTGCGGGTGTGCTTTCCCGCATCCAGTCCGGATATGTTTACCACTATGCCCTGACCATGATTGTTGCCATTGTGGCGCTGATGGGATGGCTTCTTTTGAAATTGAAGGGAGTCATTTGAGATGACGACTTTCCCCGTACTTTCCCTTATGACCTTCCTGCCCCTTCTGGGGGCGTTGGGCCTGTTGCTCATCCGCGGCTCCGAGGAAACGGTTGCCAAGATGTCACAGCGCATCGGTATTGCCGTGTCGCTGGTTGTGCTGGCGCTTGCCGCGTGGATGACATGGCATTTTGACGGTAATTCGGCCGATTTCCAGTTTGTCGAGAAGTTCATGTGGCTGCCTGCCTTTGGGCTTACCTACCACATGGGTGTTGACGGTATTTCGGTATTCTTTGTGCTACTTTCCGCGTTGCTTACGCCTGTTTGCCTTCTGGCAAGCGTGCAATCCGTTGAGAAGCGCGTGCGCGAGTACATCATCGCGTTCCTTGTGCTTGAAACATTCATGATCGGTACGTTCTCGGCGCTCGATACCGTGCTGTTCTATGTTTTGTTTGAAGGCGTCCTCATCCCCATGTACCTGATTATCGGGGTATGGGGCGGGCAGCGCCGCATCTATTCGGCGTTCAAGTTCTTCCTTTATACGCTTTTGGGCTCGGTGCTCATGCTTGTGGCGCTGATGGTGCTTTACAGCAAGCTTGGCACCACCGATATGCCGCTTTTGATGGACAACCACGTTGATGCCGATTTGCAGAAGTGGCTGTGGCTTGCGGTATTCGCATCCTTTGCAGTCAAGATGCCGATGTGGCCGGTGCACACATGGTTGCCCGATGCGCACGTCGAGGCACCTACCGGCGGTTCCGTCATTCTTGCGGGTGTGCTTTTGAAGATGGGCGGTTACGGCTTCCTGCGCTTTAGCCTGCCCATGTTCCCCGATGCGTCGATGTACTTCGCGCCGATGGTTTTTGCGCTGTCCATCATTGCCATCATCTACACCTCGCTTGTGGCGCTGGTGCAGACGGACATGAAGAAGATGATTGCGTATTCATCGGTTGCGCACATGGGTTATGTGACCCTTGGTATTTTTACTTTCAACCGCCAAGGGATTGACGGCGCCATCTTCCAGATGATTTCGCACGGGCTTGTATCGGGCGCGCTGTTCCTGATTGTGGGCGTGGTTTACGACCGCCTGCATACCCGCGATATCAACCGCTATGGCGGCATTGTGAAGAACATGCCCGTGTTTGCGACATTGTTCATGGTGTTTATGCTCGGGTCCGTCGGGCTTCCCGGCACCTCTGGTTTTGTGGGTGAATTCCTTGTGCTTGCGGGGGCTTTCCAGGCCAGCACGTGGGTGGCCCTTCTGGCCGGTACGGGCGTTGTGCTTGGCGCTACCTATATGCTGTGGCTGTACCGCAAGGTCGTATTTGGTCCTGCCAATAACCCCGATGCATCCGAGATGGAAGACATGACAGGTATCGAGAAAACCAATCTTGTGCCTTTGGCCATTCTGGTTCTGGCGCTGGGTGTCATGCCTGCCCTTGTATTCAAGTCCACCGCGCCTTCCGTTGAAAAACTGATTTCGCAGGTAGGGGCGATTGCCGATGCCATCGTCATCCACCCTGACCCTGAAAGTTTTGATGCCCTGATTGAAGGTATCGATGCCGAGGTACAACCATGAGCCACCCGATTTTTTACGATATCTTCTCGATGGCGCCGGAGCTGATGCTTGCGGTGGGTTCCATGCTGCTGATGATGATTGGTGTCATGGGGCGTGGCGGGGCACTCAAGCCTGTTGCGCTGCTTTCGGTATTTCTGTGGCTTGCCGCCGGTGCGTTTGTTTACCTGAACGCGCCTACGGGGGCCATTCGCGTGTTCAACGACATGATTGTGCTGGATGGCCTTTCACGTTTTGCCAAGCTGCTGATTACGGGCGGCTCGGTTGCCGCGCTTTTGATTGCCGTGCGCGACATCGAAGGCACCATCATGGCTCGCTTCGAGTACCCTGTGCTTATGAGCTTTGCCACGCTTGGCATGTTCATCATGGTTTCGGCCAATGACCTGCTGGCGCTGTATGTGGGCCTCGAGCTTTCGTCCCTTTCGCTTTATGTGCTTGCCGCTTTTGACCGTAATTCCAACCGCGCATCGGAAGCGGGCCTTAAGTACTTCGTGCTTGGTGCCATTTCATCGGGGATGCTGCTGTTCGGTTCGTCCCTCATTTATGGCTATACGGGCACGTTGCAATTCGACGTTATCAAGGCAACCCTGAGTGCCGCGGCTGTACCCGGCCCTGCATCGCTGGTTGTGCTGTTCGGCATGATTTTGATTATCAGTGCCATTGCCTTCAAGGTATCGGCCGTACCGTTCCATATGTGGACGCCTGACGTTTACGAAGGCGCGCCGACATCCGTTACGGCCTTCTTTGCCATTGTGCCCAAGGTGGCCGCGATTGTGCTGCTTATGCGCCTTGTGACCGGCCCGTTTGGCCCGCTGGCTTCCGACATGCTGCCTGTTGTGGGTATTATTGCCGCTGCATCCATGACCGTGGGGGCCTTTGCGGCCATCGTACAAACGAGCATCAAGCGCCTGCTTGCGTATTCGTCCATCGGGAATATCGGGTATGCGCTTGTCGGTATAGCCGCTGGTACGCATCTCGGCCTTTCGTCTGTGCTGCTTTATATGGCCATTTACATGGTGATGACGACGGCGGCTTTTTCAGTCATTTTGCTGTTGCGCCGTGATGGTGCAGCCGTTGAAAAGATTGCCGACCTTGCCGGCCTATCCAAAACGCATCCTGTGGTTGCTTATGCTTTGGCTATCGTCATGTTCTCGATGTCGGGTATTCCGCCTATGGCGGGCTTCTTCGGGAAGTTCGCGGTATTTCAGGCGGCTGTTGCGGCCCATGCGTATGTGCTGGCCGTGTTTGGCGTGCTGACGTCGGTGGTGGCTGCGTGGTATTATCTTAACGTTATCCGCGTGATGTTCTTTGAAGAACCTTCCGAGGAGCACAAGCCCACGCTGCATTTTTGCCCTGCAACGTATGCCGTGCTGGCTGCGAGCGTGATCTTTCTGGCCGGCTTTATCGTATTCCCCGACCAGCTGACGGTATGGACGGCCAACGCCACGGCTGGCCTTCTGAACTAGGGTATGTCCTTTATACCGCGCATTGTTTTCCACCCGTCGCTTCCAAGCACGATGGATGAAGCGCAGCGTTTGGCCGAGGCCGGTGCCCCCGAGGGTACGGTCGTGCAAGCCGGTATACAAACGGCGGGGCGCGGCCGCTTCGGGAATACATGGACCAGCCCCGAGGGCAACCTTTATACAACCACGCTATTCAGGCCGCAGGTGGCAACGCGGTTTTGCGCGCAAATGAGTTTTGTGTGTGCGGTTGCGCTATCTGACACACTGGTTACGTGCGGGGTGCCCAAGGCTGCCATCGGCCTTAAATGGCCGAATGACGTGCTGGTGGACGGAAAGAAGATAGCCGGCATTTTGCTTGAAATGCGCAGCGGGCAGGGTGACACCCCTGACTATCTGACAGCAGGAATAGGTGTGAATGTGGCTGTTGCGCCCGAGGGTGGTACAGCCATCAGCCAGTATAGCGATGCCCCGCTTGATGAGGTGCGTGATGCCTTGCTTGGGCATCTGGGCGCGCTTTACGGGGTGTGGCTTACGCAGGGGTTTATGCCTATCCGTACCCGCTGGCTTGAGCAGGCTTACGGGGTCGGTAAACCCGTGACGGCCCGAATGGCCGAGCGCAAGGTCGAAGGGGTTTTCGAGGCCATAGACCATGACGGCAACCTGATACTGAAGGAGCCTGCGGGCAATAGCCGTACCATCAGCAGCGGGGCCGTGCATTTCAGGGTATCGTAATGGTTGCCATAGTGCCTGCCGTAGTCTAAGGAATTAGCCATGCTTTTGGCCATTGATGCCGGAAATACCAATACCGTTTTTGCCGTCTGCAAGGATGCGCAAACGCCTGTGCGCGTGTGGCGTATCAAGGCCGATGCCGCGCGTACCGCCGACGAGTATGCCGCATGGCTTTTGCCCCTGTTGCAACAGGGGGGGCTGGGCCTTGCCGATATCACGGATGTTGTCATCGGCTCTGTGGTGCCGAGCGCCAATTTGCACTTCCGCAAGTTTTGCCAGACCTACCTCAAAAAGACGCCGCTGTTTGTGGGGGATGCCGGTACAAGCCATGGCCTGACCATTTTGCTGCCTCACCCCGAAAGCCTTGGCGCCGACCGCGTGGTCAACGTGATGGCGGCAACGGCGCAGTACAAGACGCCCATGATCATCATCGATTTCGGGACTGCGACGAAGCTTGAGGTGATTGATGCTAACGGCGCGTATATCGGCGGTATTATTGCGCCCGGTATCAACCAATCAGCCGATGCGCTGCACATGGCGACAGCCAAGCTGCCCAAAATAGACATCATGAAGCCTGCCAAGGTTACGGGCACCGATACCATATCGGCCATGCGCTCGGGCATTTTCTGGGGTTATGTTTCCATGATCGAGGGGCTTATCAGGCGCCTGTCGGATGAAAACAACTTCAAACCCTTCATCCTTGTCACGGGCGGGCTTGCGCCGATATTCGAGGGCAGTATCGGCGGTGTCGATAAAACCGACGAGATGCTTACCATTCAGGGCCTGCAGCTATTCCATGCCCGTAACAAACACGTAAAGGCAGTGGCATGAGCGAACAGTTACCAGTACCTGATAAAAAGGGCGTGTTGTTTTTGCCACTTGGTGGCTGTGGCCAGTTTGGAGCCAACTTCACATTGTACGGATGCAACGGCAGCTGGATTGCCGTTGATTGCGGCATGGCCTTTGCCGACGAGCAACTGCCGGGTGTTGATATCATCATGCCCGATGCCACGCTGATTGCCGAGCAGCGCGACAGGCTTAAAGGCTTGATTATTACCCATGGGCATGAAGACCATATTGGTGCCGTTGCGTGGCTTTGGCCGCAACTGAAATGCCCGATTTATGCAACGCCGTTTACGGCTGCCCTGTTGCGCCGCAAGCTGGAGGAGCACCACTTCAAAGGCGAGCAGCCAAAGATTATCGTTGTCGATGCGGGCAAGCCCATCGAGATGGCTGAGTGGAAGGTTACGTACATTCCTGTTGCGCACTCCATCCCCGAGAGCCATGCGCTCTCCATTGAAACCCCTGTGGGGCGCATCGTGCATACGGGTGACTGGTGCATTGATGAAGAGCCTGTGCTGGGCATTAAAACCGAGGCCGCTACATTCAGGGCGCTGGGGGATGCCGGTGTCATGGCCTATGTGGGGGATTCCACGAACGCCGATGTGCGCAAGAAGCATCACTCGGAAGCCGATGTCGAGAAGGGGCTTACGGAGGTTTTTAAAACCGCGCCGCGCAAAATCGGGATTACGATGTTTGCATCCAATGTCGGGCGTATCATCAGCATCCATCGTGCGGCACGCGCCTGCGGGCGGCAGGTTGCCCTTGTGGGGCGTAGCCTTAATACGATGGTCGAGTGCGCGCGTGAAACGGGCTACATTGATGACGGTATGCGCTTTATATCAGCCGATGACGCAGCTGATATGCCTGACCACAAGGTGGTGTTGATATTGACGGGTTCGCAGGGGGAAACGCGCGCGGCGCTATCGCGCGTAGCGCGGTCCATGCATCCAGCAGTCAAAATGAAGCAGGATGATGTTGTTATTTTTTCATCCCGCACCATTCCCGGCAACGAAGCCGAGATCAACGACATCAAGAACAATCTGTTGCTGATGGGTATCAAAATCGTGACGGACCGTGATGCGTGCGTGCATGTATCCGGCCACCCTGTCCGTGACGATGTTGCGCAGATGATGGACTGGTTACGGCCAACGACTGCCATACCGGTCCACGGCGAGCGCACGCAGATGGAGGCACATGCCAGCCTTGCGCGTGAAAAGCAGATTGCCAATGTGCATATACCCGCAAACGGCGAGATGTTGCGCATAACGCCCGAGGGTGTGGAGCCTGTGCGCCACTACATGCTGAACTTCAAGGCAATTGACCTTGGCCGCCTTGTGGCAGCCGATAGCATGCCGATCCTCGAGCGCAGGAAGATGAGCTTTAACGGGGCGGTATTCATATCCGTTACAGCTGACAGGCAGGACGGTGATTTGCTGGATTTGCAGGTAAGCGCGATTGGCCTTCTTGACCCTGAAAGCAAAGGCGATGCCGACAAGCTGGCCGAGCTTGAGGATTTGCTTGCCGATAAGTTTGAAAGGTTGTCCAAGCCGGAACGATTGTCCGAGGAGGCGGGCGTGGAGGCGGTGCGTGCAGCGGCCCGCAAGTTCTTCCGTGACCGTTATGATATCAAGCCGCTTGTGAGCGCGCATATTGCATTGGTGTAACCATGGGCGTTGTATCGGGCATCGTTGTTTATTTTTGTATCTGGTGGACCGTGCTGTTTGCCGTGTTGCCGTGGGGGGTGCGCCAGCCTGATACGCCTGAAACGGGCGTGGTGGGTGCCCCCGTTAACCCGAACCTAAAGCGCAAGGCCCTTGCCACGACCATAATTTCGGCCATTATCTGGGGTATTGTGCAGCTTATGTTTTATTATGACGTAGTGGATTTCCGCGCCATGGGGGATGCGGTCCAGTACTGATTGGAGATTTTTTATGCGCCGCCTTGCCCTTGTTGCCCTGCTGATTGCCTTGCCTGCGGTTGCGCTGGCAAAGGGGCCTGAAAAAATCGAAATCGAGCCACTGATGCCTGCCATGGAAGCAGGCAAATCCGACAAGGCAATGGAAATGCCTGCGCCTGCAGCCGATGATGGCAAGCCGCTTACGGCTGAAGACCAAGCCCTGATGATATGCCAGACGGCGGATATCATGGGCGAGAAGGTTAAAAGTGCCGAGTATCAGGCAGGCGTGGATGCGTACGGCAACCCCGTTGCCCCCGCCGATGTATACAACAACATGCCTTTTGAAGTACCCGAGCAGATACAGGTGCCGATTGCCGTAGACGTTATGAAGGCGCTTGGCATCAATGCCACAGAAGGCAAGGCCACTATTGGCACTCTGACCGTAAACAAAGGCGGGCAGCTCCTTTATAACGGCAAGGACATTACCAATACCGTTGAAGGGTATTGCCGCGAACACACGCAAAAAATGGAAGGCAAAAAATGACAGCCGCAGTACAAAAAGCAGAAAAAAAGCCCCAGACAGCGATTACGCCCACGCGCGCGGAGGATTTTCCGCAGTGGTACCAATCCGTCATCAAGGCGGCTGATCTGGCTGAAAATTCGGCCGTACGCGGATGCATGACCATCAAGCCCTACGGCTTTGCGCTGTGGGAGAACATGCAGCGTATTTTTGATGTGTGGCTGAAGGATTACGGTATCCAGAACTGCGCATTCCCGCTGCTTATTCCCGTGTCCTTCCTTGCGAAGGAAGCCGAGCACGTTGAAGGCTTTGCCAAGGAATGCGCAGTTGTAACCCACCACCGTCTTGAGGCAAACCCCGATGGGCCCGGCTTACGCCCCGCGCCTTCTGCCGAACTTGAGGAGCCGTATGTGGTGCGCCCGACATCCGAAACGATCATCGGGGATTCCATGTCGCGCTGGGTGCAATCCTACCGCGATTTGCCTTTGAAGCTGAACCAGTGGTGCAGCGTCATGCGCTGGGAGATGCGCACACGCATGTTCCTGCGTACTTCGGAATTTTTCTGGCACGAGGGGCATTGCGCCTTTGCCGATCACGAGGGCGCCGAGAAGGACTGCCTTACCATCCTTGATATGTATGACCGTTTCTTCCGCGATTATCTGGCCATCCCCGGTATCAAGGGTATCAAGACCCCCGAGGAGCGTTTCCCCGGTGCCGATGAAACCTATTGCATTGAAACGCTGATGCAGGACGGCAAGGCGCTTCAGGCGGCTACCACGCATGACCTTGGCCAGAATTTTGCCAAGAGTTGCGGTATCAAGTTTCAGGACAAAGAAGGTAAAGAGGCCCTTGCGCATACGACTTCGTGGGCCTTCAGCAGCCGTATCATCGGTGCGCTTATCATGGTGCACGGGGATGATGACGGCATGATCATGCCGCCGCGCATTGC
>JAGWXJ010000159.1 GCA_018969935.1 Alphaproteobacteria bacterium | reverse complement strand
CGGTTATACCCACCCCCGCACGAAACTGCAACACTTGCTTTAAAAGTTAACGGTTTAGGGCGCCGCCGGGGCCAAACTGGCTGTAACTGTAGCCGCTGGTGGTGCCTCTGTATGTACGGCTTACGCCGGTTACGGGGCCGCGCCCGCGGGTTCCGTATTGCGGGGCTTCACGCCCGCCGCTGGCAGTCACATTGGTCACCGGCCTCGTTTGAGTCTGTACATTGGCGGTAGGTGCAAACCCCCTGCTTGTTAAAGACTGCGGGCTGGCCACAGGGTGCTGTATGGCCGTATTGGCAATCGGTGCTACAGGCGGCTCCAAAAGGCCGGCGGATGTACTGTTATCGCTTGGCACGCCCAAAGGCTTTACATCGGCGGGGATATCCGCCGTATTGGCAATTGGCGCACGTACGATACCGCCGCCTGAATTTTGCCCGGCATCGCCAATAAAGGGTTTTGGGGCCGCGGTGTTGCCGGCCATTCCTTGGGAATTGCCGTTGACACCAAGCGCGCCGCCAAACACACCGTCAGCATTCCCTCTGGCCTTTTCATAGGCAAGGAAAGTACGCATTTGTGTCTGCTCTTCCTTGGTCAGGCTATCCCACTTCTTTTTGGCTTCCACCAAAGCAAAATGTTTCTGGTCAGGGCTTAGCTCTTTCCAGTTTGCCAATGCTTCCGCACGCTCGAGGCCGTTATCACCGGGGGTCAGTGCCTGCACTTTTTCGCGCGTTGATTCCGTTGCGTTGCCATCACTGCCGATCTGGATGCTAAAAGGCTTGCCCGCATCCTCATCCGCTTTGGCCTTCGCACTGTCTGTCAGGTTGGTCCAGCGGTCATGGCGCTCCTTGTTGGCGGCCCGCTTGGCTAAAATTCGCTCTTTTTGCGCATCGGATAGGCTGTCCCAAAGCTTGGCGCGCTGGTCAGCATCCATGCGTTTTACGCTCTGTTTACTCTGGCTCGTGGTGCCTTGCTGCATCCCGAAGATGCCGTTCGCCGTGCCGCTTTCCGCAGCGTGCGCAGGCCCGCACAGAATGATAGCCAATGCCGTGGTCAAAAGCGCTGTTTTAAGAATGCTTTTCATGGATACCTCTCCCGCCAATCCTTAAAATTTTATCTAATTTTGGTTAGCAAAGCATTAATGCCCTACACAATCAGTCCGCCGACTTGGGCATCATAAAGCTTTCTATAAGTGGCGTTTTGGGCCAAAAGCGCCTCGTGCGGCCCCTGCTCTACAATCCGGCCTTCTTCAAAAACCAGTATGAGGTCCGCGCGGCGGATGGTCGAAAGCCTGTGCGCTATCACAAGGGTTGTACGCCCGCGCGTAAGCCTGTCTAGGGCGCCTTGTATGGCTTCTTCCGATACGGAATCGAGCGAGCTTGTCGCCTCGTCCATCACCAGTATGGGGCGCTGCGCCACAATCGCGCGCGCGATAGCCACACGCTGGCGCTCCCCGCCCGATAACTTCACGCCGCGCTCACCCACCAGCGTTTCGTATTTTTCAGGCAACGTCATGATGAAGTCATCGATGTTTGCATCATGCGCCGCCTCGCGGATAACCCCCATAGGCACATCGGGCCTTGCGTAAGCAATGTTCTCGGCAAGGGTACGATGGAACAGCACAGGGTCCTGCGGCACCAGCGCAATGGATTTATGCAGGCTCTCCTGCGTAACACCGGCCACGTTCTGCCCGTCAATCAAAATGCGCCCGCCCTGCACGTCATACAGCCGTTGGACAAGCTTGATGAACGAGGATTTCCCGGACCCCGAACGCCCGACCAGCGCCACCGTCTTGCCCGCAGGAATGGTAATGCTGAGGCCGCTGAACAAAGGCGCAAGCCCGTGCTTGTAACCAAACGTCACATCCTCGAAAACGATTTCGCCACCCGTAACAGCCAGCGCCGGTGCATCGGGCGCATCCGTAATCGCGGGTTGCATTTCCATGTAGGCGGCCACGGGGTCTAGGTCGTTGATATGGTTTTGCAGCGTGCGCAACTGGCTGCCAAAATCCCGCAAGTACGAATTGATGACAGCCGATATCGACATGACAAAGAAAATATCGCCAAGGCTGGCCTGCCCCTTCGTCCACATGTAAACAGCCGCAAACACGAACCCGACGCGCAAAAAGAATGTCAGCGTGGTTTGCAAAACGCCGTTGCCTGTCGCGGCATACCACGCCTTGAATTTGCGCGCCTGCCACACATCCATCCCTTCGCGGATGCGCGCGGCCTCCTCCCGCTCCATGCCAAACGCCTTGATGGCGGCAATACATGTAACGGCATCGGCAATCAGCCCGCCCACACGGGAATCCGCCTCGTTGGATGCTTGGTTCAACGGGGCGACAATCTTAAGCGATATCGTGCCGGTAACCGCCATGAACGTGACAAGGAAGATGGCAAGCGCGCCGCCCATCAGCGGATGGCCCGACACCGAAAGATAAATCGCCGTACCAAGAATAACCAGAAAAGTCGGGAAAAACTGCGTGATGCAAAGTTCAAGGATGCCATCCAGCGCCCACATGCCGCGCGTAAGGTTGCGCACCGTCACGCCGGTAAACGTATCGTTGTGCCACGCCGTTGAAAACTTGAGCACGCGCTCGAAGCCCACCTGCACAAGCTCGCGGATATACGCAACCGAAAACGGGATCCACACATAAAACATCCCGTACCGGAACAGCCAGAACGCGAAGTGGAACCCGAAGAAGATGAACGTGAGGCGCCACACCATATCGATGGATATGGAATCAGCCGAACCAAAAGCAGCAATCCCGTCAAACAGCGTCTTGCCCAGTATGGGCAAAGCCACCTCGACAGCCGAGAACATCGCCGCACAAATCAGCATGGTCCAGAACATCGGCTTGCGCACGCGCACGATCCGCCACGCAAAAGCCAGCGTGTCGGTAATGCCCATCGGTTTGTCGTGCGATTCCTTCATATGAAAGTTCTAACACAAAAAGGCCCGCTGTTTGCGGGCCTTTTAAAGGAACATCGATGTTAAACTTGTGTCATGCGGCGTCTTGGTTGACGACCATGGCGCGCAGGTCCTTGAGGTCCGAAAGCATGCCTTGCAGCAGCTCGACAACCGCGGGCGGAAGGTCGGCAGCAGGCTGCTTTTGCTCGACGGGCTTGGCAGCAGCCGTAACAGGCGCGGCGTTTTGCGCCGTGTGGCGGGCCTTCTCGGCGGCTTCGGTAGCAGCATGGGCTGCCGCGATTGCACCTTTGGATTGGCCTTTAAGCAGTTTTTGAGCACCCTTGATGGTATAAC
>JAGWXJ010000022.1 GCA_018969935.1 Alphaproteobacteria bacterium | reverse complement strand
GCGAGGTCGCCAACACAACGCCGAGAAAGTGCCTCGGGTATCGGACGCCGAAGGAAGTGTTCGATGCGCATTTACAGGGCTTGGGTGAACCATTATCGTGCGCAGCTTAACCGTCGCACTTCGGTTGGAACTTTCAGAGCTGCATGCGCTCTTCTGCAGTTTCCAGCATGCCCCATGCAAGGCAGGCGCGGTCAAAAGTTACACAAAGGCCGGCAATACGTTTCAGCGAAACAGTATCGGCAAGTTGTCTGTTGGACATATATTCAGATTCCCGTTACGGCCTCCGGAATAGGGGCCTGTAGGTTTATATCCATAAAAGTTACGGAAAATCAAATTTTAAGCTGCTTTTTGCAGAACAGCCGCAAAAAACCCGTCCGTACCCGATTGTTTGGGGGAGAGGCGCATATAAGGCCCTTCGCACGGGCATGTACCGCCAAGGCCGGCCTCGGCCCAAGCCTCGGCTATCGGTATCACTTTGAAATCAGGGTATTTTTTCAGGAAAGCGTCAATCTGGTGCTCGTTTTCCTCGCGGTACAGCGAGCACGTTGCATAAACCAGCCTGCCGCCCACTTTCACGGCTTTCTGGAAGCGGTCGAGGATCTGGGTTTGCATCTCCAGTATCTCTTCCATCGTGGGGCCATGCCTGCGCCAGCGCAAATCGGGGTTGCGGCGCCACGTGCCCGATGATGTGCAAGGCGCATCCACAAGCACGACATCAAAATTATCCTTCTGCCGCTTTAGCCACTTGCGCTGGTTTTCATCTTCCAGTGACCGCGCTTCCACGTTGTGAATACCGGCGCGCACATAGCGGGGCTTGCCGCGCATGAGGCGCGCCGTGCTGTTATCCATCGCAACTACGCGGCCCTTGCCCTTCATTTCAGCGGCAATGGCCAGAGTTTTGCCGCCGCCCCCTGCGCAGGCATCAAGCACCTGTTGCCCGGGCTTGGCATTGCAAAGCAGGGCAATCAGCTGCGAGCCTTCATCCTGAATTTCAATCACGCCCTGTTGCAAAAGTTTTGTATCGGCAAGGTGTACACGTTTTTCGGCGCGTAATCCGACTGGCGAAAACGGTGTTGCGGTCGTTTCAATGCCGTGGCGTTTAAGCCCGTTCAAAACGGAATCGCGTTCCGTCTTGATGGTATTGACGCGGATATCAAGGCTGGCAGGCTCCAGCATTGCTTCCATTTCGCTGGCAAAATCCTTGCCGTAAAGGGCCTTCAGTTTGCCAAAGCTTTCCTTGGGGCATTCGGCGCGCACGTCTTCAGGCATCTCTGGGTGTTCTAACGTATGGCCCGCAAGGGCATCCACGGCTTTGCTCTCAAGGATATCAAGTACACCCGGTGCATGGCGCGAGCCGCTAAACAGGTCATGGATATGCGGGCGCGGCGTACCGTCTATCAAGGCTAGTGATGCAATAGCGCGTGTGCGCGGCGTATCAAGGGCGTGCACATGGCGTAGCCACCAGCCGCAACGCGCATAGGTACGCATCATGTCGTAAACGCGTTCCACAACGGCCTTGCGGTCGGATGACCCGATGTAACGGCGCACGCGGAAGTAATCACCGCAAATGGTGTCCATCGGTACACCCGACGTCCAGATTTTATCCCATAGCTCGATAGAGGCCTGAAGCCGTGCGGAGGGGGTCATGCAGTTACATCTTTCAGCGCGGCTTCCGCGCGTTTCCATTCGGTGATATGCGCAGGTTCTACAGGAGAGGGCCCTGAAATGCCAAGTATTTCGAGGGCCTCGGCCGAAGGCACAGGCCTCTTGGCGGCACTGTCATAAAACCCCCCGCGCAAAATGGCTATGGCGGCCACGGCACCTGCCTTGGGGCCGTCTACCAGTACAAAACGTTGCTCAAAGAAAAACCACTGGTCATCCCAGCACAACACACGCGTTTCGAGGTCGAATGGCTGGAAAACATCCAGCGGCATCCGGTACCGTATTTTTGCGGCCCCAAGCACAGGTGCCCACATGCGCTTTCTGATAACGGCCCACGAACCTGTCCTGAATATCAGGTCCATGCGCCCGAGGTCCATCACGGTAAAATACCGACCGTTGTTCATATGCAGGTTGGTATCAAGGTCGTTGGGCCAAACACGCAGGCGTAAGCGCGAAACATCCTGCGGCAATACAAGCCGTGGCCTGAACGGTGCCGTCAGTATCAACCATAAAAGGCGCAGCCATAAATTCATGTCCGGGCGCGCCTTTCAGCCAGAGATTGCGTGATGATGCGTAGTGACGAGGAAAGGAACAGCCCAGCCATGATGCCTGCAACAATCAGGTCAGGCCATGCGGTACCTGTACCCCACACGCCTGCCGCAGCCGCGACAACTATAATGTTTCCTATCATGTCATTACGCGAACAAAGCCAGACGGATTTCACATTCGCATCGCCGTCCTTGTATTTAACAAGCAGCAGCACACTGGCGGCATTCGCAATCAGTGCGGCCACGGCAACGCCGGCCATGACAGGCGCGCTGGGTACATGGAGTACAAACACCTGATACAGCGTCGTCCCGAAAACCCACAAGGCCATGAGGGTCAGTGATATGCCTTTGGCAAGCGCCGCACCCGAGCGGATGGCCAGCGGCATCCCGATCACGTAAAGGCTCACGCCGTATGTCAGCGTATCGGCCAGAAAATCAAGGGCATCGGCCTGCAAGGCCTGCGAGCCTGCAATAGAACCCGCAACCAGCTCGACCACGAACATGATGGCGTTGATGGCAATCACAACCCATAGCCGGCGCTTGTAGTCATCCGACATACCGTCGAAGTTGTGGTTGTGGTGGCAGGCGGGGCCATGATGGGAGTGGTCGTGACTCATAGGACAATCATATAGCAATCCGCCCCGATAACCCAAGGGTTACCGAGGCGGTACTGCGGCCTGAAATAAAACCTATCCGTTCAACTCTATTCTTTTTGATTAGCTCGTGTGGCGCCACCAGCCGGTACGGTTGATGGAATAGACGGGGCGGTAGCGGTCAAAGCCGGCAACGTCCTTCACGTCTTTGTACTGGTTATCAAGAAACTTGGCGCCGTCAGCCGTATATACAATCAGGATGGCATGGGGCAGGCCTTTCCATGTGTCCTGCACGATGGCAAGGCGCAGTTGGCTCTCCGAAAAGCCGAGGGCCTTGAGGGCGGCATACTTGGCAATCGCGAAGTCTTCGCAGTCACCGCCGCGGCTCGTGAATTCTACGGGCGTTTCCCAATAATCGCTTTTGCCGAAGTTGTTTTTGTCTTCGATGTAACGGACCTTATTATAATACGCGTTCACCGCCTCAACTTTCTCAAGTTCGCTGGCACCGGCCTTGGCGCCAAGGGCTGCAGGCAGGGGTGCGCTTGTGGGGTTCAGGCGGGCCATGATACCCGTCCATTTCGTAAAGGGGCTGATATCGGCCGAGCGTACTTCGCCGGTGCCAAACAGGGGCTCGTAGCTGCTGGTGGAAGCGACTTTGGGTGCTTCACGCGTCAGCGATACAGGCTGGTAATCTTCTGGCATGCTTTTACGCGCCGTATAAATGCTTTCCTGTGTGGAGGAAGTAGCGCGGGCCGTATGGATACCAAGCGCCGAGAAACCGATAACAAACGCAACACCGGCTGCAAGCGCACGAAACGCCATTTGCTGGAAGAGCGTTGCGCGAAGCCCAGTGGTTGTAATCAGTCCTTTTTCTTTAAGTACCGTACCAAGCGCAAAGCCGGTTTGCTTTTGCATGTGCAGGGCTTCAAGAAGCTGCTGCGAGGTAATGGTGCCATTGGCGACCAGAAGTTCGCCCAAGCGGTTGCGGTCAAGATTGGCCTTGAGGGTAGAAAGCACACCCGTTTTTGTTTTCTTAGCCTGCGTCATGGTTCTTATCGCCTTGTTCTTCTTGTTTTGGCTGTTTTTTGCCGCTTGTCCGGTAGGGCCAATCCCGACCGCTTGTTTTCATAAAGTCAATATACATAAGAGCGGTTACCAAATTATGAAAACAATAGGTGATTTTAAGAAATTGATTAAAAAAGTTACGGAACCAAGGAATTCCTTGCCTTTCAGGGCAAAAAAAAGTAGGTCATAGGGCATGCCTCACACCAAAAACCACCCCCAGATCCTAAAAAACATGTCCAAAACACCCGTCCTTTGTGTGGGTGACGTCATGCTGGACAACTTTATCTACGGGGCGGTCAACCGCGTGTCACCCGAGGCGCCGGTGCCTATCCTTCTTCAATCACATGCAACGTCCATGGCTGGCGGGGTAGGTAATGTGGCTTCCAATTTGGCCTCGCTGGGCTGCGATGTAAGGCTTGTTTCCGTGGCGGGGCAGGATGAAGACCGCCCGAAACTGGAAGCGGCTTTGGGTAACAGCATCAAATTCACCCTTGTGACCGATCCCTCGCGCCCCACAATCAGCAAAACGCGCTATGTGGCAGGCCACCAGCATGTCCTTCGCGTGGATGTGGAAGATACCAAACCCGTACCTCCCGCTATCGAGGATGCGCTTCTAAAAGCCGCACAGGATGCCCTGAAGGGGGTTAAAGCCCTCATATTGTCAGACTACGGCAAAGGCGTTTTAACGCCGCGCCTCATCCAGTCCCTTATTGATGCTGCTACAAAAGCAGGCATTCCAGTGGTTGTTGACCCCAAAGGGCATGATTATACACGCTACCGTGGCGCCACCGTTATTACCCCCAACCGCAAGGAATTGGGCGAGGCCACGCGCGGTATGCCAACAGCAACGGATTCCGATATCGAACTTGCTGCCCGCACACTGATTGCCGATGCTGGCGTTAAGGCAGTCATAGCCACGCGCTCGGCGGACGGCCTGTCCGTTATTGCCCGCGATGAAGCAACACACCTTAAAACTCAGGCGCGCGAGGTATTTGATGTATCGGGCGCGGGCGACACTGTCGTGGCGGTCACCGCTGCCGCCCTTGCCAACGGCGCCCATTTGGCCGAGGCCGCTGCCCTTGCCAATCTGGCCGCTGGCCTTGTGGTTGAAAAAGTAGGCACGGCAACCGTCCAGCCGGATGAATTGGCCGAGGCGCTGGTAGGCACCGGTACCGACAGCCATGCTTCAGGGCGTACATTCGCGCCTGTCCTCACATGGGCCGATGCCCGTGCACAGGTTGACCGCTGGAAAGCCAAGGGCCTGAAGGTCGGTTTTACCAACGGCTGCTTTGATATATTGCATCAGGGCCACGTCATGATGCTGGACCGCTGCCGCGCTGCTTGTGACAAGCTGGTGTTGGGTCTTAATACCGATGCGTCTATCAGCCGCCTCAAGGGCCCATCGCGCCCCGTAAACCCTGCTGCTGCCCGCGCTGCCGTTATTGCGGCGTTGGGCAGTATTGATGCTGTAGTCATGTTTGGCGAAAATGCCGATGAAAAGGATACTCCGCTGGAGCTTATGAAAGCCCTGTGCCCCGATATGATTTTCAAGGGTAAGGACTACACGGTTGATAAGGTCGTAGGGGCCGATTTCGTCCAATCCTACGGCGGGCAAGTAGTGCTGATTGACCTCGAGGAAGGGTTCTCGACAACCGGCACCATCAAAAAAATGCAGTCAGCCGCGTAGCCTTTAGGCCCTAAGACGCGTATATATCAGGAAGTCCTAAGCCTTTACTGGGGATACCTATATATATGTCACGCATCATTCTCTCTCTCCTTCTGCTTTTTGTACTCAACACGGCCGCACTCGCGCAGGAAACGGGCGACAAAGTGATGCTAAGGCTTTACGCCGACAAAACGGCAGCAGTGCCGGGCCAGACCTTGCGTATAGCAATCGAACAGGTGGTGGCCGATGGCTGGCACACCTACTGGACCAACCCCGGCGATTCCGGCGAAGCCATGAAAATCAAATGGCAACTGCCGGAGGGGATGGAGCCTGCCCCCGTGATGTGGCCCACGCCAGAGCGTATTCCCTACGGCCCGCTCATGAACTTCGGCTACCACAACCACGCCGTCATCCTGACCGACGTAAAGGTACCCACCATTCTCTCCGATGCGCTGGGCAGCACCATGACAATCAAGGGGCAGGCAAACGTGCTTGTCTGCGATGAAATTTGCATCCCTGAAACCCATGCAATCGCGCTTGATATTCCCGTGGCGGCCTCTGCTGGTGCCGCTAACACCGATCTGTTTGAAACGGCGGCAGCAGCCATTCCCGTTGTGCGCGATTGGCACACGGTTACGGAAGTTGATGCCGATGAAGTGCGTGTGCGCATTACGCTCCCTGCTACAGCAAACGCTTTTGCCTCGGACCCCGAAAGCACAGTCTGGTTCCCCTACGAATGGGGCTACATTGAAAACGCAACCGACCAGTCTGCTTCCTACGAACCATCCACCCGCACGCTCACCCTTCGTCAGGGCCGCGCCGATACGCGCGATGTCAGCAAACTCTCGGAAGGTACGTATATTCTGAACAACGGTGATGAATCGGTTGTTGTCAGCGGCTCCATCACGCAGCTTTCGGCATCCGTCATGGGTACACCCGCACGCATGCCGCAAACCGATGCGTCTGTGCCGCTGATACTTTTGTTCGCGTTCGTTGGCGGCCTTATTCTCAACCTCATGCCATGCGTGTTCCCCGTCCTGTCCATGAAGGCGCTGCATTTGGTGTCGCTTCCAAAGGGTGAGCGCACGCACGCGCAACTATCGGGCATTCTCTATGCGCTTGGCGTCGTCAGCATGTTTGTGGTGCTTGGGGGCGCCCTTTATGCGGTGCGTGCGGCAGGTGAACAACTCGGCTGGGGCTTCCAGTTACAAAACCCCGCTATCGTGGCCGGCCTTTCATGGTTGCTGTTTATCGTGGGCCTCAACCTAGCCGGTGTCTTTGATCTTCGGATCGCTTTTGGTGGCGAGGTACTGCTGGCTGAAAAACACCATCCGCTTGTTACATCGTTTCTTACTGGCGTACTGGCAACGTTGGTCGCAACACCGTGCAGCGCGCCTTTCATGGCAACGGCCTTGGGGGCGGCACTGGTGCAGCCCATGCCTGTTGCGCTTTCCATCTTTGCCATGGTTGGTGTGGGGCTGGCTGTGCCGTATTGCCTGCTCTGCTTTGTGCCTGCCTTGCAAAAAATCCTGCCGCGCCCCGGCGCCTGGATGGTGACCTTCAGGCAATTGCTGGCATTCCCCATGTTTGCATCGGCCGTATGGCTTGTGTGGGTCGTGGCCCAGCAAGGCGCATCCGAGGCGGTGGGCTGGACATTGGGCGGCATGGTCATGCTTGCGTTTGCCATCTGGCTCCTTGACCTTCAGCCAAAACTCAAGGCAACGCGTGGCCTGCTCACGGTTGTAGGCACGGCGTTGTTGTGCATCACGCTTGGCTCCCTCTCGATGGTTGTTCCCGTCGAAAAAATGGAAGAGGCGATGGTTAAGCACAATTACAAGGCCTTCAATACGGAATCCTTCGACCACGCGCTTAACGACGGCAAGGGTCCCATCTTCGTCAACATGACGGCCTCGTGGTGCATCACCTGCCTTGTAAACGAAAAAACAACGCTGGATACGCAGGACGTACGCGAGCACTTCAAGGCGCTGAATGTCACCTATTTCAAAGGTGACTGGACCAACAAGGACCCATCTATCACGAGCTTCCTGCAAAGCTACGGGCGCACGGGCGTACCGCTTTACGTCTACTTTGCGGCCCCCAGCCCCGATACCGGTAAACGCCCTCAACCTGTGGTGTTGCCCCAGATACTGACGCCCGAAATCATGTTGCAGGCCATCCAGTAGCCCAAAAGGGGGCAGGGCGGCAAAATTACTGTTTAAAACATCCGGCGGCAGTCTTATGATGGCCGCCGGATTTGCTTTTGAAGGAGATACAAAAATGCGTTTTCTAACCGCCCTGCTTTTGTGCCTGCTTGCCGTGCCCGCCATGGCTGCAGACGCCATTACAATCGAAAAAGCGGTAACATTCCCCCGCGTGGCTGAAATTCCGACGGCCGGTATCTTCCTGATTGTCGTCAATGATGGCCCTGCCGATAAACTAATCGGCGCCAAATCATCGGTTGCAGGCTCGACCATGATCCATACAACTGAACTCGATAAACAGGGCGTGATGAACATGAAGCACGTCGATGCCCTCGATGTGCCTGCCAACGGCACGCTGGTGCTGGCACCCGCACAAAACCACATCATGTTGATGGATGTAACTGCCCCCTTCAGCGAGGGTACGACGATCCCCCTTACGCTTCAGTTTGAAAAAGCAGGCGAGAAAACAGTGGCGGTTGAAATCGTATCGCCCGAAAAAATCGCAAACCTCTACCCGCCTGAACTCATGAGCGGCGTGGTCGAAAAGGTCATGCAGGCAAAAAAACTGCATGGCGGCGAAGGCAAGCAACAATCCACGCTCGATCGCATCCGTGAAAAAATTCAGGCCTTCTTCCGCAAGGATAAGGACGATGCCGTCAAAGCCATCCCCACCCGCGAGGAGATGGAAGAACGCGTAAAAATGGAATCGCCTCCCTCCGAGCTGATTGACCGGACGCCCGAAGCAACGCCGGAGGCAACGGCACCTGCCCCTGCCGCAGCGCCAGCTCCTGCAGCCGAAGCGGCCCCCGTGGCCCCTGCTGCCCCTGCGCCGGCACCAATGCCTGAAGGCCACGCACACTAGTGGCAACTGGCATAACCACAATCGTATTCGATGTTGGCGGGGTCCTGATTGATTGGGACCCCGAATATCTTTACCGCAAACTCATCCCCGATGATGAAAAGCGCGCATTTGTTCTAAAGCACGTTGTATCAAGGGTATGGAATGGCCATCAAGATCTCGGGCTCCACACATGGGCCGATGCTGTGGCCGCACGTACAAGCCTGTTCCCCGAACATGCCGAAATGATAAAAGCCTACGATACCCGCTGGCCCGAGATGGTAAGCGGCGTGATAGCAGATGTGCCCGAAATCCAGGCCGCTTTGCGCGCCAAGGGTATTCCCGTTTACGGCATTACCAACTTCTCGTCCGAAAAATGGGCCGATGCCCAAAAACTCTGGCCCTCCCTGACCGAATTTGACGGCGTTGTAGTATCCGGCCACGAAAAAATGCTGAAACCCGATCCGGGTATCTACCATTTGCTGTGCAGGCGCTACGGTCTTGATGCACAAAACTGCCTGTTTATCGATGACGTACCCGCCAATGTCGAGGCTGCAAAGTCTGTGGGTATGATGGGCCACGTCTTTACAAATGCGTCTGCCTTGCGCGAAACTCTCCAAAACATTCTGGGAATCTCACTTTGAGCAAAACCATACTCATTTTAAACGGCCCCAATCTGAATATGCTGGGCACGCGCGAGCCGGGCATTTACGGGGCGTCTTCTCTGTCCGATATCGGCAAGTTGTGCGCCGAAGCCTGTGAAAAAGCTGGCTTTAAGGGCGATTTCCGCCAGTCCAACCATGAAGGCGAGCTTGTGACATGGGTCCAGCAGGCTTCGCAGGATGCCAATTTCAAGGGCGTTATTGTCAATGCGGGTGCATACACCCATACATCTGTCGCCCTGCATGACGCCCTTCGCCTGCTTTCCTGCCCGATTGTTGAAGTCCATCTCAGCAACCCCATGGCCCGCGAGAGTTTTCGCCATACTTCTTATGTAGCCCCACTGGCATTCGCCTCTATATGTGGGCTTGGCCCAACTGGTTATTTGGTCGCTATCGAGGCTTTGGCCAAAAAGCTAAGTAATTGAAAATCCATCAAAAGACGCGTCGTTTTGACGCATAACAGCAAAACTGCTAAACCCGTCCGACTTAGAAGCGAGCAATGAAAACCATGAACTTCGATAAAGAAGCTATCCGCGAGCTGGCCGAGCTCCTGAACGAAACATCCCTGACCGAGATTGAGGTCGCTGATGGCGACCGTAAAATCCGCGTGGCGCGCACGGCAACAACCGTTGCCCACATGCCTATGGCTGCTGCCCCCGTGTTCCCGATTACCGATCCGGGCGCGCCGCAACAGGCTACCCACAATATCGCGCACCCAGTTTCGGCTGCTAACCACCCCGGTGCGGTTATATCGCCCATGGTGGGTACCGCCTACCTAAGCCCCGAGCCGGGCAAACCGCCTTTCGCAGCCGTTGGCCAAAAGGTCAAGGCAGGCGATACGCTGCTCATCATCGAAGCCATGAAGGTTATGAACCCCATCAAGGCTGAAAAGGGCGGCACCGTGACGCAAGTCCTTCTCGAAGACGCACGCCCTGTCGAATTCGGCGACGTCCTGATGGTTATCGAGTAACAGCATCGGCGCAGGGTTGGTGTGGCGGCTGCGCCAAAACAAAAAGGTTTACCGATGTTCAAAAAAGTCCTGATAGCAAACCGCGGCGAGATCGCCCTGCGTATCCACCGCGCCTGCAAGGAACTGGGTATCCAGACAGTCGCCATCCACTCCACGGCCGATGCCAATGCAATGGCCGTCCGTCTGGCCGATGAATCGGTCTGCATCGGCCCGCCGCCAGCCAAGGAAAGCTATCTCAACATCCCTGCCATCCTTACAGCCGCGGCAGTCACGGGCGCCGATGCCATCCACCCCGGTTACGGCTTCCTCTCCGAAAACGCTGAATTCGCCCGCATGGTCGAGGAACACGGCTTTACCTTCATTGGTCCGAAGCCCGAGCACATCGACATCATGGGCGATAAAGCCATGGCCAAGGACACGGTCAAAAAACTGGGCCTGCCTGTCGTTCCCGGTTCCGATGGCGTTCTTGAATCGCTGGAGCACGGCATCAAGGTCGCAAAGGAAATTGGTTACCCTGTCCTCACCAAGGCCGTATCAGGCGGTGGCGGTAAGGGCATGAAGGTCATCCGCAAGGAAGAAGAATTCGAAGAAGCGTGGAATACCGCCCGCCGCGAAGCCAAAGCGAACTTTGGCGATGATTCCATGTATTTGGAAAAATACCTCGATAAACCGCGCCACATCGAAGTACAGATTTTCGGTGATGGTAAAGGCGGCGGCATCCATCTGGGCGAGCGCGATTGCTCCATCCAGCGCCGCCACCAGAAGGTCGTCGAGGAAGGCCCTTCGCCCGTTCTTACGCCCGAACAGCGCGAATATATCGGCTCACTGGCAGCTGGCGTTGTCCGCCAGCTTGGTTACCGCGGCGCCGGCACCTTCGAATTCCTGTTTCAGGACAACGAATTCTACTTCATCGAGATGAACACGCGTATTCAGGTCGAACACCCCGTGACGGAAATGATCACGGGCATCGACTTGGTGACCGAACAAATCCGCATCGCAGCAGGCGAGCCTTTGCTGGTCCAAAAGGACAACCTGCGCCTGCGCGGCCACGCCATCGAAATCCGTATCAACGCCGAAGACCCGAAAACCTTTATGCCCTCGCCGGGCGAAATCACGCAGTTCCATGCCGCTGGCGGCTTGGGCGTACGTTTCGATTCCGCCATTTATGCAGGCTACCGCATCCCGCCTTACTACGATTCCATGGTAGGCAAGCTCATCGTCCACGGCAAAACGCGCGAGGAAGCACTCCGCCGCCTCAAACGCGCCATCCATGAAACGGTGATCGACGGCGTTAAAACAACGCTGCCGCTTCACGCCTGGATCGTCGAGCACCCTGATTTTGTAGCCGGCAACTACACCATCCACTGGCTAGAAAAGCAGCTGGCCGCCATCAAGGCGCAGGAAGAAGCCGAAGCAGGCGAAAAACCGGAAGCGGCCTGATTTTCCTGCGGCCAAATAACCCCTTTTTCAAAACTTGGGTTCACCGGGTATTTGCGCTATTATCTTAGCCCATGAAGCCGCAGGCCCCAGCCAAGCCACGTCCCAAAAAGCGTACCCGCACGCAGGTACGCTCTGAAATGGCGACAGCATCAGCAGACGCAATCGCTGAAATGGCGACAGCATCAGCAGACGCAATCGCGCGCAATCTGGGCCAGAAAATAAGCCAGATAGGGTCCGAAATTGCCAACCGCCCCGATGGCGCGGCAGCAGCCCTCAAGGCCGATGATCTCCGCCGCTTCCTTGCCATGTCGCAGGACATCATGTGCACCATGGACGCCGAGGGCACGGTCGTCCGCTTCAGCCACTCGCTTTGCCAGATGCTCGGTTACAGCCAGCAGGGCATGATCGGTAAATCCTTCCTCGAATTTGTGGATATGGCCGATAGGCCCGCCGTACGCACCACATTACAGGGGCTCATGGGCGCACAGTCCCAAACGGCACGCTTTGACTGCCGCCTGACGACCAAAGGCGGCGATACGCGCTGGACCAGCTGGAATTTGGCAAGCGCGGGTAACACGGTTTACTGCCTTGGCCGCGATACAACGGGCGCCATCAAACATGAAGCCGAACTGATGCGCCGCGAACAGCAATTATCCGAGGCGCAGGCGCTTGCCCACATGGGCCACTGGCGCTGGGATGTTGGCACAGCCGATATCGAATGGTCCTCCGAGCTCTACAATATCTTCGGCGTCAATCGTGACGCGTTCACACCCTCGCTGGAAAGCATTAGCGCCTATGTACACAGGCGCGATTTGGGCCGCCTGTATCAGGCCTTCCAGCGCGCGATCATCCAGCAAAATGACTACGACATGGACTTCCGCCTTCTGCGGGCCGATGGCCAAAGCCGCGTTATTCGTTGCGAGGGCCGCTGCGAATTGGATTCCGAGGGGGAGGTTGTCGCCCTTTACGGCATCATGCAGGACATCACCCCCCAGAAGGAACACGAGCGCGCCCTTCGCGAAGCCAAGGAACAGGCGGAAGCAGCCTACGCATCCAAATCCCGCTTCCTTGCCAACATGTCACACGAGCTGCGGACACCTTTGAATGCCATCATCGGCTTCTCCGACCTCATGGATAAACAGATATTGGGCCCGCTGGGCAACGAACGTTACCTCGATTACGTGCAAGCCATCCGCGAAAGCGGCACGCACCTGCTGGATCTGATTACCGATATCCTCGACATGTCGAAAATCGAAGCCGGTAAATACGAACTTACCCTGCAAGACGTCAATATCTCGCAAGTCATCCGCACAACGGTCCAGATGATGGAAGCGCGTGCGCAGGAAGGCGGTCTCAATCTGGGCTGCACCCTGCCTGATGAAGACGTGGTCATCAGGGCTGACCGTAGGGCGTTGAAGCAGATTTTGCTCAATCTGCTCTCCAACGCCGTCAAATTTACCGACACGGGCGGCACCGTAGAGGCCCGACTGACCAAAGAA
This sequence comes from Alphaproteobacteria bacterium, assembly GCA_018969935.1. Lineage (GTDB taxonomy): Bacteria > Pseudomonadota > Alphaproteobacteria > Micavibrionales > UBA1664 > UBA6145. Next base: position 6,654 of record JAGWXJ010000022.1, on the reverse strand, counting down.
GGCCAATATATAGTGATAAAGGTAGTCGATACGGGTATCGGCATCCCCGCGCACAAGATTGCCGATGTCACAAAACCGTTCGAACAGGTTTCAAACGCCTTCACCCGCTCCCACGAAGGCTCTGGTCTGGGTTTGGCCATCACGAAAGACCTGACCGAACTGCATGGCGGTACCCTCTCCATCGACTCCCGTTTAGGGCAGGGCACGGCGGTCACCATTCGTTTGCCGGCCAATAATTAAGTCAAATGGTTGAAGATTAATTATTTTTTGCCGAAATATCGCTCTCTAAGCAGATTTGAACCAAATTTTAATAATTTTGGATGAAAATAATCTCTGTAGGACTGTTTTCGACCTTGGGGGTTATATGTTTTCATTTTGTCGCAACTACGTAATGCTGATCGCATTGCTTTGCTCGACGGCGCTTTCCGCCTGTTTGCCCGAGGAAAAAGACCCCGGCAAGGTGTCGGATGCAGGCAAGCTGAATGGCGACTTTTACGCCTCGTCGCTCGGCAATCTGGCTGTCCAGATCCAGAACCGCGTCGTGGGTGACCCCACATGGTTTACCAGCACATCAGGCAATTTGGTCACCTTGGCCAACATGGGCATCGAAAACAACATCAACGGCTCCGAAGTTAAATCCATGATCTGCCCCACCGGCTCGGGTACCGAGGTCCTGCACCTCACCTGGATCGATGGTCGCGGCAGCGATAACCATTTCAAAGCCAAAGGCATTGGTACTGATACGGGCGCTATGATTGGCGCCCTGCGCGAGCGTGTAGCAGGTGATCAGGTAGGTACCTATAATGGCGGTACTTCACTGGAAACAGCGAGCGGTACAACCGTCAGCATCCCGTCTTCCTGCGCAAGCATCAGCATTCCTGTGGGCGCACCTGTTCTGGCCTTCCGTATTGAACGTCCGGCAGCACCCGTATCGCAACTCTCCCGTACGGAATACCGCACGGTGGATTGCCCGACAGATATCCGCGGCATGAAACAGCGCGGCACACAGGTACAAAGCCGTAAGGTCAGCTTCAATAGCGACGGCACGATGGTTACATACAACGGCAACACCGCCGTACCCCTTGCAACCAACCCTGATGCGGGCTGGAGCACGGATAGCCTTGGCGCCTGCGTATCGGACGTTATCGTAACCGCAACCAGCTCAACGCAAACGAACGCGGGCTCGGTTCTTCTGAACAACTTTGCGGATGTTGCAGCCTCAAGCCTGAAACAGACGCTCGAAAACCAGCTTAAAATGGACTGCTCGACAGCCAGCATCTCCTCCGACGTCGTGAAGAAAAACGAGGCAGGTCAGGATGTGCGCAACACCACAGGCAAAAATATGAGTTCCTGTACGGTTGCGCAGGCAGCTGCAGCAACAAGCACCCTTACGGATACGGCCCAAACCACGCTGGCCGATACCCGCGACGTGTGTGTTGAAAAGGGTACGGTATCAGTCCGTTCCTTCCTTTCGGTACCCACGGGTACGCTTACCAGCAACCTTTCTGGTACCGCTTACGTAGACCGTATTATAGAGAAGGTGGCTCTTTCTAGCGACTCCACAAACCGTGGCGAGCGCGAGAAATGGGTTGGCCGTCCTGCCATCAGCTGTACTTCCGCCGATACGTATGTAGCCAACTGTAATCAGGTTCCCGGCGCACCTTCGGGCCCCGATCTGGCTCTGGCCGGCAGCAAATGGAATTACAGGGACGTGTCCAACTACGGTAACAACGAAGCTTGGTATAACAAAATGCTCGGCTTCTGCTTCATTGGCTGTACCTATGCTACAGGCGGTGGCGCATACACCCTTAACTGGAACTACTTTAACAGCAAACAGACGCTGCACGGCCCCACCAGTACAACAACGGCCGTTGGCTCGCGCTTTGCCGCTGACTGGACAGACAGGTTCACCTACTTCACGCCTAACTTCCAGTTCCAGCCCTTTACGGTGCCTGCTGCAACCAACCAGTGCTTGATCCGCACACGCGAGATCCAGCTCAACTGCCCGCTGTCTTATGATGGCAGCAAGCAAGCCGGTTGGTACCCCTATGAACTGGGTGCGGGTTCGGGCTACTACACAACCCTTATCCCCGGCGGTTCTTACGGCGGTGACGTTGGTGGCGCCTATAACAGCGTCCGTAACAGCGGCGACACACCGGGCCTCGTCTGGCTCAACTGGAAAGAGTGCAACATCAAAGGTTGTAACTACTGGACGGATTACGCTGGCCCCGGCACGGATGCCTACATCAAGTCATGGACATACTATGATACCAGCAGCTATAGCGGCGCCGGTACAACGGTCCAGACCATCATGATGAACAAGGAAGGCCAGATGGCTGATTACCAGCCGGCTATCTTCTCGGGCCCAAGCCTTCGCTACAAAGGTACCTATACAGTTCCGCTGCACTGCGGCCGTATCGAAAGACGCGACTTCAGCTGGCCCGGTTACGTCCTGCAGGCAAGCTGTGGTGGTAAGGGTGGCTGTAGCTACTGGTGGGCATGGTCGCCTGTTACGATCAGCGAGGTTATCGTGCGCGAATGGTCAGGTTCGGATAGCGTGAACGGTACATGGTCGCAGCCCTCGGTTTACTATACTTCGGCTTACGGTAGCTGGAGCAGCTTGGGCGCAATCCCCGGTGCCATCTACCACTAATAAATTACAACAAGAAAAAAGCCGGCCAAATGGCCGGCTTTTTTGTTTGTATGCCTTTGCAGGTTAGTTTTTGGCCTTTCTGGCATCGACAACGGCTTGGCGCATTTCATCACCCGAGATGTAACCGCGGATAAGCTTGGTGCCGACCACAAAGGCAGGCGTACCGGAAATGCCGAAGTCGGTCGACATTCTCAGGTTCTCCTGAAGGATGGCGTCAATAATCGGGTCGCTCTTGTCCTTTTTCAGTTTCTCGACATCAAGCCCGACTTTTTTGGCGTAATCGGCAAGGATGTTTTCGTCAAAAGCACCACGGTGGCGCATCAGGGCCACATGGTATTCCAGATACATCTTCTGGTTTTTGGCAGCCAGCGCCCAGCGTGCCGCTTCAAACGAGCTTTGGCCCAGAATGGGGATCTCGATGAAAACAAGACGGACATTCTTGTCTGAATCGATTATCGACATGAGGTCGCTAAGTGCCTGCTTGCAGTAGCCGCAGTTGTAATCGAAGAATTCGACAATCGTCACATCGCCCTTCGGGTTACCCGCTTCGGCGTGCTTGGTGTTGCTGACCAGCCAGTTCATGTTGGCTTTTACGGCATCTTCCGATTTCTTGTTCTCGGCTTCCTGTTGCTTTTTGCCGTACTCGTTGACGGAATCAATCACAACCTGTGGATTCTTCATGAGGTATTCGTGGATGAATTGGTCAATCTGCTCGCGCGAAAAATCTTCGGCAAGTGCGGGGGCGCTAAGGCCGGCCAGCATCAGAAAGGTTAGTAGGAAACGGCGCATGGATATCTCCGGTTGTGTGTTCGGCTACAAGTGTATCTTAAGGTTTCTTTCTGTCATCCTTTTTCGGCTGGGCATCCAGGTAAACCTTGAGGTCCGTAGCCTGCCTGTAGGCTTTTGTACCGGGCTTGAGGCGGGTCATGGCACCTTCCAGCAGCTTTTGCGCTTCCTCGGTCTTTCCGCGCAGGGCCGCTTCTTCGGCCAAATGGTACTGGGCTGCGCCCTCATCCCCCTGACGGCCATAAAGGGTTGCATAAAGCCGGTGGATTTGCGTGGATTTGGGTTCCTTTTTAATGGCTTCGTCCAATTGGCGCTCGGCTTCTGTATAATCGCCATTCGGCATTTCAATAAGCACCTGCGCAAGGTCAATGCGGATAAGGGCTGCATCGGGCGCAAGCCTGATGGCCTCACGGTAGGATTTTGTAGCATCGGCCACGCGCCCGAAGTCGCGTAGCATCTGGCCCTTGATTTCATGGAACCACGGGTTGTTTTTCTCGCGCCCGATAAGCGTATCGATAAGCTTGATGGCAACATCGGTATCGCTACGGCGGTAGGCTGCAATGGCACGGGCATAAAGGGCGGGCGTTGAATCGTCTTTATCGGAATATATCCATGCAACGCGCTCGGGTTCCGTGAAGCCCGCAAGCTTGGCCTTGATACGTTTGAATTCCTCAGTCATGGATGCGGGTAGCGGAACGCCTTTGTATGCCGATTTGGCATCGCCCTGTTCCATGGCGTCGATACGTTCGCGTGTCAGCGGGTGCGTCCTGAAATACGCGCTCTGTTGGGATTCGGGCATAAGTTCTTGGTTTTTAAGGGTGCCAAGGAAGCTGGCTAGCCCATCGGGGCTATATTGCGCGGCCTCAAGGAAGCGTAGGGCCGCTTGGTCCGCGCTGGATTCCTGTACGCGGCTGTGGGCCAGATAGCTGGTAAGCGCAAGTCCCTGCCCGCCCATGATAATCGCACGTGATGCATCACCGCCGCCGGCTGCGGCGGCGCCAACACCCAAAATCATGGCAAGGATGGATTCGTAGGAAGCATGTTCCATCGCCTGTCTGCCCTTGATCAGGTGCCCGCCCGCTATGTGGCCCGTTTCGTGGGCGATAACGCCAATAACCTCGCCGGGGGTTTTGGCAGCGGCAATAAGGCCGGTAAACACAAAGATGTTCGTACCGCCCGCTACAAAAGCATTGAGGTCGGGGGATTGTACAAGCACCAGCTTGACGTTATCGGGGTTAAGGCCTGCCGCGCGCCATACGGGTGTGGACCAATCGCGCAACGTTTGTTCGATTTCGGTATCACGGATAACCGTCATGCCGTCTTGCGCAAACGCGGGTGCAGTAAGCAGGGAAAACGCGAAAATCAGGATTGTCAGAAGCCTTTTCATGCGACCAATATGGCCCACTGAAATGTCAAAGGAAAGGCACGAAAATGGCTTTTTGGCTTATGAAATCAGAGCCGGATACATGGTCTTGGGACCAGCAGGTCAAAAAAGGGGTCGAGCCATGGTCAGGTGTACGCAACCATGCTGCCGCAGGCCATCTGCGCGCCATGGCAAAAGGCGACAAGGCCTTCTTTTACCACTCCAATGAGGGCCGGGAGATTGTAGGCATCGTTGAAATTGTAAAAACCGCTTACCCTGACCCGACAGACGAAACTGGCAAATTCGTGTGCGTTGATGTGAGGGCTGATAAGGCTTTTAAAAAGCCTGTGACCTTGGCGCAGATAAAAGCCGATAAAAATCTGGCAGGGATGGCGCTCATAAAATTCAGCCGTTTGTCTGTTCAGCCCGTAACGGAGTCTGAGTGGCATTACATAAATAAACTGGGAGGCCTTTAAACCAAAGTTTAAGCGAAAGAGCCTGTTTTTATTGCATTGCGTCATCACCGTAGAATGCTCTGGTGATAAAATGGAAGGATGACGACAGATATCTTCCCCGTACCCGCCGCGCGCACAGCCGCCGCAAAAATAGACGCACAAAAATATGCCGATATGTATGCGGCATCCGTTTCCGATCCTGAAAAATTTTGGGCTACGGCAGCGCAGCGCCTTGATTGGTTCAAAGCGCCTTCAATCATCAAGAACACCCGTTACGCTCCTGACGTAAGCATAAAGTGGTACGAAGACGGCATTCTCAATGTCGCCCACAACTGCGTTGATAGGCATTTGCCAGCCCGTGCCAATGAAACGGCCATTATCTGGGAAGGTGATAACCCCTCCGACAGCCGCAAAATCACGTATGCCGAATTGAAATCCGAGGTTTCAAAACTCGCAAACGCGCTAAAAGGGCGCGGTGTCAAAAAAGGCGATGTCGTTACCATCTATATGCCCATGGTGCCGGAAGCTGCTTATGCCATGCTTGCTTGCGCCCGCATCGGCGCTATCCATTCCGTTGTATTCGGCGGCTTTTCATCGGAATCGCTACGTGACCGCATTCAGGATTGTAATTCAAAGGTGGTCATCACCGCCGATGAAGGTGTGCGTGGCGGTAAAGCCATCCCGCTTAAAAGGAATGTCGATGGCGCACTCGCACAGTGCCCGGATGTAAGCACGGTTTTGGTGCTTAGGCGCACGGGCGGCAATGTCAGCATGCAACAGGGGCGCGATATATGGTGGCATGACGAAGTCTCAAAACAATCGGCCGACTGCCCTTGTGAGCCGATGGGTGCCGAAGACCCACTGTTCATTCTGTACACGTCAGGTTCAACAGGCAAACCCAAAGGGGTATTGCATACGACGGGCGGCTATCTGGTTTACGCGGCCATGACGCACGAACTCGTATTCGATGCCCGTGTGGGCGATGTGTACTGGTGCACTGCCGATATCGGCTGGGTTACAGGCCACAGCTATATTGTCTATGGCCCGCTGGCCAATGCAGTTACCACCGTGATGTTCGAGGGCGTACCGCAGTATCCCGATTGGGGCCGTTTCTGGGATGTTGTCGACAAGCACGCCGTAAATCTTTTCTACACGGCCCCCACGGCCATACGCTCGCTGCTCAAGGAAGGTGATGGGTTTGTAAAGCGTAGCCACCGCAAATCATTGCGCGTACTGGGTTCGGTAGGCGAGCCAATTAATTCCGAGGCATGGCTCTGGTACTACAACGTAGTAGGGGAAGGCCGCTGCGCGGTCGTTGATACTTACTGGCAAACCGAAACAGGCGGCCATATTTTAACGCCGCTGCCGGGCGCAACACCCCTTAAACCTGGCTCTGC
>JAGWXJ010000158.1 GCA_018969935.1 Alphaproteobacteria bacterium | reverse complement strand
GGCGGTATGCTCAAGCTGCATGACGGCGCTGGCGCTGGCAACTATGTAACCTTGGAATATAATCAAGGTTACCCGCAAATCATTACCGACCAGAACAACTTTGCAGTCAGTTTTGCTGGTGGTAACTTCCGCGCTAATAACGCCTATATGGACTACGTTATCAGCGGTACGTCCAAATTTTATGTATCATCTGGCGGTCAGGTAGGTATCGGTACGGCCACACCCGCAGCATCCTCGCTGCTTGATATCACTTCCACCACCAAAGGTTTCCTGCCCCCGCGCATGACGGGCACGGAAAAAGGCAACATCGTATCCCCCGCAACCGGCCTTGTGGTTTATGACACAACAGCCAACGCGCTCAGCCTCTACAACGGTACAGGTTGGGGCAACATGCTTTCCAGCACCTCGGTCGCCTCGGGCGGGGCTGGCTACATCCAAGTATCGGATGGCTCTGGAGGCCTTACAACATCAGGTACCACAACAAGCCAGCAATTCTTCTGGGATACATGTTCAAGAAAGGCGTAACGCCGGGCTTGGATATCATTACCTACACAGGCACGTTAACAACCGCAGGCACGATTGCCAAAACCCACAACCTTGGCGTGGCACCGGCCATGTTCTTTGCAAAAAGCCTCAATACCAACGGGTCTGATGTGGGCAACGTGTTCCTGTGGCACCAGTCTTTGGGGGCCAACAAGTTCATGCGCCTCAACACAACGGATGGCATTACCGATACCGTGGCTACGGGCGGTGGCACATTGGCAGTCCCCACCTCCACGCAAATCAACCTGACTTGGAACAGCGGCTCGAACGTATCGGGCAACAACTACGTGGCCTATATTTTTGCCGAAGTGCCGGGTTTCAGTAAATTCGGGTCGTATACAGGCAACGGCAACGCTGACGGCCCGTTTGTATACACTGGCTTCCGCCCCGCGTTTATTCTGGCCAAGCGTATTGATGCTGCAGGCAACAGCTGGCGCGTTTGGGATGTCGCACGCGACCCCTATAACCCGATTACACACGGTATTTACACTGAATTTACTGGCCCCGAAGATGCAGGATTTCCATGGGACATGCTTTCAAACGGCTTCAAGTTGCGGACGGCAAACGCAGGTGATAACGCCACAGGCGGCACATACATTTACGCAGCTTTTGCATCCAACCCGTTCAAAAACGCGAACGCCCGCTAGTATCGCTACATAATATCCCGTTGTGGGCATCAGGAATCTTGCGTAAAAAAGGGCGGTATCTCCTTCTGTTAGGCGTCCAGTGACTGCATTCGACTATAAAAACACCGCCAAAATGCCTTTCGGCCTGCTGCTGAAGGAAATCGTAGCCATGGAAGCAAGGGGCCTCGGGACAGTATCCGCTTCCGCCCTCGATGATGCCATCACCATCCAGCGTGATCTCATCGTCATGGAATTGCTGCGCACCGCCCTTGAAACAGGGGGCACTGAAGGCGCGCTGGTAAAGGAAGACAAAAAAACAAAACTGTTGGCCCTGCCGGTGGACCGCATGATAGCCCCGCCGGGCCGCGCGCTGGAAAGGTTCCGCCGCGAATATCTGGTAACCCCCGATGCCGATTTAAGTGCCTTGCTTGAACAGGCGACAGCCATCCAGAACGATAACGCCGTCCCGAAGCGCGTGCCGCTTATCGGCACCATCTATTGCTCGGCGCAAACGGGTTTGGGGCGCGATGGTGGCGCCATCATCAACTATCAGGGCCTTAACGGCGGGCTGGTTATACAGGCATGCTGCCGCGCCATTATCTCCCCGCTGGACCGCGAGCGCCTCTCGCTTGTCCGTATCAACGAAAATGACCCGAAACCACTTCAGGAGGCACAGACCCTCCTGAACACGCTAATTGACGAAAGACGGAGTTTTAGCTTTACAGAAGGCGAAAAAATAGGCCGCTGGATTAGCATAGGTGCGGGCTGGCTGAACGACGCTGGTTTTGGCTCTTATGCCTATACGGTCAAATCGTTTGCAGCTGATACCACGGCCCCCTTCAAACTCATCTGAGGGGGGTTTGCCTGTGCGCGTGAAAAAGGGTACGCTCTAGGCCCAATTATCAGGATTGCCCGCCTTGTCCGAAACCACCGATTCCAGTGCCGATAACAACGCCCCGATGGAAGGGCATAGCCACAAACATGCGGGCGTTAAGCTCGCCTCCGTTATCGGGGCATTGGGGATCGTTTTCGGCGATATCGGCACAAGCCCGCTCTACGCTTTCAAGGAACCGCTGCACATCGCCATGAAGGGCGGCGTTGCCCTGGAACCAGCTGTTTATGGTGTCCTGTCGCTTATTTTCTGGGCGCTTACGCTTACAATTTCCATCAAATACGTTCTGTTCATCCTCCGTGCCGACAACGACGGCGAGGGGGGTGACTTGGCGCTGGTAACCAGCCTGCGCCTCCATAAAACCAAATCACGCCGCAACACCTTGTTGCTGCTGGCCGGCCTTACTGGCACCGCAATGCTGTTTGGTGACGGCGTTATTACCCCTGCCATCTCGGTACTTTCGGCAGTCGAGGGTATAAAAATCGTGGCGCCGTCCATCGAGCACTGGGTCCTGCATATTGCCATAGCAATCCTGATAGGCATATTTTTCTCGCAGCGCTTTGGTACCGATAAAATAGGCTTCCTGTTTGGGCCAATTATCCTGACATGGTTCATATCAATCGGGGCCCTTGGTTTCATGGGCATTGTGCAGCACCCGCAAGTGCTTGAAGCGCTTAACCCCGTCTACGCCTTTGACCTTATTGCAGGCCACCCGTGGATGACATCGGCCATCATCGGCGCTGTCATTCTTGCCGTAACGGGCGGTGAGGCCCTGTATGTGGACCTTGGCCACTTCGGACGTAATGTTATCAGGGCCGCATGGTATTTTGTGGCTATGCCCGGCCTGCTGCTAAGCTACTTCGGGCAAGGCGCGCTTGTCCTCTCAAGCCCTGAATTGCCGGAAAACCCGTTCTTCCAGCTCGCGCCCGAATGGTTTGGCCTCCCGCTGCTTATCCTTGCCACCTTGGCAACCATCGTCGCCTCGCAGGCCGTTATTACGGGCGCTTTCTCGATTGCGCGTCAGACGGTCGAAATCGGCTATTTCCCGCCCATGCGCATGAAAATCACATCGGAAAGCAACACAAGCCACATCTTTGTGCCGCGCCTCAACATGGCCCTGATGACGCTCACGCTTCTGGTGGTTGTTATATTCCAGTCGTCGTCCTCGCTTGCCTCGGCTTACGGCATTGCCGTCGCCGTCGCCATGACCATGACCACCACGCTTTTCACGACATGGATGCTCGAAAAATCCGGTTGGCCAAA
>JAGWXJ010000021.1 GCA_018969935.1 Alphaproteobacteria bacterium | reverse complement strand
GCCAACCTGCGCGCACTCTCCCAAAACGATATTTTCTGCGGCGCGCGTGCGCTGGATGACGAAGGCAAGGTTTTTGCCGAACTTGGCTTCCCCAATACCTTCGGCACTGATCAGACACTGATCTCAGAAACGGTTTTTTTTGATGACCCTACCGACAAAGGCAGCGGGCTTAAATCCATAGGCACACTGGAAGTGTGCGCAACCGTTGCCAACGTCAAATACCAGATTGCCGATATTCTGCAGCGTATCATCACGGTCTTTGGCATACTTTCCATCGCCATTCTTCTGGCCAGCCACCTCTCGCTGCAAATTCTTCTGGAGCCTCTCCGCCGCTTCAAGGTCGCCATGGGCGAGTTCCTTGTGTCCATGCGCCCCATTTCCGATCCCTATCTCCTGCGTGAAAACGAGGTTGGCGACATTGTCCAAAGCTTCAACATCCTCGCTATCTCTCTCTCTGAATCCTATCGCGCGCTCAAAAAGGCAAAAGAACAGGCCGAGGAAGCAATCAAGGTGAAAACCGATTTCTTCGCAAACATGTCGCACGAATTGCGTACACCGCTTAACAGCGTCATCGGCATGACCCAGCTTTTGCAGTCCCAGAAAATGGACTCCGAACAGATGGAGATGTTCGACAGCATCAAACGCTCCGCTGACAACCTCCTGCAAATCGTGAACGACATTCTGGATGTTTCCAAAATGGAAGCAGGCCAGATCCAGCTTGAATATCTGGCCTTCGACGCCTTCCGTGAAGTTCGCCACACCGTACAGGCATTAAAACCGCTAGCCACGCAAAAAGACCTCGATCTTTCAATCGAGGTCATAGGCGACAAGGCCGTGGTTTTTGGGGATGCCATGCGCTTCTGCCGCATCGTGACAAATCTTGTCAGCAACGCCATCCGGTACACGGAAAGAGGCAGCATCAAAATTTACGTCCGCACTATCAAAACGCGCGAAAGCCGCCTGAACCTGACAGTGGAAGTAGAAGATACAGGTATCGGTATCCCGCAAGGTAAACTCGAAACCATCTTCGAAAAATTCTCGCAGGCCGACAACTCCACAACACGCAAATACGGCGGCACAGGCCTTGGCCTCACCATCACGCGTGAGCTCATTCAGCTCATGGGCGGTGAAATATACGTGACCAGCGAATACGGCAAAGGTTCGGTGTTCTCCTTCACAATCCCGTTTGAAATCGCGCCGGAGGAAGAACTAGCGAAAATCAAACGCGCCGATACACACCTTGATGCCAGCGCCGCACCGACAACGGGCATCCCCGTCAACGAAGCCCGCATCCTTATGGCTGAAGACCACCCGATGAACCAGACCTTCATCAGGAAGCTGGCCAAAAACCTTGGTATGCTCAACTACACCCTCGTAGAAAACGGCAAGGACGCCGTAAACGAGCTTAATCTGAATAGCTATGATCTGGTTCTGATGGATTGCCACATGCCTGAAATGAACGGCTACGATGCAACCATAGCCATACGCAACCTTGATGATCCCATCCGCCGCTCGGTGCCGATTGTGGCCATGACAGCCAACGCCATGCCCGAGGATGAACAACGCTGCCTAGCCTGCGGCATGACCGGCTATATCAGCAAACCGATCGACATCGGCAATTTCAAAAAAGTTCTCTCCCCTTGGATCAACTTCAACTATCAGGCACCCGCAGCCCCCGTGAAAATGACGGAGGAACAGATGGATATGGCCCCGCCCTACGACCTCACGAACCTCAAGGCAAACAGCATGGGCGATGCCGATTTCGAACGCGAGATTATCTCGATGTTCGTATCCCAAGCCTCCGCGCAGCTGGCTGCGCTTGAAAGCCTGTGCGTTGACGGGCCAAACGAACAGTGGGTAGAGGAAGCGCACGCCCTCAAGGGCACCGCCGGCAGCGTCGGCGCCACCAAGCTGCGTGACATGTGCGCCAAGGCCCAAAGCATGGCAAATGCCACGGCATTGACGCGCTCAACCAAGGTATCGCGCCTCCGCTCCGAATATGAGATGATTGTCGGCCTTCTCAAAAAAGACGGCCATTACAAAGAATCCTGAACATAAAACATAAGGACCCACGCACATGAACGGCACTCTGATCTTGCTTCTGGTTGTAGGTATACCACTTGTCATTATGTATGCATGGTATGTCGGCCTTATCGGCAAAAAGAACCGCGCGCTCGAAGCCCTGTCCACCATCGATGTTCAACTCAAGCAGCGTCTTGATCTGGTGCCGAACATCCTCAAAATCGCCAACAAGTTCATGGAGCACGAGAAATCGCTGCTTACCGAAATTACCGCCCTGCGCGAAAACGCCTCCCAGCCTTATGATAAGAATGACGCAGCCTCCGTACAGGCCCACCTCAAGGCTGCAGGCGCCCTCTCTGGAAAAATGGGCACCCTGATGATGAACGTCGAGAATTACCCGACCCTGAAATCCGACCAGACCATGCTTCAGGCCATGCAAACCTACAACGAGGTGGAGGCACAAATCACGGCCGCCCGCCGCTTCTACAACTCCTCCGTAACCGAGCTGAATAACGCCGTTGAAATATTCCCCGGCAATATCATCGCGGGTATGGCAGGCGTCAAGGCAATGCCCTTCTTTGAAGCCGAGGAAGCCGCACGCGCCGCTGTCGATGCATCGCAGTACCTCAAATAAAGCATGTTCGCATTTCTAAGGCTTTTGGTTGCTCGCCAAACCCTTCGCTTGAAGGATGAAGACGTCGCAAACGCCAGCTTTTACAATACGGGCAGCGATTTTATGCCCTACTACCGCGCACAGATCCTGCCGCAGGTCGTGGAGTTTGAAAGGTCACGTATCGAGGCGCTTAAGGATTTCCGTACGCGCGTCCTTATGGCCATTCCACTCGGCATCGGCCTTGTGTGCTTCGGTATCTGGCTGGCGTTTTTCAAGCTCCCTTCCATGTTCGAGGAAACGGACCCCACCTTCCCCCTCATCGCCATGGCACTCGCCTTGGCAGGCATCAGCGCTTGGTGTGCTTCCCCCATTCAGGCCTTCAAAACATCCGTGAAGCAGAAGATATACCCGCGCATATTCGGCTTTTTTCAGGGCAACTGGGTCCATAGCGAAAAAAGCCCCGTCAGCGCCCGCGACTTCGATGAATCCAGCCTCATCCCCTCCTACGATACAGAACATAAAGGCGATTACGTGCGCGGTGACTACAAGGGCGTCCCCTTGCAAATCCACGAAAGCAAACTCACCCGCACCGAAGGCTCGGGCAAAAACCGCCGTACGGTCACGGTTTTTCAGGGCGTTTTGGTCTGTCTTGGTTCCAACAAGAAATTCAAGGGGCGTACGCTTATCAAGCGTGATTACGGCTTCATGAATTGGGCCGCAAACGGCTTCCAGTCCATGGAACGCATCAGGCTCGAGGACCCGTTGTTCGAAAAACAGTTCGAGGTATTCGGCGATGATCAGGTCGAAAGCCGCTACCTTCTGACCACCAGTTTCATGGACAGGCTGCTCAAGCTTGTCACTCTCTTTGATGCAAAAGGCCTGCAAGCCAGCTTCTACGATCACAAGCTGCTGATCATGATCCCCACGGGCAAAAATTATTTCGAGGCATCGTCCATCTTCAAGCCCGCCACCTTCATCCCCGAAATCAATACGGTGCTGGAGGAAATGCACGCCTTCTTCAACATCATCGACACCCTCAAGCTCAACGAAAAAACGGGGCTCTAGCATGGACAAGGCGACCTTCGAGGCCGAACTCGCAGACCTCAAAAAACGCTTCGATGCATTGGCGCCTGAACTTGAAGTCACCGTGCGTGACCCGTCGCTGGGCCTCGAAGGCTATATCGTCGTCTACAACACGGGCATCAGCTTGGGCGGCCCCTTGCATTACAGCGGCAAAGGCGGCACACGGGTCACGCCAACAGTATCGCTGGATGAAATCCGCATGCTCGCAAAGCGCATGGCCCTCAAAAACGCGGCGGCTGGCCTGCCCATGGGCGGCGCAAAATCGGGCCTCAAAGCCGTATCGGATGCACCGGATTCCGAACGCACATACCGCCGCTTTGTCACTCTGTGCAAACCCTATCTGCGTGAAAACGGCGGGCCATTCGGCGGCTTCGGCTTCGATATAGGCGGCAGGCCAGAACATCCTGTCTGGGCCTGTGACGAACTTAAATCCACACAGTGCTTTACAGGCAAACCCCTTTCCATGGGTGGCACCGATTACGACCGCGAAGGCATTGCAGGCCTGGGCGTGGCCGTCGCTGCCAAAGCCGCATTGGAACACGCGGGCAAAAGCGTTCAAGGCACGCCCTTTGCGGTACAGGGCGCAGGCGCCATGGGCGCGGCCATCATACGCTACTTCAGTGAATACGGCGGCAAGCTCGTGGCCGTGTCAGACCCCCGCCTCGGCGGCACATGGTCCATCCATACCCCTTCACAGCCCCTTGTTCAGGCCCTCTCCCACGGCGCATTCGATGAAGCGAAATCGCTGCTGAACGCATCAGGCGCACACCACAATGAAAACCCCGCCGCTGTCCTGTCAGCCCCTTGTACCGTGCTCTTCCCCGCAGCCTTGCAGGATGTCATCGATGATACAAACGTAAACACGCTACAATGCGCCTACGTTGTGGAAGGCGCAAACAACCCGACCTCGCGTACGGCGCAGCAGGCCCTGTATGCACGCGGCGTAACCTTGGTGCCTGATTTCATTGCAAACCCTGGCGGTATTATCGCGGCCTATGTGGAACTGACTTCAAAAGTATCGGTCGAGGAAAACGCCCGCACCCGCGCAAAAGCCGAGGAAGCAAAACAGCTGACGCGTGATCGGATAGCCGCCAACGTAAAAACCATGCTGGATATGGCGCAAAATCTGGGCGTCGAACCTTACGAGGCCGCCTTATACATCGCCCTCAAAAAAATCGTTACTTGGAAAGATCGATGACAATACGGCTAGGCTTGCCGGCCTCGCCTTTGATTGTCTTGGCATCAAGCACCTTGGTATCGCCCTTCAGCGTAAAGGCTACAACGGTGCCTTTGCCCTCGCTCTGGGCCATGTAGGAATCAACAACCGGCAATCCTTTGAATGCCTGCGTCTTGGGTGCCGACCACGTGGTGGAAGGCAGCTCGACGGTCAGCAATTTTTCACCGTTATCAACGTTGCTTGTAAATTTGGTTGGCCCGTTCACATCCAGCACAATGCGCACGCGGTCAGGGTGTACGCCAATGCGCACGCCAGCAACACCGTCACCTTTTGGTGCAGGCGCGGCTGCCTTGTCGGCCTTTTTGGCAGGCGCTTCATCGACAACAGGTTTGGAAATCTGGCCCGATGCGGTTTTCTCGGGCATCACCGTATCGCCGGCAACAGTTTCAGGCGCAGGTGTCGTAACCGTTTCTGTAACAACGGCTTCCGCTGCGGGTGCTGGTGCAAGCGCGGGGCCGGCATAAAGCAGGCGCTCCTGTATCCCTTGGATCTTGATGTTAAGCGCCTCGACTTCTTGGCGCATCATCTCGACGCGCTGCATGGCCATGGCCGTGCCCTGCAGGTCCGATTGCAGGCGGCCCAGTGTTTCTTCCATGCCGTGCAGGCGGGCAACCGCCTGTTGCAATTCTTCATTGAAGTAAACGTTGGTCTTGAGCCCGCGGGAACGCGCGATTTGCAGCGCAGGGTGCATCTCCGAAGGGTCGGGCGACATCGGCGGCGAAAGCACGTCAACTCGCGAAGGCGCGGCAAGGTCGCGCTCAAGTTGCTCGTCGCGGCCGGTGCAGGCAGCAAGGGAAATGGATGCGGCCGTTACCATCAACAGCAAGCTGAAGCGAATGGGCGCGCGTCGCATAAACGTCATGAAATACCTGAAACCGGACGGTTGGCAGAGAATCAATACTACTAACAGTCTAAATTTGTTTGCTTATTCTTGCAATCACCTAAAGCGGCGCGGGCACACGGCCTTGCGGGCTCCCGCCCCCAGAGGCATCGGCCCACCCATAAGCGTGGCTGCAGCCATGGCACCGCCCATAAGGCCGGATACGATACCGTGGCTGCCATGCGCCACACTCAGGTAAGCGCCGTCATAATCACCCACAATCGGCAAACGGTCTTTGGATGATGTCCTGAAGCCTGTTCGTCCGCCGTTTACCGTAAACCCACCCTCGAATACAGGTAACGCTTTTGCCAATGTCTGGATGTTGTGGGTGTGGTCCTCCGCCAGCACATCGGGGCTGGTGCCCCACGGCTGGAAGGTGGCCCCGCATACATGCAAGCCCTCATCCACAATCACGGGCGATATGTATCCGCCATAGGAAAGATTACAGCGCAACCTGCGCGATACATCCGTGGGCTCAAGCAAACTCACCTGCCCGCGTACACGGCTAACAGGCAAATCAAAAAAGTCTTTCACGCCGTCGGCATTCGCAACAACAACGGCATCGGCATCAGGTAGGGCATCAAGCTTGGTGTTTGTGCGCACATCAAGCTTGCTTGCCAGCATTTTGCAAAATTTGGCAGGGCTCACGGCTGCGGCATCGGGGTAGTAAAGGCAGGGCACGTCAACGCGCACGCCTGCAACCTCGCTGGCCGCTGCGGCATCCAGCAGCGCCATGTGGTCATGGTGCCAGCCAAGGTTTTCGCAATACCCTTCAAAACGCCGTGCCTTGTCATCATTCACCTGCAAATGCAGGGCACCGTAAGGCTTGAAATCAATGTCCTCGAAACCTGCAAGCACGCGCAGCGCATACGCATACGCCCCCGCATAATAATCCGATACCGGTGATGCCTGCGCCGTAAGCTTGGGGTTCACCATCCCGAGGCGGTTGCCCGAAGCGCCAAGCGCCACATCGGCGCCCGCTTCATAGACAACCACGCGCGCACCCTGCCGTTGCAAATGCCACGCAGCCGAAAGCCCGGCAATACCGCCGCCAATCACGGCCACATCACACGGCACTCGTGCCACGGTTTTGGCCTTGGCCTGCGCATAACGCCCCGCAATCATGTCGCGCTTGCGCCCATAGCCCTTTAGTTTCTCAACTGTAAAACCATTCTCGGCCAACCCGCGCCGCACGGCACCCGCAGCCGTAAAGCTGGCAAAACGCGTACCCTCAAACGATAACCTTGCCATCTGCTCGTACAGCGGCGCTTCCCACATATCGGGGTTTTTGGCAGGTGCAAACCCGTCCAGAAACCACGCATCCACGCATGCATCGATTTGCGGCAAGGCTATCTTCACATCATCAAACACAAGCGTCAGGCTTACGGTATCGCTGACATCCACGCGATGGAATCCGCGTGCGCGTATGGGGTACCGCGCAAGCATCGCATCCAGATACACGCCAAGCTCGTCGCGCCACGGCAAAAGTGCCTCGCGTATTTGCTCTTTCGTCAGCGGATATTTCTCGATGGATATATAATCAAGCCGCTGCCCGGCCTTGGCGGTATCGAAAAACAGCTTCCATGTCGCCAGAAAATTGAGGCCCGTCCCGAAACCCGTTTCACAAATGCAAAAGCGCGGCGTATCGGCCCATGCTTGCGGCAAACCATTCCCTTGCAAAAAAACATGGCGCGTTTCCGCAAGCCCGTCCTGTGCCGAAAAGTAAATATCGCCGTATTTTTCGGAAATCATTTAAAAAGCGGCCGCCGCCTCGTTGGCAGCGGTGCACAGCGCCTCTATTTCCTCATCGGAATAACCGTTGGATTGCGCAACCTCGCTCACAATCACGTTGCGCAAAAGCGTCACGAGGTCTTCACCCGTATCGCACCACAGATCAAGGATAGGCCTGCGGAAAAGTGTCAGGCTGCGGCTGTCGTTTGCACTCTTGGATACCACACCGGGGATTTTCTCCGCACGCGCGCGGTAAACGGCCAGTAGGTCAAATTCGCTTTCGACATCCAGCTCGTCCAGCACTTCGCGCGGGGCAAACTCGTCAATCAAAAGCTCCATTTCCTCGCAAAACGTATCAAGCTCGGCGGGCATGGCCTCGACAATCGCAACGGCAACGGCATACATGTCGTCCGCCTGCGGAGGCGTCGAAAAATTCATGACGATGCGTTTGCGCTCGAGTGGCTGTGCCATTGTGGTTTCTATGAGTGAATATCAAGTACCTTAAGCCCAAAATTGGGCTTTTGCCAACCCTTTATCCAAGGCGCAAGCGGCGGCGCGTTGTCCGCTCCGTGCGCGGCATGCGTGAAGCCATGGCAACGGCCCGCGTAATGCGTTGCTTGGCGTCTATCACATGGGGTGTTTCACGGTCGGCCCATTTGTGTTCAGGCAGGGAACGCCGCAGGTAATAGCGCGCCCACTGCTCCTGCCTGCGCAAACGCTCGTGCATGGCCGGTACGGGCTGCACAATCGCCATGATGTCCTCGAAACCGATTTCCGTGTGCAAGCCCGCCTCGTTCATGCGCAAAACAGGCGCTACCATCTGGGCACGGCTTTCAAAAATATGCCGCAGGTTGCGCTTCAAGATCTTGTTGAACTTTTTGGATTCCGTAGCTCGCCCCGTCAGGTGCAATATGATCGGCAGGCGTATGGGCGCGTTCCCAGCTGCCTCGTCCATGCTTTGGCGCACCAGCGCCTCGTGCCAGGCAACCACGGCAATGCGCGTAAGGTCACGCATGTCGCGCCTGCGCTGGTCATGCGTCACGATAAAATCAAATCCCTCGTCACGCGCATAGGCCCAGATGGATGGGTCGTCATATCCGGCAATTTTCTCGATCGCCACGCTGGTCGCAAAACTGAAATGCTTTTGGCATGAAATCACATGCCGCTTGGATATGTTTTCATCGCACAGCGCGCGCATCGGGCGCTTTTTATCGGAAACGGTTATCTTGGCCCTGTAAAAGGCGTGCGCCTTTAAAAGCTGCTTTTCGCTCAAGTCAGGGAAGGCCGCATAAATCTCGCGGTCTTTTGCGCGACGCTGCAGGTAGGGAAGCACATCCGAGAACATGATATCCGGCAAGCCGTGCTCGCGGCATCGCTGGAGTGGGAAATCATCACCGTTAAGGTGGTGTGGCATATCCGATCCCTGTAATTTTTTTATTATGCTAACCGCTTTATAAAAAATAAAAAAAAGCCCCGCAACCCTTAAAAATTTCACTGCTTTGTTGTGGAACTTTTTAACAAATCACGCTACAATAGTTGGGTATTTAAGAGGTTTTGAATGGATATAGCCCACTCCTCACTCGCAGCCCTCCAGCAAGGCGGACAAATGGCCGCAGGTCAGGCTGCCCTTAAATCCACCCTGAAGGCGGAACAGGCAGTCGCCGCGATTCTCGATACGGCAGTCACCGCCGCCACCCCTGCCGATGGCAGCCGCGGCAAAAACCTCGATATCACGGTTTAATTTCTTTTTTTACAGCTTTACCATCTCTGGCTCGGGCAACTGGGGCAGATACGTAACAATGTCGTCAATATACGGCATGGCCGTCTGCGCCCCCTTCCCTTTAATCGATAACGAACCCGCAACGCTTGCGCGCCTTAGCGCATCAGGCAGGGATAATTTCTGGTGGATGGCCGCTGCAAACACCCCGCAAAACGTATCGCCGGCGCCCGTCGTGTCAACCACGGTATCAACCTTGAGGGCTGGCACAACCCAACCCGTGCTGCCCGATACAGCAACCGCCCCGCGCCCCGATAGCGTGATGATGCATGTAAGGTCACAGTTCTTGGAGAGCGCGTAAGCAAGCTTCAGCGCATCGGTTTCAATTTTAAGGCCCAGCTTGGTGGCAATCTGCTCGGCTTCGATGCGGTTCACTATCAGATAATCAAGGTGGCTCAGGGCCTCGCGCGGCAACTCGTTGGCAGGCGCAAGGTTCAAAATGGTCGTAGCCCCGCGCGCAGCCGCGCGTTTAAGCACATCCCAGTTGGCCTCGGCTGGTAGCTCCATTTGCAACAGCAACAGGTTGCTGGGGCCCAGTATCTCATCGGGCACCTGCGTTGCATCCACTTCGGCATTGGCCCCAAGCGATACGACAATCTCGTTCTCGCCCGTTTCATCAATCAGGATGGTGGCGCACCCCGTAGGCAAACTTTCCGACTGGATGACCCCTGATGTCAGTATGCTTTCACGGCGCATGGCATTGAGGGCCCGTGTCCCGAAACCGTCATCACCCACACGGCCCACCATGGCCACCTTCACGCCCGCGCGCGCGGCTGCAATGGCTTGGTTCATACCCTTCCCGCCCGAAAGCCACTCATAAGATGGCGTCATGACGGTTTCCCCGGGGGTGGGGAAGTGCTTGACCTGCATGATAAGGTCTATATTGATGGAACCAAAGACAACGATCATGGTGAATAACCTGCATGTTCGACTTCAAAACCCACTTTAGCACGGTTCTTAAAGGGCTAGAAGCGGAAGGCCGCTACCGCCACTTCAAAACGCTGGAACGCCCTGTAGGCCGGTTCCCTCAAGCCACAATCCACCACAAAAACGGCTATAAACAAAACGTCACGGTCTGGTGCTCCAACGACTATCTGGGCATGAGCCATAACCCGAAAGTCATCGCCGCCATGCAAAGCGCGGCCGCAGCCCACGGTTCGGGCGCAGGCGGCACCCGCAACATCGCCGGTACGACTTCCGAGATGGTGGAACTGGAAAGCCTCATGGCCATCCACCACGGCAAGGAAGCGGCTCTGGTTTTCACATCAGGCTACACCGCCAATGAAGGCGCGCTCGGCGTCCTTGGCAAACTGCTGCCTAACGCCATTGTTTTCTCCGATACGCTCAACCACGCTTCCATGATTTCGGGTATGCGCATCGGCGGCTGCGAAAAACGGATCTTCCCGCACAACGATATCGATGCCCTGCGCGCAGGCCTTCAGGCCCAACCCGTCAACCGCCCCAAAATCGTCGCCATCGAAAGCGTGTATTCGATGGAAGGCGATATTTCACCCCTCAAGGATATCGTCAAACTTGCCAAGGAATACGGCGCACTGGTCTACCTCGATGAAGTTCACGCCGTAGGCATGTACGGACCCCACGGTGCGGGCGTGGCTGAACGTGAAGGCGTAATGGCCGATATTGACGTCATCGAAGGCACCTTCGGCAAGGCTTACGGCGTCGTCGGCGGTTATGTGGCCGGCAACCGCGAGGTTGTGGACGCCATTCGCTCTTTCGCATCCTCCTTCATTTTCACAACCGCCCTGCCCCCTGCCGTACTGGCGGCAGCAGCCACAAGCGTAACCCACTTGCGTGAATCGAACACCGAGCGCGAAGCCCAGCGCCGCGTCGTGAACTACCTCAAAAAACGCTTTGCCGAAACCGATATGCCGTACCTGAAAGGCGAAAGCCATATCGTACCGCTAGTTGTTGGTGACGCGCATTGCGTAAAGGCTGTCACCGACACCCTGCTTGAACACTACAACATCTACGTCCAGCCGATTAATTATCCGACTGTTCCAAAGGGCACCGAGCGTCTAAGGCTCACCGCAACCGCCCGTCATTCCGAAGCGGATGTCGATGCGCTGGTCGATGCCTTGCAGGAATTGTGGTCAACTCACGCCATCGGCCACCAGCAGCGCGCCTGATTTCAAAAATGTATCGGGGCTTGGCCCCCACATAGGGCCGTGACCACGGCCCCGCGAGCTTATGCGAGCGAGGGGGGAGCGAGTGGAACGAGCGGGGGCTTGGCCCCCACATATTATCTCGGCAAGTACAAAGGCCCTTCAAGCAGGATATCAAACCGCGCAAGGTCGATGATATCCGCAAGCACGGCAGATGCCGTAGGCCCCGCCCCAGCCCCCGGCCCGATCAGCGTGCAGCTTTGCACGGGCTGCGCATCAATCGTAATCGCGTTCATGGGGCCGCTAACGGGCGCAAGTGGGTGTGCCGCATCCAGCACCTTCGGCGCGACTTCCATGGCGTAAGTGCCATCGGCCTTTTTTTCGGCACTCGCAACCAGCCGTATCGCCTTGCCAGCAACCTTGGCCGCCTGCACATCGGCAAGCGTAATATCGCGGATGCCTTTTACGGGTATTTGCTCAAGCGTAATCGCGGGGTCAAAACCCAGCTTGGCAAGCACGATCAGCTTGTGCGCCGTATCCCAACCGTCAATATCCAGCGTCGGGTCGGCTTCGGCATAACCTAAATTCTGTGCCTCTTTCAAAGCATCGGCAAATTCGATCCCGCGCTCCGCCATGGCCGATAAAATATAATTGCACGTCCCGTTCAAAATACCCGATATGCGGCTGATGCGATTCCCCGCCAAACCTTCGCGCAACACTTTCACAACGGGGATGCCCGCGCACACCGATGCCTCAAACATGATGGCCGCATGGTGCTTTTTGCTAAGCGCAAACAAATGCGCCCAGTGCTTGGCCAGCATGGCCTTGTTGGCAGTCACCAGATGCTTGCGCGCCTTAAGGGCAACTTCGGCGGCCTCCAGCGCGGGGCCATCGGCACCGCCCATCAGTTCGACAAGTATGTCGATGTCCTCGCGGGCAGCCAATTCGGCAGGTGATGCCACCCAAGGCAGTTTGCTCAAATCAACGCCGCGCTGCTTGTGCGGGTCGCGCGTGGAATACGCCACTATTTCAAGCGGCCTACCGGCCTGTGCTGAAAGCGTTTTTTGTTCGACCAGCAGCAGGCGCGCAACTTCGGCCCCTACAACACCAAGGCCGATAAGCCCGATACGTAGCGGGCGGCGCATGTTAATAGCCTGTCAGAAGCGGGGCTGATCTGCGTCCTGCTGTCGTAACACCCTGTGCGGCTGGCGCAGGGGCAGCGGGCGCTGGTGCGGCCATCATGTCATCGGCCATAGGCGGCATGGGCGCGCGTGGCGCTTCGGCAGCAACGGGCGCGGCACCGCCCTCATCCATCACGGGCTGCGCCTTCATGAAGGGCGAAGGCATGGGCGGGCGGGCTTGCGCAGGCGGCTGCATCGTCAGCGGTTCAGGCGATGTCAGGCTCATGGGCTGGCGCACGGCGCCACTGACAGGCGGGTTGGAATACGGGTCGGCATCGGGGATGCTTGTCAGCGTCGGCGTGCTTTGTGGCTCCACCACTTCCATATTGGGCACGGGCGGCAAGATGCCGGCCGAAGCAAGGCCCATCTGGCGCGTACCAACCATCGGCTGCTCGGCCTTGTATTGGCCCTTCAGGGGCGGCACGGCATAGGTGGGCATGTAGGCGGGGGTTTCATCGCCGGGCAGCGGATAAACCTTCACGCTGTCATCAAAAACCGTATAACCGCCCGCAGTCGTGTTATCGAGTACGCTGTGTGTGGTATCGCCGTTCAACGGGTTCTGGAAATCCCCTTCCGTGGCATATTGCTGCACGCTCGGGTCATTGGGGATGGGTTTGTTGAGGTCATAAATACCGCCCGAAATTTCAAGCGGCTCGCGCTTGCCGGGAAGCTTGTCTTCCTTCGGCGCGGCGGCTGATTGGCAAGCGGCCAGCGCCAGCGTGCATACGGTTGTAAGAATAATCTTTTTCATCGGAATCATGGAATCGCCCTTTTCTCGGGAAAGAGTGGCGGAAAACATGGCACCATGCAAGCGACCGCAGGCATGGACACGGTTTATCCCAAGGCATATAGTTAACGCATGTCCGCAAAGCCCCGTGAATCCGAACAAATGTCCGACAATCCCTACGATATCGACAAACTCGCCTTTTCATGGGGCGAGATGCTCCGCACCTCGGGCGAGCTGGCAAAAACCATGGCCGAAAGGTCCAAAACCAATCCTGTTGGCGAAACGCCGCTGGATCCGTTCAACCTGCGCGGTGCCTCCATGGCCATGCTGGACCACATGCTCCAGCAACCCGAAAAACTGACCGAGGCGCAATTCACCCTCTGGCGCAACTACATGTCGTTGTGGGATTCAACATTAACCCGCCTCACAGGCGGCCACGCTGCCGACGTCGTGGAATCCGACCCTGCCGACCGCCGCTTCAAGGCCGAGGCATGGCACAAGGATGCGCTGTTCGGCTTCATACGCCAGTCCTACCTGCTGACAGCACGTTGGCTATTGCAACTCGTTGAACAAAATAGCGGCACCCTCGAGCCGATGGCCGCCAGAAAACTCCAGTTCTTCACCAAGCAGTTTATCGATGCCATGAGCCCGACAAACTTCGCCATGACAAACCCCGATGTGCTGCAAGCCACACTGGAATCAGGCGGCCAGAACCTCGTGCGCGGCATGCGCAACCTGTGCGAGGACATGAAACGCGGCCACCTCACGATGACCGATGAAAACGCTTTCAAGCTGGGCGAAAACATCGCAACCACCAAAGGGCAGGTCGTGTTCCGCAACCACATGCTGGAACTCATCCACTACGCCCCTGCAGGCGACAAGGTCTACGAAACCCCTCTGCTCATCGTAGCCCCGTGGATCAACAAATATTACATCCTCGATTTGCGGCCCGATAACTCCTTCGTCAAATGGTGCGTGGATCAGGGCCACAGCGTATTCATGGTGTCATGGGTCAACCCCGATGCCACGCTCCGCGATGTCGGCTTCGATGACTACATGAAAGACGGCATCGTCGCCGCCCTCGACGCCATCAAAAAACAGACAGGCGCAAAAAGCGCCAACGTGGTCGGTTACTGCATCGGCGGCACGCTCCTGTCCATGACCCTCGCTTGGCTTAAAGCCAAAAAGAAGGATGGCGCGGTCAAATCAGCCACCTTCCTGACCACGCTCATCGATTTCGAAAATTCAGGCGATCTGAAACTCTTCGTCGATGAACAGCAACTCGAACTGCTCCACGATAAAATGTCGAAGCAGGGCTTCATGGATGCCGACACCATGAAGGCAACATTCAACATGCTCCGCGCGAATGACCTTATTTGGTCCTTCGTGGTCAACAACTACCTTCTGGGCCGCGAACCGTTCCGCTTTGATTTGCTCTACTGGAATTCGGACAGCACAAACCTGCCCGCCAAAATGCACGAATACTATTTGCGCCACATGTACCTGAACAACGATCTGGCAAAGGCCGAAAAGCTGAATGTCGGCGGCGTGAAGCTGGATCTCGGCACCATCAAAACCCCCTGCTATTTCCTTTCAACGCGCGATGACCATATCGCCCCTTGGAAAGCCACGTACGAAGGCGCAAAACTCATGGCGGGGCCTGTTACCTTTACGCTTGCAGGCTCGGGCCACATTGCGGGTGTCATCAACCACCCCGCCGCCAAAAAATACAATCACTGGACCAGCAGCGCGATGCCCAAAAAGCCGGAGGCATGGCTCGAAAAAGCTTCCGCGCACGAAGGTTCATGGTGGCCGCACTGGAATGAATGGCTGAAAGAATTCGCAGGCAAAAAAGTGGCGGCCATAGACCCCGCAAAAGGCCCTTTGAAGCCCCTTTGCCCCGCCCCCGGCACCTACGTGAAGGTAAAAGCCTAAAATCCAACCTATTCTTAAACGCCCCTTAAGCCGGTTTTCCTATAATCGGCCCATAAACCTAGAGGGGCAAAATGGCCGACGATACAGATAAAAATAATGGCAACCCGGCATCCAGATTATCTAGCGGCTTTACACAGACAGCTAGTAGGCTTGCCCTTGGTGCAACTTTGGTTGGCGCGGGCGTAACAGGCCTCCCACAGCAAGCAGCAATTGACGGACTCTCGAAAATTCCGGGCCATGAAATGGTCCTCTCGGTAAGCGAGCTTTCAAATACCTTTGGTATCAGCATGGCGCACGCGCGCCCTGAAGCTTTACTTACAGGTTGCAACGTCACGCATACTTGCGTTCCGCTTCCTACAATTGCAAAAAGCGGTGCCGCTGTATCAACCAGCACGCTACTGGCTATCGGCTTGGTAGCAGCATGTGTAGCAGACGCCAGCATGGAGGCAGGCCTGGTTTGTGATTGGGCTCATAACCAGATAATCAAGCGTGGTATAAAAGCCGAGAATGTAAGGGTTTCAAACCACTGCGATAAAAAAACACAAGAACGTTCCCTAAGGATCAGCCTCATCAGTACCGAGAGCGTTCTAAAAACAAGCCTCAAGGCAGTTGGCGATGATGTTTACCTTCTGGATCAGAATGGCATCGCAAGTAAACGTGTTGAAATGTCAAAACAGGAACTCGGGAACCTTGATCCGCAAGCGCTGACAGTAAACGTTGACGTCGTTGACGAAGAAGCGGTAATGGGCGGTGGCACCGTCAAACCGGAAAGAATTATGGGTCTGTACAAAAGCTGGACAGAAAAAATTCCCGGTTCCTTCTTGAAGCGCGCTGCAGGCAACGGGATTGTTGACGACGTTAATCTCACAAACGTTGGCAGCCTTACATGGCATAGCACTTATAAGTCGGATTTGTTCAAACCCAAGGAAGGTTCAGATTGGCGTCGCGTCCAACGCACGGATGAAGAAATTATGAGCGATGCCATAAAACAAATCGCAAAATCATTTGACACAACACCGGACAAACTGATGATTGGCTATACGGCTTCAGGCCAAAAACGTCAGGCCCCCGGGGTTACATTCCAGTCCTTTTTCAAACCCTAGCCGATTTTCTTATGCTCGTCGGCCAGCCGCACATAGTGCGGGCCTGACCAGTCCATAAGCTTGTAATCATCCTCTGTCAGATCACGCACATACTTGGCGGGGCGCCCTGCCCACAACTGGCCCGATGGCACACGCTTGGCAGGTGTCACCAGCGCCCCCGCTGCCACAAACGCCCGTTTTTCCACTACCGCGCCATCCATCACGCAGGCCTGCATGCCTATATACGCGCCGTCTTCTATGGTGCAGTCATGCAGCAGCGCCATATGCCCCACCGTCACGTCATTCCCGATGTGTGTGCCGCGCCCGTGCGTGGCCACATGGATAACCGTCCCGTCCTGAATGTTTGTGCCCGAACCGATGCGGATGATGTTGACGTCGCCGCGCACCGTACACCCGTACCAGATGCCTGAATTGGCCCCGATGACAACATCGCCAATCACGGCGGCATTGGCGGCCACATAAGCGGTTTCATGGATGGTCGGCGTTACGCCCTTGTAAGGAAGAATCATCATACCCGAAGCGTAACGTGCCTTACGCTCATTTGACTATCCCCGCCCGCTTGAATATACCTAAGTTAATAGACATAACTCATACAAAACAGGGAGATATCGGATATGTCCAAATGGAAAGGCCCCTTCGAGGAACTTCACTACAGCAGCCTAGGCAAAGGTGCCAACGATACGCTGGCACAGGCCCGCGCACTTGTTGCCGAATTCCAGAGTGCAGGCTCAATCGAAGGCCAACCCCTCGCCGTCAACGACCGTGATGCCATGGTCGCACTTAATGCGTTCATGCATGCATTGGAAGCCCGCGCAAAAACAGCCCACACCCGCCACCGTTATGACCGCGGCATGCTTTTCGGCCTGCCACCTGCCCCGCGTTCCTAATAAAAAAGCGAGTAACAAAAAAGGGCGCCCGAAAGCGCCCTTCTTTATTTCTTCTTGGCCCGTTGAGGGCCCGCGAGCTGATGCGAGCGAAGCCAGGAGCGTGCGGAGCACGCAGCCCGGCATCTGAGGGCTCACATTAACGCTTGGCCCACTGTTTGGATCGGCGTGCTTTGTGCAGGCCGACCTTCTTACGCTCGACCACGCGGCTATCGCGGGTGAGGAAGCCGGCTTTCTTGAGGGCCGAACGGTAGTTGGCAGGGTCGTATGCCGAAAGCGCACGGGAAATACCGTGGCGAACGGCACCGGCTTGGCCTGAAAGGCCGCCGCCCACAACGGTGCAGATGACGTCGAACTGGTTGACACATTTTGCAACGAGGAACGGCTGGTTGATAACCAGCAGGTGCGTGTGGCGTGCGAAGTAGTCGCCTTGGCCTTTGCCGTTTACAAGCACTTGGCCGCGGCCGGGCTTGATCCATACGCGGGCAACGGCGTCTTTACGACGGCCGGTACCGTAGGAACGGCCTTGGCCGTCGCGTTTGGGTTCGCGTTTCGGGGCGTCGTTGGCAACAACGGCCGTTGCAGGCGCAGCGGCAGCAGGTGCTTCGGCAGCGGCTTTGGGGGCCACGGCCTTGATGTCTTCCATAGACTTGACGGTTTTTTTGGTAGCCATTGTCTATATCTCCTTAGGCCGGTTTGTTCTTGCGGTTCATGGCGGCAACATCCAGCTTTGCGGGCTGTTGTGCTTCATGCGGGTGCGCGGCACCGGCGTAAACGTGCAGCTTGCCCATTTGCTTGTCGGCAAGGCGGCTGTCTTTCGGCATCATGCGCTCGACGGCCTTGAGGATCACGCGCTCAGGGTGTTTGCCTTCAAGGATTTCGCCTTGCGTACGGCCTTTGATACCGCCGGGGTAGCCCGTGTGCCAGTAGAACACGCTCTGTTCTTTTTTGTTGCCGGTAATCTTCACCTTGTCGGCGTTGATGATAACGACGTTGTCGCCGGTATCGATGTGCGGCGTGAATTGTGCTTTGTGCTTGCCGCGAAGGATCTTCGCAACAATGCCTGCAAGACGGCCGAGAACGAGGCCATCGGCATCGATCAGGTGCCACTTGGCCGTCACTTCCGACGGTTTGGCTGAGTAGGTTTTCATTAGGTAGCCCTTACGGTTTGTTGAACTTGGGGCGTATATGCGCGTTTTACCGCCCCGCTGTCAAGGAAAAACCGCCATTTTTCAAAGCGGTATCCATATACCACACAAAGGATATCCGTAGGACCGCTTGATACCGCATAAGGGGCAATCCCGCGGAAGGCCATGCACGCTGCGTCCTGTAATGGTAGGCAGCAGGCCTTGACGGGGGTGTGCTTAGCGCGGATCATTGTCCCATGACGCACAACGCCGCCAAAGACTTCCAAGGTTTCGAAACCCTCGCCCTCCACGCAGGCACCCCGCCCGACCCTGTGACAGGCTCGCGCTCCATGCCCGTTCACTTCACCACGGCCTACGTATTCCGCGATGCCGTTCACGGCGCCGATTTGTTTTCCTTGAAGGAGATGGGGTACTCCTACTCCCGCCTCACCAACCCGACTGTCAATGCGATGGAGGAAAGGCTGGCAGCCTTGGAAGGCGGGCTCGGTGCCACCGCCACGTCATCAGGCCACGCGGCGCAGGTGCTTATCTTCGCGGCCCTGATGGGCGCAGGTGATCACATAGTTGCCTCCAGCCGCATTTACGGCGGGTCCACCAACCAGCTCCGCAACGTATTCCCGCGCTGCTTTGGCTGGCAATCAACCCTCGTGGACCCCGATGCCATCGACAACTTCAAACGCGCCATCACCGACAAAACAAAACTGATATTCCTCGAAAGCATGGCAAACCCCTCGGGCGTTGTCGTGGATATCGAGGCCGTTGCAAAAGTGGCCGAAGCCGCAGGCATCCCACTTATTGTCGACAACACGCTTGCTACCCCCGCCCTGTGCAAACCGCTTCAATACGGCGCGTCCATCGTTACGCATTCCACCACCAAATTCCTCAGCGGCCACGGCCACGCCCTTGGCGGCGCGGTTGTCGATGGCGGCACGTTCGATTGGAAAAAACACGCTGGCAAATATCCCAATTTCGGCGCGCCCAATCCCAGCTACAACGGCATCGTATTCAACGATGCGTTTGGCAAGGCTGCGCTGCATGTCTGGCTCCATGCCGTTGGCCTGCGCGATCTGGGCATGACACAACAACCCATGAATGCGTTTCTTACCTTGCAAGGCATGGAAACACTGGCCCTGCGCATGCCCCGCCACTGCGCCAACGCACAGGCCGTGGCCGAGCACCTTGAAAAACATCCCAAGGTCGCATGGGTCAACTACCCCGGGCTCAAATCCAGCAAGTACTACAACCTTGTCCAAAAATACTGCTCTGGCATGGGCGGCGCGGTGTTTACCTTCGGCGTCAAAGGCGGCCACGCGGCAGGCACCAAAATCGTATCCTCCATGAAGCTATTTTCGCACGTCGCAAACATTGGCGATACGCGCAGCCTCATCACGCACCCGTCCTCCACCACCCACTCGCAATTGACGGATGAACAAAAAGTGGCGCTGGGCATCGGGCCTGAGACAATACGCGTTTCAATTGGTCTGGAAGCGATTGCCGACATCATCGCCGATCTCGATCAGGCCCTCGCACAAATCTGACGGAACATTTTTTAATGCCAATCCGTTCTTGGATGATGCGCTCATTGGTCTTTCTTGCATTTCTGCCTGCAGCTGCACTGGCCCAACAGGCCACGCAGCCGCCTTTGCCGCCTCACCTGTGCGGCCCCGCCGTCATTGAATCGGGTTTTGCATCCGTCTACTCGGAAAAATTTGATGGCCGCAAATCCGCAAGTGGCGAAA
>JAGWXJ010000157.1 GCA_018969935.1 Alphaproteobacteria bacterium | reverse complement strand
GTGGACGGATAGTCGAAGTCGATGACTTCTTCATCGTAAATAGGGGCAAATTCGGAGTAATAGTCGGCAACCGGCTTCATGGATTATGGTATTTAAATTATTGTCCTGCCTTAGGCAAGTTTCTGCATTTGTGTGCTGAGTACGTATAAAAATCAGGAAAAAAACATTGGATTTCTGCCGTTTTTACGCTAAACACGGCACACCATGAGCAAAAAATCGACACCCACGGCCAACAACGCCGGCACCATCCTTGAGCAGCCTTTGGTAGATATTCTCTCCGAGAAATATCTTTCCTATGCGCTCTCCACCATCATGTCCCGCTCGCTGCCTGATGTGCGCGACGGCCTGAAACCGGTGCACCGCCGCCTGCTGTTCGCCATGAACGAACTGAGCCTCAAATCATCAGGCTCCCCCAAAAAATCCGCCCGTGTGGTGGGTGATGTCATCGGTAAGTTCCACCCGCACGGTGACCAGTCGGTTTACGATGCCCTTGTGCGTTTGGCGCAGGAATTCGCGGTCCGTTACCCGTTGGTGGACGGCCAGGGCAACTTCGGCAACATCGACGGCGATAACGCCGCCGCCATGAGGTATACGGAAGCGCGCCTGACCCCCGTTGCCGAATTGCTGCTTGAAGGCCTCGATGAAGACGCGGTCGACTTCCGTTCCACCTACGATGGCGAAACGCGGGAACCCATTGTCATGCCCGCGGGCTTCCCCAACCTGCTTGCCAACGGCTCGTCCGGTATTGCCGTGGGTATGGCCACCAACATCCCGCCCCACAACGTGGCCGAACTGTGCGAGGCCATGGAAGCCCTGATTGAAGGCGACCCGAGCATCGCCGATATCGTCAAAATGGTCCCCGGCCCCGATTTCCCGACAGGCGGCATTTTGGTGGAAGACCGCGCGACCGTGGTCGAAGCCTATTCCAAAGGCCGTGGTTCCTTCCGCCTCCGCGCGAAGTGGGAACAGGAAGACCTCAAAGGCGGCGGCTACCAGATCATCGTCACGGAAATTCCGTATCAGGTCCAGAAGGCCAAGCTGGTGGAGGATATCGCAAACCTCCTCACCAACAAGAAACTCACGCTGCTGGATGACGTGCGCGATGAATCCGCCGAGGACGTACGCCTCGTGCTGGTCCCCAAATCCCGCAATGTCGAACCCGCGCTGATGATGGAACAGCTCTTCCGCGCGACGGATCTCGAAATCCGTTTCTCCCTCAACATGAACGTTCTTGATGGCGGCCGCACGCCGCGCGTCATGAACCTGAAGGAAGTGCTGCAGGCCTTCCTCAACCACCGTCAGGAAGTGTTGCAGCGCCGCGCCCGCAACCGTTTGGGCGAGGTTGAACGCCGCCTCGAAATTCTCGCGGGTTACCTCATCGCATACCTGAACCTCGATAAGGTCATCAAAATCATCCGCACCGAGGACGAGCCGAAGGAAAAACTCATCAAGGCCTTCAAGCTTACCGACAATCAGGCCGATGCCATCCTCAACATGCGCCTGCGCAACCTGCGCAAGCTGGAGGAAATGGAAATCCGCACCGAGAACAAGGAACTGCTGGAAGAAAAAGGCGATCTGGAACAACTGCTCGGCTCCGAACGCCGCCAGTGGACTGCCATCAAGAAGCAGATTCAGGCACTCGGAAAACAGTTCGGCAAGGATACGCCGCTGGGCAAGCGCCGTACCAAAATGGGCAAGCCTTCGCAGATTACCGTGGTGTCAGCCGAGGAGTTCATCGAGAAGGAACCGGTAACGGTCGTCTGCTCGTCCCAAGGCTGGATCCGCGCCATGAAGGGCCACGGCCTCGATGCCGCAACCTTCAAGTACAAGGACGGCGACGAGGAACGTTTCGTATTCCCCTGCCAGACAACCGACAAAGTAGTTATCTTCGCAAGCAATGGCCGCAGCTACACGCTGGGCGCCGATAAACTGCCATCGGGCCGCGGCTTCGGTGAACCCGTCCGCCTGATGATCGAGATGCCCCCGCAGGACGATATCCTCGGCATGTTCGTCTACAACGAAAACGATAGGTACTTGGTGGCAGGTGACGATGGCCGCGGCTTTATCGTGAAGGCTGTCGACTGCATCGCCCAAACCAAAAACGGCAAAATCATCCTCAACACCGATGAGGGCGGCAAAATGGCCGCGGCCACGCCTATTGCGGCCAACCATACGCACGTGGCATCCATCGGCACCAACCGCAAGCTGGTCGTATTCCCGCTGGTGGAAGTACCCGAAATGGCGCGCGGCAAAGGCGTCACGCTGCAAAAATACCAGGGCGCAAAACTCTCCGATATCCTGACCTTCGCAATGTCCGAAGGCATGCCTTACGCCGATGGCAGGGGCAGCAAAAAATCGGCAGATGGCAAACTCTGGCTGGCATCCCGCGCATCGCAGGGCAAGCTGCCGCCCGAAGGTTTCAGGCGCGATAACCGCTTTAAAGGCTAGGGCTTTTTAACGTTGGGCTTCGGCGTTTTGGTTTCAGGCCCGATGGGCTTTTCATGCCGCACCCAACCTTCCTTGCCGCGAAGCAGCTCGTAGGGCCTGAACTGCGTCTTGATGGCCAGATGGTGGTTAAACCGGTTCCATGCGCCCACATACAGATAGTCCTTGCCGATTTCGTGGCAGTGCTTGAGCAGCGATAAAATCATCTGCTTGCCCGGCTGCAAGTGCATGAGGCTCGTATCGTAGTAATAGAACACGCCGTACAAGCCATCCACGGCTTCAAGGTTCACGCTGCCCGCTACCAGATAACCATCGCGGTCGCGCAATTCCACAAGCCTCATGGGCAATATCGGCGGCAGGAAAAACGAATTGGACAAACGGTTGTAGGCCGAATGCATTTTTTCATCCTCCGGAAAGCGCAGCTTGTGGTGCATCGTCGCAATTTCGCGATGCTCTTCCAGATGCGCTTCGGATTCAAAGGTATGGTAGGCAAAAATCTGCCGCAGGGGCATCATGCGCCACAAGTCCCACTGGCTTTTGGACATCCTGAAATCCGCCACGGGGTAACGTATGGGCACGCAGGCATCGCACGCCTCGCACATGGGCATGTAAAATTCGCTGGCCGCAGCATAGCTGAAACCGGAAGTCAGCAGGCCGTCGGAGAGGTCGATACGGTCTGATATATCGACATCCTTTTTTAGGCGCACAAACATATCGCGGCGCGTATTGCCCTTGATGTACCCGCAAGGCGATGGATTGGTTAACCCCGTATCCCAGTATGCATCCAGTTCGTCAGCCATTTTTTTTATCGGTCTATATCAGGCCAGGGCCGTTTTTCTTTTTATGCAGGATGGCGTTTAGGGTGTCTATGTCCATATGCCGTGTATCCATCCATTTTCCCTGCACAAGCAGCTCAGGCGCATAGCCAAGCTTC
>JAGWXJ010000020.1 GCA_018969935.1 Alphaproteobacteria bacterium | reverse complement strand
GGCGAAAGCATGAGGGCTTGCAGTTGTTCACGTGCACGGGACAGGCGCGAACGAACCGTACCGATAGGCACTTGAAGAAGATCCGCCACTTCCTGATAGCGCATACCTTTGACACATACCATCACAAGTACATCGCGGTGTTCTTCCGAAAGATGCTTCATCGCCTCGCGTACCTCGGCCAATTCCACTTTCGTTTCGTTGTTGGCCTCGGTGCTGGCCTGTTCGATATAGGTATCCGGATCATACTGGGTTTCGAATTTAGACTTACGGCGGTAATCCGAAACAAACGTGTTATACATGATCTTGGACGTCCATTTGAAAACGTCGCTGCCGGTTTCGAAAAGCTCTTTCTTTTCGATAGCGCGTAAGAGTGTCGCTTGCAGCAGGTCATCTGCCTCGGCTGCATTTTTGCACAGTCTAAGTGCAAATCTGCGCAGGTGGTCCATTTCGCTCACCAGATTTTGTTGCTCTAACATGATTGGCTCCTCGTTTGTGTTGACCACCAGAGAATAGGTGCTACATGTTTCATGGATTTGTCGTGGATGTATCAGTAGGGAAAAAGATTGTTTCTGTTTTGTAACAAAGCGCGCTAATTTACTGTCTTCTGGAAAGAAATCGGATGAATTTGAAAAAAGTCACTGTTCTGAGCGTCGATGACGACAAAAACCTGCAATTCGTGCTGCACGAATTTCTGGAAGGTGAAGGCTATGACGTGCAGGAAGCCTATTCAGGCAAGGATTTGGGCGATCAAATCGCAAATTCGTCCTTCGACGTTATCCTGCTGGACCTTATGTTGCCGGATGCGCAAGGGCTGGGCCTTATCACCACCATTCGCACAAAAACCAAAACGCCTATCATCATCGTAAGCGGCAAAACGGACACAACCGAGAAAATCGTCGGCCTCGAGATGGGCGCCGATGACTACATTACAAAACCTTTCGAGATGCGGGAGCTTTCCGCGCGCATCAGGGCAGTATTACGCCGTGCCGCATCTAATGATGAGCCCAAGGCAGCAGCAGGCGATACACAAACCAAGGATAAACTGCAATTCGATGGCTGGGTGCTGGACCGCACACAATATCAGGCATTCTCCGCTAACGGCTCGTCCATGAACCTCACAACAGGCGAATTCAAATTGCTTGAAGCTCTTGCTTTATCTTGTAACCGCGCCATCTCCCGTGAGCAGCTATACGATATGACCCGTCAGGAGGACTATGACTCCTATGACCGCGCTATCGATATCCAGATAGCCCGCATAAGAAAGAAGATGGGCGACGATACAAAAAGCCCCAGTCTGATCAAGACAATCAGGGGCGTAGGCTACATGCTCTGCGCCGAACAAAAAACGGTTTAAAATTTTATTCAGCTGTTACTGGAACCTTTTAGTTTCACAGATCGTTCTAGTTTTAATAGTTATGTAATTGCATAATATGGTGGTAAAGCCATGGATAACAAATCACTTGCTATACTGATCGCCGTAATGACCTTTGGTTGCTTGCTACTAGTCTTGATAGTGCAGGCTGAACCTAAAAGGTCTATTTTTGCGCCTTCATCAAATCCTGAAAATATGGAAGCCCCACTCCTCAGCACTGGAAACAGCTTTGCTAGCGAAATACACAAAACTTCCAGCAACAGTACTCACTAGAAAAGTATAGGCTGTGCCAAATTTTAGAATTGCACTGCTGGCTATAATAACCGGCATCATGCTCCCGCAGGTTGCACTGGGCGGGAACGCTGAAGCACCCTCTAAAACAATACCCGAAAAGACAGTTGAAGAAAAAATACCCAGCAGCATCCTGCAATCCGAGCGGGATAATATCCTGACGCTCGGCGTAGAAAATGACTTATTCGGGCGCGGGACTGACAACTATTACACGAGCGGCATACGTGCATCATATCTGGATGTAAGTAGTTCAATCCCTGAATTCGCACATGATATCGATGACATCATCCCGGGATTTGAAATCAATGAAACCACATCCCTGTTCTACTCTATAGGCCAGAATATTTTTTCGCCAAAGGATATAACAAACATCGCAAATCAAGTTGGCGACAGGCCGTGGGCTGGCTATTTATATGGCTCTCTGGGTATGACAAGCATCACAGATAATCATCAGGACCAGATAGAAGTAACCTTGGGTGTCGTAGGCCCTTACGCACTTGGCAAGCAGGTCCAGAAATTCGTACACAGGCACATTAGCAATAGCCCCGACCCGAAAGGTTGGGATGACCAGCTAAACACCGAGCCAGCACTCACCGTAGGCTGGCAACGCACATTCCCGCAGTACTTGGGCGCACAGATAGGCCCCCTGTATGCATCGGCCTCCCCTTATGTAGGCATTACGGCAGGCAACATTTATACATTCGCGAATACTGGCTTCTCGGTGCGCATGGGGCCGGATACCGAAAAATGGCAGGATTTACCAGATAGAGTTCGGCCCGCCATGCCCGGCTCAGGCTTTTACGAGATACCCGCAGCGGGCTGGAGCTGGTATTTGTTTGCAGGCGCCGAGGCGCGCTTGGTAGGCCGCAACATATTCCTTGATGGAAACACGTTCTCCGACTCAGCAAGCGTTGATAAAAACTATCTGGTAGGTGATGCCAACGCAGGGTTGGCAATCACCCTGGGCCAAATGCGTATTTCGTATACAGCCAATTACCGCACCCGTGAATTCAAAGGGCAGGACAAGCCCGAAATTTTCGGGGCTATCGGTATCGGATATCGTTTCTAGCCACTTTTCAGCCAATTTTTATCAAAATTGTTTGTTTCAATTCTGAAACAAACTTTTTCACATTTGACACAAACCCGACATACGGAAGTTACGTTTTAGGGAGAGAATGAATGCATGGAAGTAACCAATAGCATTCATGTCAGGAGGAATTTCCAATGATGATTCAGACTCGCAACAAACTCAGCACAATCGTTCACCCGCTCGTGGCCAGCATGTACCTCAAAAAAGAGTACGGCAACCCCCACACACAGGACCACAACGACACGCTTGTCATCGAAACAAATTTCCCCATCGATGATAACAACTCGAAAAGCTTCAACAGCTATTTGCAGGAACTCCTGACTGATCTTCCGACAATTCAGAATCAGGTTGAAGCACGCGTAGGCCATATCGACCGCGTCGACATCCGGCCAGTCCACTAGTCTTTGTTGATTGCCCCACTCCCTGTTGAACTCGCCGGCCCAAATGGGCCGGCTTTTTTCTGGGAGGAACCATCACAAGCGCTTGCGTGTTTGTAATCGGAATATCCGAAAAGGAGGCACCATGATGACGCCAGTTAAATTTTTTATACTCGGTACGGTATCATTCACTGTACTGATTGGCGCACAGCAGTCCTATGCTCAGGATGCGACTAACGCTGCAACAACATCAGCTATCGTCACTGTTCAAGAAAATACTGCCGCGGAAGAATTTCGCGACGGCATGTCGCGTGCTGGCGAAGGCATTGCCAATGCTGCAAAGGATTTTACAGACGCGGCGGCCAAAGAAATCCATAAAATGGACGCAGATGTGGTCAAAAGCGGTCCACAATCAACAACCTCTGGCGATAACACGTATATGTCAGCGACAGGAATGTTGAATAAGCCTGTCTATAACGCCGCAGGCAAAAAGATTGCTACGGTAAAAGACATTATTCTCGACGAAAATGGGCAGGCACAGATGGTCATTATCTCGGATGGTGGCATTCTGGGCGTTGGCGATAAATTAACCGCCTTTGATTACGGCCTCATTACCAAGCTGGATGCAAACGGCGATGTTATCATGCCGGTATCCGAGGACATGATTGCGAAGGCAGCCGCTTTTTCCTATGACAACAGTGAAGCCTCGGACTCAGTACACGTAATACCCGCAGGCGGATACAGCGCACTGGCGCTACTCAAAGGTAATTTGGTCGACTTTCGCGGCGAAAAAGTCGCCAACATCGAAAACATTGAGTTTCTGAACGGCGGCAAGGCCCGTGTAATCTTTGCCTACGACCAGACCATGGGCGTAGGCGGCCGCACTGCGGCATTTGATTTCGGGGATTTGACACTGGTCAGAAAAGAAGGAAGCGAGGTCGACTTCCGTATGAACTCGGATCAATCCGCAAAATTCGAGGAATTCATAAATTTGGCTAAATCATAATCTGCGGCAAAAGGAGAAGTACTATGAATCAGGATATCATTCGCGGTAGCTGGAAAGAACTCAAGGGCAAAGTTCAGGCCCGCTGGGGTGAACTCACGGACGACCAGCTGGATAAAATCCAGGGCAATCGCAAGCAGCTTGCCGGCGCCTTGCAAAAAAGCTACGGCCTTGCCAAGGATCAGGCCGAACGCGAAATCAAGGAATGGGAAAGCACAAACGCAGCCTGATAGGTGCCTATGTGAATACCATAACGAAAACCACTCTCATAAGAGTGGTTTTCTTTTATAAAATCAGTCTTGCGTTGACCTTAAAATGAATTAGGTTTTTACGCATGCTGAAAACGTCAATGCACTCACTGGCCTTTACCGCATTACTAATGATATTTGCCGCCGCATTGGCTGGCTGCGCTGAAAAGCCTCGCCCCCCTCGTCAAATCGATAATTCGGAACAGGAAGCCATAGAAAGACAGTCAGCAACCACAGACGCAATAATCGGCAGCACAATTGGCGGCAAAAGCCAGCCTTAAGGCTTGATTATTCTGGCATGGCCATCTATGCCGCACACGATTTTATGCGGATAGAATATACAAACATAGTGCTGTATTCTCTTAATGGTTTATCAACCTAGGGTTGTTATCTTCTGGGCTGATAATATCAGTCTTTGGGGCAGCTATGACCTTCCGATTCTCGAGATACATTATTCCCGCTTTGACCATTGGCAGGGGCCAGCCATGAAATCCCTGCATTACAAAAACCTTGATCTCTTGGTGGCTGATGTTTCACCGAAGGTAAGGTTTGATATCAAAGAACTATTTTTAGCAGCCCCTGTGGCTCTGGGCTATCAGTTTGAGGAAGCCCATTCCGCACATCAGATTGCCGAGCTGATGGATACCAGAAAGTTCGATTGCATATTCCTAGGAGCCGCCCTATCCGATATGTCGGCCATCGAAACGCTGAAATATCTGTCTGCAAAATCGCAAAAAAATTTCCTACTAAGCCCTGTAGTAGTCATGGCCGATACAGGCACCGAAGCGACAATGCTTGAAGCCTTGCGTCAGGGCGCACAGGACTATCTGTACAAGAATTCAATGACACCACAGGGTATCCATGCAGCCCTCATCAAAGCCCGCGAATTGCATGAGCTCAGGATAAGCAGACTTCAAGCATCGGAAGAAATTCATAATGCGCGCAAAATGGAGGCTGTAGCCCAACTCACCAGCGGCATTGCACATGATTTTAACGCCATAATATCCCAGATCTTTGAAAATATCAGGCAGATCCGCACCGATTTGGAAAGCACCGCATCAGGTATACCCGTTTCTGAAATTTCAAAAAGATTGGACACAATGGAAGCAGCTTCCCGCAAAGGGGCTGACATGATCAGGCGATTGATGATCTATACCCGCCAAACCCCGCTTGAACCTGAAAAGGCAGATATCAATAAAACTATTCAACACATGAAAGACTTGATTGAAAATGTTCTTGGCAAGGACATCGCACTGGAAATAAAAAGCTGCCCCACGCCCCCTATCGTATTTCTAGACGAACTCGAATTTACAAACACGATACTCAATCTTGCTATCAATGCACGGGAAGCCATGCCAGAAGGCGGCACCCTGACAATTGAAATCGAGAATGTATTGCTTGATGAAGCCTATACACAACGGCACCCGCACGTAACCCCGGGGCCTTATGCAATGATCGCGATTTCGGATACGGGCATGGGCATCCCGCCAAACATCAAAAAAAGGATATTCGAGCCCTTTTTTACGACCAAAAAAGCAGCGTATCGGGCCGGCCTAGGGCTAAGCATGGCTTACGGGTTTGCGCAACAATCCAAAGGCCATCTGAATGTTTACAGTGAAGAAGGGCGCGGCACCGTATTTCGCCTTTACATCCCACTTGCCGAAGCAGAACAACCTATTGAGGAATTCACCTTCCAGCAAGCTGAAGACAAAACAATACTGGTTGTCGATGACGATGAGGACATGCGCACTTTGGCAGCAAGGATGCTGCATAAACTTGGGTACCGTACATTGCAGGCACCAAACGCCTACATTGCCATGGAAATACTGGATGATCGCAATGATACAATTGACCTCGTTTTGACCGACATCCACATGCCGGGAGATCTAAGCGGTACACAAATGGCAGAAAAAATCAGGCGCAAATACCCCGATAAAAAAATCCTTTTTACTTCGGGTTATACCGAAGAAATGGCAACGAAAGAGTACTTCCCATCGGGCGTTGATATTGTTCTGAGCAAACCGTTCAAAAAAGCCCAATTGGCCGAATGTATTTCCCGTCTGTTGAAAAACTGACGGCCGCTATTTTTTCAGCAAAGCGGCAAGGGCAGCCTCAGCCACGGAAAATTGCGTTTCAAGTAGCGCAATCATTTGGCCAGTGGTTTCATGACTTGGCTCTCCACCTTCGGATTGTCGCAAATACTGTTCAAGCTCTAGTGCAGTAGCAGAAACAATTTTGGCCCCTACTGCAGCGCTGGATGATTTGATGTTATGCGCAAGTGTCATGATATTTTTATAATCACCCGCTGGCTCCGCCGCTTTCATATCCTGTATATAGCCGCGCATATTTTTGGCCCACCGCTCGATAAAGCCTGAAAAACCGTCATCCATCACGTCCCTGATATCATCAAGCATGCTGACATCAATGGCATCGGCGGAAAAACTATCGGAGATTGGCGCTACCTGCTTTTCCATCTGCACGGCGTCGCCAAGCCAGCGTGACAACATGGCCAGCATGGCATCCTTGGAAACAGGCTTGCTGAGATACCCGTCCATCCCTGCATCCATGCATTTCTTTGCATCACCTTTCATGGCATAAGCGGTAAAAGCAACAATAGGCAGCCTTGCTAGCCCCATACTGGCTTCGCGCGCACGTATGGCCCCCGTTGCCTCGTACCCGTCCATCACGGGCATCTGGCAATCCATAAACACCAGCTTGAAATCACCATTCTCGATTGCCTTGCAGGCTTCCTCACCATTTTCGGCTATGCTGACTTCGCATCCGAATTTCTCGAGCATCCTTCTGGCAACTTCCTGATTGACAGGACTATCATCGACAACAAGGATTTTCGCACCCGAATACCCCCCCACAACCTTTGGCTTATCCGCGCCCGCCTCTTTGAGGTTATGGCGGGTTACAAATACCGCTTCTGCATCTTCCGAAGGCTCTAGCAAAACACTGAAACTGAATGTCGAGCCTTTTCCAAGTTCGCTAAGTACGCTGATGCCGCCACCCATCATGGCTGTCAGCTTTTTACAAATGGCCAGCCCAAGGCCCGTACCGCCGAATTTACGCGTTGTGGATGCATCGGCCTGACTGAACTTCTCGAAAATATAATCAAGCCTGTCTTCGGGAATACCGATGCCGTTATCCTTGACCTTGGCAACAAGCCTGTACTTGCCATCAGCGAGTAAAGTACCGCCGATTGTAATTTCAATTACGCCATCCTTGGTGAATTTCACGGCATTGCTTACAAGGTTCAGCAATATCTGGCGCAAACGGGCAGGGTCGCCCTTGAGATTTGCTGGCAGGCCATCGGCATAAACAACACTCAGTGTGACATTCTTTTCGGCAGCCTTTGGGCCCATCAGGTCCACAATATCGTTAACCAGTGTCCTGATGTTGAATGATATCGATTCAAATTCTATGCGGCCTGCCTCGATCTTTGAAAAATCGAGAATATCGTTGATAATCTCAAGCAATGTTTCTGCCGAACTCGTGATGACATCGATACTGCGGCGCTGCTCGGGCAGAATGCGCCCGTCTTTCAGCAGGTGGGCCATGCCTATGATACCATTTATAGGCGTACGGATTTCATGGCTCATGTTTGCCAGAAATTCGGACTTGGCAACGTTTGCGGATTCCGCCTGAAGCTTGGCGCTATTCAGTTCATCGGCCTTGAGGGCTGTATTCTTGAACACCTCGATGGCACGGGCCATGTCGCCAATCTCGTCGTTTCTATCCTGAAACGGTATGTTCTGTGAAGTCTGCCCTGAAGCAAGCTCTGACATGGATGCGGTAATAGACTTGATGGGCCCCAGATATATGCGCAAGACAAAAAAAGCCACCAGCATTTGCAGGGTCA
The DNA here is from genome assembly GCA_018969935.1 of Alphaproteobacteria bacterium. Lineage (GTDB taxonomy): Bacteria > Pseudomonadota > Alphaproteobacteria > Micavibrionales > UBA1664 > UBA6145. The sequence goes on along the minus strand of JAGWXJ010000020.1, from coordinate 12,484 downwards.
TGAATAGGGCAGAGGACTTGGCTATTTCCTCTACGTACTCGGCCAGATATTCCCGCACCATAACGCCCGAAATTGTCAGCTTCACGCGCCCTATAACAATATCGGCGCCTGAATCCCTATAAATCACCGGCTTTTCAATACTTCCCAGGATATCGCTCTTGAGATTTGATTTTTGCAATTCGGTAACAGTTTTCCCCTTCTGGTCGAAAACCTCGATAGCGGCGATGGAAGGATTAGTGAATGCGCTAGACACAACGGCACCCACCTGCGAGTCATCAAAATCCCACATAGGCTGGGATATGGCGCCCGAAAGGCTCCTTGCCGTCGTATCCGCATATTCCGCAAGGCGCATAAGCTCTTGCGAACGCTCCTCGCCGTAATGCTTTATGCCGAAAAGCAACAAGAACGCCATAGGCAAGAATGCCATCAGCATAATATATCGGGCATGAAGTGAATATTTTTCGAGTGGTTTCATGGTTTTAATTCGACGTTATAGCGCGCATAAATTTCCTGAAGTTCGCCGCTCGCGCGTAAAGTGGCGACACCGTCATCAAATATCCGGGCAAGTTCGGCAGATCTGGGCTTTGCTGGGGTAAATGCAACATACGCAACACCGTTATCAACCCCGCCCAGATGCTTGAGCTTGGCCGTAATGGTATTGGTTTTCAAAAACTGTTCGATAACAGGATGCATTTCCACAAGGACGTCAATGCGGCCTGCCTCAAGCTTGCGTAAATTCTGTTCCAGCGCTGTAACGCCGCCAACTGCTTGCACGATGCCACGCTGCTTGCGCTGCGATTCAATAAGGGCAGTCAACGCATCGCTGTAAACGTAGTCACGCACCACACCAAGCCGTTTGCCACGCAATGATTCAACCCCCGTGTAGGCAAATTCCTGCCCTTCCAGTACATAAAAATCGTCAGTTACTGTCAAAAGCGGCGTTTGGGGAAAAATCAGGCTTTCGTCATCTTCTTTCATGACCCCGATAGCGCCATCAACCTCGCCGGAGCGCGCCTCCTCAAGTGCACGCGTCCATGGAATGGCCACGTACTTGATAGCATAACCCTTGGCCTCGAATATCTTTTCGGCAATATCAATTGCCAGTCCTTTCGGCTCCACGTCAGGCGCGCAGTTAATCGGGCACCAGATATCTGCGGCAAGCACGATTGTATTTTCAGGCGTAGCTTCCTGCGCCCTTGCCCCAAACGGTGCAAAAGCAGTCAGCAGAAAAAGAATTGCTATAATTTTGGATAATTTTCGGTGCATCGCGGGTACCACTTTGATACTGGAAAGTATGTCATTTGTATTGCCCGTTGGAAACGGGGCAAATGGCGGTATACTGCATACGATGAGATGCCGCTTAAGCCATATCCTTGCGCTTGTCGTATTAGCTTTTGCCCTGTCTGGCTGCGCGTTGACACGGTTTTCCGATGGCAATTCCTCGGGCTATCGCACACTTACCCGTGATGAATGCGTAACCTATGCCCGTGATGTATCGGGCATCCAGTTGCGTGGTGACGCATGGACATGGTGGGACAAAGCCGCAGGTGTTTACAAACGTGGCCAATACCCTGCCATGGGCGCCATGCTGGTGCTGGCAAAAACAAATAAGCTGCGCCTTGGGCATCTGGCAGTCGTAAACGGCATCCTTGGCCCGCGCGACATCAGCGTTACGCACGCCAACTGGGGCAATGGCTGGCTAAGCCGCCGCATCGTTTATGAATCGATGCGTGTACAGGATTCATCCCCCAACAACGATTGGTCAACCGTCAGGTTCTGGAACCACAATGCAGGCGGCTTTGGCTCAAATTATGCGGTCAAAGGGTTCATTTATAACCAGCGTGAGCCCTAGGTTTTCCCGCCAAAAACAGTCCGCACCAACAAAAGTTTCCAGCCTGCACGGTTTTGTGGCATAAGCACGCGGGACATAACCCTCGGAACCGCATAAATGCTTAGCCTTGCCAACCTTTCATACAAAATCGGCGCCCGCACGATTATCAACGAAACCAGCCTGAACATCATGGATAACTGGAAAGTCGGTATCGTGGGCGTCAATGGCGCGGGCAAATCAACGCTTTTCAAACTGATATCCGGTGATCTCAAACCCGATAACGGTACCGTCAGCATGTCGGCACGCCAGCGCATGGGCATGGTACGTCAGGACATCCCCGAAACGGATACCCCGCTCATAGACCTCGTCCTCTCCGCCAACGAGGAAATGACACGCCTGATGAAATTGACCGAAACCGAAACCGACCCCAACAAGCTGGCCGATATTTACCAGCAGCTTGCCGATATGGATGCATATGCGGCACCGGCAAAAGCCGCTATTTTACTTAAAGGCCTCGGCTTTCAGGAACACCAGCTAACCGAACCGTTCTCGTCTTTCTCGGGCGGCTGGCGCATGCGCGTGGCGCTTGCCTCGGCTCTTTTCGTCGAGCCTGAAATTCTGCTCCTCGATGAACCCACCAACCACCTCGATCTCGAAGCCATCATGTGGCTCGAAAACTATCTCATAAATTATCCGCACACGCTTCTCATCATCAGCCACGACCGTGACCTGCTGAATAAGTGTATCGACCACGTCGTCCACGTCGATAAAGGTGAACTCACCCTTTACACTGGCAACTATGATACCTTTGAACGCGAGCGCACCATGCGCCTCGGCCTCCAGCAAAAAATGCACGAAAAGCAACAGGCCGAACGGGCCCACATGCAAGCCTTCGTGGACCGCTTCAAGGCCAAGGCCAGCAAGGCCCGTCAGGCCCAAAGCCGCATGAAAGCCCTTGAGAAAATGGATATCGTCGATGCCGTCATAGCAACACGCGCGGTGCAATTCACCTTCCCTAGCCCCGAGGGCAAAATCCCCTCCCCCATGCTCTCCATTCAGCATGCGGATATCGGCTACACGGAGGGCAAACCTGTTTTGCGCAACGTCTACGAAAGCATCGATCTCGATGACCGCATAGCCCTTCTAGGCACCAACGGTAACGGGAAGTCAACGCTCATGAAACTGATAGCAGGCAGGCTCAGCGCCATGAAGGGCGATGTTTTGCGCGCGGGCAAACTGCGCATCGGTTACTTCTCCCAGCACCAGACAGAAGAGCTGGATATTGAATCCACCCCCTACCGCGAACTACGCCAACTAATGGCCAAGGAAAATCCGGATGTAAAAGAACACGTGGTAAGGGCCAAACTCGGCGCCTTCGGCTTCGGGCGCGAATTGGCCGACAACCGCATAGGCGCGCTTTCGGGTGGCGAAAAGGCACGCCTGCTGTTCGCCTTCATGTCCTTTGATGCGCCGCACATGCTCCTACTCGATGAACCGACCAACCACCTGGACATCGACGCGCGTGAAGCGCTGGTCCGCGCCCTCAACGATTACGAAGGCGCGATTGTCATCGTCAGCCACGACCCCACGATGGTCGAACGTGTGGCCGACAGGCTCTGGATTGTCCGCAACGGCAAGGTCGATGACTTTGATGGCGACCTTGATGACTACCGCCAGTTCATCATCGACAGCGCGCGCGAAGCCAGAAAGTCTGAACGCAAGGCCAAGGAAAAATCGGATAAACCGAAAGCTGAAAAATCAAAAGGCCCCAAACGCAGCCTCGGCGATATCGAAGCCGATATCGACCGCCTGACGCAGGAAAAAGAAAAACTGGAAGCCAAAATGGCTGACCCAACGGTCTACAACGACCCCAAAAAGGCCGCCGCCGCCAAAGCCGACTACGAACGTATTTCAGCCGAACTGGAAAAACAGGAAGCCGCGTTTCTGGCAGCTTGAGAGCATAGCCTCAAGCTATAATCATGGTACGGAAAGTCAGCGACAGGCGGCGGCCCCGCTCAACTTTGAAACCACCAACAATATCGGATTTGCGGGCGGGAATGGCATGCGTCCATTCATATCGGGCTGGGCCCGATAAAACTACCAGACTGCCTTCTTCTAGATAAAGCTCCGCCTTTTGCCCTGTCCGAGTATTTTGAAACTGCATCATGGCACCAGATCCAAGCGATAAGGACGCGATTGTTTTCCCAAAACACGGAACACAATCAACATGGGCGGATATGCCTTGCCCGGGTTCATACTCATTCACTATAGCTTGGTCAGGTACCGCACTGAAATGATGTTGCTCGTATAACCGCTGCGCAATTGGCTTTAGCCACTCCGGCAAAGGACCTATGTAAGCGGCCCTGCTTACGCTACGCGCCTTGTAGTCATATCTATACCCATAGTGCTGCACTCGACGCTTAAGCTCTTGTAGCCACGGTCCTAACTCAACAGAAGAAAGCAGCGCAGCTTCCTCATCGCGACCAATGAATTCTGGAAGATACATCAGCCCACCTATTGCAGGCGTACGTTCCTCTTCGAACTTGAACTGGAGATTTTTCATGTACATTTAAAGCGTAAACTACAGACCCATCCATTTAACCAGAACTAGGTATATCAGTAAAAGCATGGCGGGATGGTATGTAGATGGCTGGGGCGCTAGGATTCGAACCTAGGAATGGCGGTACCAAAAACCGCTGCCTTACCGCTTGGCGACGCCCCAGTATGGAGGATGCTTACGCCCGCAAATTCGGGCCAATAAGGGGAATTGACGGGCAACTCCGATTATTGAAAGCGTGGCGACAATAATAAGGACGGGGCAAACTTGCAAGTGCTTAAATGCACCCCGTTAACCTTTGGCCGCCTGTGGATAGTTAACGCGCTTTTTAGTGGCAAAAAACCCTTATATATGCAAAAAAGCCCTTACAGCCAAAACATAGCGAAATGATATGACGATCAAAGAGGGAACAGGCATGCGCCCAACCAACACCGCGCCCACATCGCTTTCAAAAGACACAAAGGCGACAACAACGGCAACATCGCCAACTTCGGCGGCACGCCCCTTCCCCGTCAGCAATACGAACCTGTCGGCACCGGCCACAAGCTCCGATCAGGTCAAGGCCGCATTGGATACACTCGGCATCAAACTCATCAAGTCGGAAGCCGAGCGCGACGTACTGAAAAAACTGGTCGAGGAAACGCGCCAGATGCAACAGCGCCTCGAGCGCGAATTGCAGGAAAACCGCAAGGAACTCGCTGAAACCCGCCGTAAGATGGATGAACAGCACAACGAGTCCGAGCAATCCAAAAACCGTCAGGAACGCCTTGAGGAAAAACTGCGCGAGGCACAGGCCAGCACCCTCAAGCTCACGCGCAAACTGGAAGCGGATGAACAAAAACGCACGCGCATGCAGCGCCGCATGGAAAGGCTTGAGGCCGTAGCCGCCGAAGCCCAAACCGCCCTACAGGCCAAAGCAATGGTCCTGCTGACCGACCAGACGATGGCCGAAAAAACAGGCATGCCCATGCTATCGGCAACGGGCGAAGTGCAGGCCCTGCCCGCGCCTACGCGCTCCAGCTATCTCACGCCTGCCGCAGCCGATTTGCAATCCATCGTGCTTGATGAACCCTCGAACACGTCATGGTGGTCCACCCCCATGAAGCTTAACACCAGTGTTGCCATGCTGGCCCTTGTGGCCGCCCTTGGCTTCGGCTGGCTTGCAAGCACCAGCTTCCAGAATGGCAACCAGAATGCAGTCGCCGTTATGGCCGATGGCAGCCTTGCCCGCATTGATCTCAAAAACGGTACGCTTCAACCCCTCCAGCTTTCGCTGAAAAAACTGGATGAAAACGCTGTAGCCGCTGCCGCTGAGGCCGAAGCCGATAAACCGAAGGTAACCGCCGCAGGTGACCCGTTACCCCAAACCAAACCTGCTGCAACAGCCGAAGCACAGCCCGATCAGGCTGAGCTCATCCCTCCCGTAGCCGCCCCGCCGCGTGATGCATCGCTGACCGACAGCCTCAAGGAATTGCAGGACAAAGCCTACGCGGGCGTAGCCGAAGCGCAACATGACTTGGCAGCCCTTTATACGGCTGGCTCGGGCGTGAAGCAGGATTACAAACGCGCGGCCTACTGGTTCCATCAGGCCGCTGATGCCGGCGTTGCCAACGCCGCTTACAACCTTGGCGTCCTGCACCATCAGGGCCTGGGCGTTGAAAAGAACATCCAGATAGCCCTTGATTGGTACCGTTTGGCCGCCGTCAAAGGCCACCCCGAGGCACAATACAACCTCGGCATCGCCTATATTGAAGGCATTGGCACCAAATACAACCCGCAGCTTGCGGCAGGCTTCTTCCAGAAAGCAGCGCTCGCGGGCATCACGGAAGCGGCCTACAACCTTGGCCTCATCCTTGAAAACGGCCTCCTGTCGGAACCCAAGCCCCAACAGGCCATGATGTGGTACCGCGTAGGCTCGGAAGGCGGCAGCATCGAAGCCCGCAACGCCCTCGACCAACTGGCCAAGCGCATGAACGTACCATCGGAAAAGGCAGGCTTCCTGCCCGACGGCACATCCCTTACCAAACTGGTCACGAAACCCGATAACGTTGAACCCGCTGGCGTACCCGCCACCGCCATCAACGAAACGCTGGACAAGCTAATGCCCGAACTCGCCGAACTTATCCCCGGCGATGACCAGCTTCTGGTAGCCCAGATTCAGGAACAGCTGACCCGCCGTGAAATGTATGATGGCCCTGAAGATGGCGCAATGAGCCAGAAGACAGTGGACTCGATCAAGAAATACGAGAAAAAATCGGATATCGGTGAAGATGGCAAACCTACAACCGACCTTCTCACGCGCATGCTGAAAGAAAGCACCGCAAACGAGTAAGCGTTATATCCCCTTGGGGTTGATCATGCAGGCGCGGGCCCACCAGTCGGGTTTCGCGCCTGAAATTTTTTGCGCCGCGTCCATCGCACTGTCCATATCTGCATAAACCCCGAAACAGGCAGAGCCTGAACCGCTCATGCGCGCATATACGGCCCCTCCCAGCGCCTCAAGCGCGCCAGCAATCGCGGGGCACAAAAGCTTAGCGGCGTCCGTAAGGTCATTCATACCGCTAGCAATATCGATGTCGGTGTGTGGGCTTGAAAAAGCCTTGCCGTTTTCACGGTACGCCTTGAAAACTTCTGCCGTGGGCAACACGGCATTTGGCCACACCAGCACGGCAGGCAAAGCACCTATGCCGCTTGCGGGCACTTGCACTTCGCCTATGCCTTCAACCCGTGCGGGCACACCGCGCAGCATAAACGGCAATTCGGCCCCAAGCCCCAGGCCTATGGCGCATAACGCATCCATATCAAATGGGCTGCCCCATAACGCATTGAGGGCATGCATAGCAGCCGCCGCATCGGCTGACCCGCCACCAAGCCCTGCCCCTGCGGGCACGTTTTTACGCAGGCGCACATCCATACCGGCAGGGCGCACGGCCTTTGCCTCCATCGCGCGTACGGCACACGTGACAAGGTTGCCTTCCCCCGCAGGGGCATGATGGGCATAAGGCCCCTCCACGCGCAGCATATAGCCCTCTGCGGGCTCGATATGCAGTACATCGCCCATATCGGTCGGGGCCATCAGCGATTGTAGCAAATGGTAACCGTCCGCCCGGCGCCCGACGATGCGCAGCGTAAGATTGACCTTCGCGGATGCAAAAAACCTCATAAACCAGCTTTTAACATTTCATGATAAGATGACAAAGGAAGGAAAAACGAAATGTCACTCGAACCGATCATCGCCAAATTTCATGAAAAGATGAAATTGCATCCGGAATTCAAGGCCACCGTGAAGTTCGACATGGGGCCGGACGGCATTTTGCACGTTGACGCAACCAAACGCCCCGGCGTCATCAAAACCGAGGATGGCGAGGCAACGCTAACGCTGCTTCTTTCCAAGGATACGCTTTCAGGCCTACTCAACGGCACCAAGGACCCGAATGTGGCTTACCTGACAGGCAAGCTGAAGATAAAAGGCCCGATGGGCCTTGCCATGAAGCTCAATGCTTTTTTGGAAGATTAGGCACAACGCTGCCCAGTACGAATAAAACGACCGTCAGGACAGCCATCCCGAACCAGAAGATTGAATAGTTCAAATGCTCGTTGCGCATGTTTGTAAGCGCAGGCGCGGGTTTTAGCACGCTTTCATCAGGCGGGGTGCTACCCTCCATAAAAAACGCAAGGCTTGCATGGTTGTTGAAACCTGCACCAATCGACATACGGTCAACATTAAGGCCGCGCCAGCTTTTCCAGTCATCGCCAACCATTTGCCCGTCTTCGTCGGTCGTGCGCAGCATGCCGCGCACCGTCATGATCCCCTTGGGTGGGTTCGTATCCATCATGATGACGGCCATTTTTTCGGGCACCCAGCCACGGTTGACCATCACAGCCATACCGCTGTTCAACACAAGCGGCGTTACAATCCAGTAGCCAAGCTCGCCGTCCATCATCTGGGGGCCGACCTTCATGTTCTTGTCCTGCGCCCACACGCCAGTCAAGAATCCGCGATGCAGGTTATAGGCAACGCTATCGACCAGCTGGTTAAGCGGCACGGCAGAAGGATCAACCGATTTCTCGGCCTCGATGGATTTGATAAGCCCTTCCTTCCAGTGAAGGCGGTCAAGCTGCCAGAAGCCCAGTTTAAGAAACACCAGCACGACAATCGCGGTAACGATGCCGGCAGTCAGGTTTTTCGGGGCTGTTGGTTTAACTTGCACGGAAGGAATTATCCCACGGCTTCATTTTTTTACAAGGGCCCTAAGTCAACCGAACTATTCCCACGTTTGCGGGCGGTGCTTAAACTGGAGGGCAACGACGTAGGCTTTGATGGGCTGCATTGAAAAAACACAAATGCCCAGAGCCGCGATAGTCCATATTACGGCATGGAACCACAACGGCGGCGATACAAGTGCATCCAGTAGCAAGGCTGCTGGCACCAACAAGGCCCCGAGGATAAAAACCATGAATACGGCAGGCCCGTCGCCACTATCGTTGCGGGCAAGCGCCAAATTGCAATCGCTACACGTTTCAACAACCTCGAGGGTCAGACCAGCCTTGAACAGCTTGCCCTTGCCGCAGCGCGGGCATACGCGCCTGAGGCCTGCCTCGATAGGTGTAGGCGAAAGATACAATTAGATAAGCCCGTGGACTTCGTGGTGCTCGGCCGAACCGCCGCCCCAGTAGTAGACCGCAACAAACAGGAACAGCCACACTACGTCAACGAAGTGCCAGTACCATGCGGCGGCCTCGAAACCGAAATGGCTTTCGGGCTTGAAGTGGCCCTTCATGGTGCGGAACAGGCAAACGGCAAGGAACAGCGTGCCGACAAGCACGTGGAAGCCGTGGAAACCAGTAGCCATGAAGAATGCGGACGGGAAGATACCATCCTTGAAACCAAACGGCGCATGCGCATATTCGTAGGCCTGGAAGCAAAGGAACACCGCGCCAAGGCCAACCGTAACGGCCAGCGCCTTGACGGCTTCGCTTGTGCGGCCTTCGATGATTTCATGGTGCGCCCACGTAACGGTGCAGCCCGAAAGCAGCAGGATCATCGTCATCAGGAAAGGCAGATCGAACGGGTTGATGGTGTGCACACCTTCAGGCGGCCAAACACCGCCGTGCGGGTAAAGGGCGGCACCGATAAAGCCCCAGAAAAACGCCACGAAGAACATCACTTCCGAAGCGATGAACAACATCATGCCGAAGCGGAAACCGATTTTGACGACATCGGTATGCACTTTTTCTGTAACGGCTTCGAAAACAACGTCCTTCCACCAGAAGAACATGACGGCCACAACACCGACAAGGCCAAGAAGCGGGCCCCATACACCAACCTTGGTGCCAAGCAGCGTCATATCGCCGTTATGCATGAACAGCACCATCAGCATGGCAAGCACGCCAGCAGCAATGGATCCCACCATGGGCCATACGCTGGGGCGGACAAGATGGTAAGGGTGCGGCTTGCCGCTGGATGTGTATTCGATGGTATCGGCCATAGTAGGTTCCTTGATTATTCCGAATTATTTGCCTGAATTGTAAATGGCTTGCAAGGCATTCTCAAGGGCTTCCGAATCCGCCCTGAACATCGTGTACGAAAGGGTTAAAGTGTTAACGCCTTTAAGGTCCGGATCATCCAGAATGGCGGGGTCTATGAAGAAGGCCACGGGCATATGCGCCTCCCCCTTGCCCTCAAGGCTTTGGCGGCCAAAGCAAAAACACTGGGTTTTGTGGAAATAACGGCCCGCGGCCTCGGGCAAAACGTTGAAAATCGCCGTCCCCTCCACGGGTTCGGATGTCAGGTTCCGCGCGAAAAACGATGTAAATCCCTTCTCCCCTATTTTCAGGGTCACGGAAGGTGTTTCAGCCTTGAACTCCCATGGCATCCCCTGAGCCACATCCGCATTGAAGCGGATGGTGATGGTTTGCTCCAGCACGCGCTCGGCCTTGGCATTGGGGTCGATATTGGGGGTCCCGCCAAAACCCGTGACCTGACAAAACAGGCGGTAAAGGGGCACGGACGCGAAACTGAGGGCCAGCATACCGAATATCACGCCAAGCAGGATAAGCCCCGCCCGTATGTTCTTTCGGGTCAGTTCGTCGTTATTCATCAGGCAAAACGCTCGACCGCAAGGGGCGAGAAGCTTTGCGTCGTCGGCATGATTTCAATGGAATTGACGTTCATGTGCGGCGGGCACGTTGCACACCAGAAAACCGCCTCGGCGATATCCTCGGCCTTGAGGGGCGTCGTATTGGCATAAACCGACTTGGCGCGCGCCTCATCACCCTTGAAACGGGCGAGTGAAAACTGCGTTTCAACCATCCCCGGCTCGACATTGGTTACGCGGCAGTGCGTGCCCTGCAAATCCGCACGGATGGCCAGCGAGAACTGGCGTACAAACGCCTTGGCGGCACAGTAGACATGCCCGCCGGGGTAAGGCCAGTTGCCGGCCGTGGACCCGATATTGATGATATGCCCGCGCTTGGCCGCAACCATACGTGGCAGGATGTGGCGTGTCATATGCACAAGCCCGCGCACGTTCATATCGATCATGGCGTCCCAATCAGTCAGATTGGCCTCTTGGGCCTTTTCAAGGCCAAGCGCCCCGCCGGCATTGTTCACCAAAAGGTCGATATCCTTGAATGCATCGGGAATGGCATCAATAGCCGCTGCAATACCTTTGGTATCCGTAATGTCGCAAACCATGCCGTAAGCAGGCACCTTGAGGGCCTTCACAATCGCGTCCACCTTTTTGGCATCGCGCCCGTGGACAATGATTTTGCTGCCGATGGCGGCAAAACGGTCGACAAACGCGCGACCGAAATCACCCGTAGCACCGGTAATCAGGACACAGTGTGGCTTGTAGGTCATGGGTGCACGCTCATGCGCAATACGGTGACAATAAAGACAAGGGCTATAAAGCCGATTACGCCCGCCATGACGGCATAATTCTTGGCACGGCGGCGTGTATGGAGTTCGCTTTCAGGCATGGCCCTTATTTAGAACAGAACCAGCGCGGTGAAAATGGCGAAAAGATAAAAAATTGAATAGCCGAACATCTGGCGCGCGGCACGGCTGACCTCTTTTTCCTGCATGACGCGCAAAGCCGCCACAATAAAGAGAAAACCGAGGAAAGCGGCGGATATGGCATAACCAACCCCTGCAACCCCAAGGTAATAAGGCGCAACCGCCAGCGGAAACAGCACGATGGTATACGCCAGCATCTGGCGTTTGGTGGCCTCGGGCCCAGCCACGCACGGCATCATGGGGATACCTGCGCGCTTGTAATCATCGCTTGAAAACAGCGCGAGCGCCCAGAAATGCGGGGGGGTCCAGATAAAGATGATCATGAACAGCACAATTGCCGCGATATCAATATGCCCCGTCACGGCAACCCAGCCGATCATGGGCGGAAATGCGCCTGCAGCGCCGCCAATTACAATATTTTGGGGCGTCGAGCGCTTGAGCCATACAGTATAAACGATGCTGTAAAAGATATTCGCAAAGGCAAGGATACCCGCAGCAACGGGGCCGGCCGCCAGTGCCATCAGGATGACGGCAAAGATGGAAAGCGCGATACCAAAACCCAGCGCCTCGGACGGGTTAACAAGCCCCGCAGGGATAGGGCGATTTTTGGTACGGTTCATGACGGCATCGATATCGCGGTCATACCACATGTTGATGGCACCAGCGGCACCAGCGCCAACAGCCAGAGCAAATAACGCAATAAGGCCCAGAAGCGGGTGGATATGCCCGGGGGCCGCCATCATGCCGCAAGCACCGGAAAACACGACAAGGCTCATCACCCGCGGCTTGAGCAGGGCGATATAATCCGCAATACGCGTTTCAGTGGCGATGGCAATGTCCATCATTCAATCAGCCTTAGTGGAAGCTGTAGCGCAAACCGGCCGAAACCGTATGGCTATCGTAATCAAGGTCGGACGAGTTGTTGGCAACCGTACGGACCTTCACGTTATCAACCGCGAAGTACTTGTACTCCGTGTAGAAGGAAAGCGCGTCATCAAACGCAAAATCAAGGCCAGCCATGCCTTGGTAGGCAAGCGCCGTATCACCGTCATCAAGGAAGTCGGTGCCCGCCGATGAA
>JAGWXJ010000156.1 GCA_018969935.1 Alphaproteobacteria bacterium | reverse complement strand
GAACCTAGGACCGTTGAAAGACCAACCAGCAGGATGGTGTGGAACAGGAAAAACCCTAGAGCCTCACCATGCGTACGCGAATGAGAGAAGTCTGTTAGGTTACCAAACATGAAATTCCTCCTTTGTGAAGTGAACCAAGGTATACACCCTAGGTCCACACTTTAATTATACTGCAAAAACAGAGGTTTTCCGTAGGTTTTTCATATATTGCATGATGCGTTGCAATAGCATTTTTGGTGCATATACGGGTCATGGCGGAGATCCGCCATTTGCGGGTAATAAAATGTCTTGTGCAATGAAACAAAATTACGCGGGTAAAATTTTCCGCAGAAACGCTAGGCCTGCGGCGAGGCCTCTTTCGTCGATACCATGGGCAAGATTGGGGAAGTGATCACCCTCCACCGGCACGTCGGCCTTACGAAGTATTTCCATAGCCTGATGCCATGCGCTGACGGGTACTACGGTGTCGGAAACCCCGTGAATGAGGCATGTGGGTAATTTGTGGGTATCTGTGCCCATTTGGCCTTTTCCACCCAACAGGGCGCCGGAATAGCCGAGGACCCCAGCGCATGCATTTTGGCGCCGTGGGGCCACATACAGGGATGTCATGGTGCCCTGCGAGAAGCCTACGAGGGCCATATCGGCCTCAGAGAGGCCTGTGCTTTTCAACAGCTTATCCAGAAAGTTATCCACAAGGGGCCGGACCTTCTCGATGCCCTTTAACATGGCATCTTCCGTCCATTCCTGAAGGGAGAACCACTGATAGCCCATCGGGGCTATATCGCAGGGGAAAGGCGCGTCAGGGCTTACAAAAAGGGCATTCGGCAGGCCTTGGGCAAAGATGGGCGCGAGGCTTATGAGGTCTTGGCCGTCCGAACCCAGCCCATGCAGCAGCACAACCAGCTGGCGCGGTTTGGTGGCCGCCAGCGGGCCATAGCGATACGTCCGGAACTCGCCGTCCATGAGGTTACTTTACGAAGTGGTTAAGGGGCCCGCAATCGGTGCCGAAATCGGGGGCGTTTTTGATGGCTTCTTCAACATAAAAGCGCGCGCGGGTGACGGAATCGCGGGGGGTATTGCCCAAGGCAATCAGCGTGGTTACGGCGGCTGCCAGCGTGGCCCCTGCCCCGTGGGTGCGTTTGCTTGTTATGCGCTCGCGGTTGAAGACCTGCGTGCGGCGGTCATCGGTATAGATTTCAAAAATCTGCTCGGTATTCAGGCTATCGCCTTTAATGAATACGTTGCGGGGGCCAAGGGTTACCAGCATCTCGGCCGCGTGTTCCAATGAGGCTTCGTCCGTGATGGTCAGGCCAGAGAGGGCTTCGGCTTCCTGTACGTTGGGCAGCAGCAAGTCAGCCAGCAGGAAGAGCCTGCGTTTCATGGCGTCGATGGCGTCTTTTTCGAGGAAACGTTTGCCGTCACGGCTGCTGATGACAGGGTCCAGTACGATCGGCGGGCGCGGGTTGAGGTTTTCGAGGGCGTCGGCCACGGCTTCCACAATATCGCGGGTGGGCAAGAGGCCTATGAGTATCGCGGACACGGGGAATGACGTGAAGGCCGCGCGAATCTGGTCGCTTACGACGGCAGGGGAAACGGGGAATATGCCCAGCGTTTGTTCAGGGGTCTGGACGGTAACGCCCGTAACGGCTGCCTGTGCGTAGCCGCCAAGGGCCGCCGCAGCCTTGATGGCTGCGTTAATGCCTGAACCGCCACAGGGGTCCGTTGTATCGATGGTCAGTATGACGCCGTTGGGCATGTTGGGTTATCCTGCTTTTGCTGCTCTCTCTATTGTCGCGCATATTTCGTTAACAATCCCGCGAATTTTTGCCTCATCGTCACCTTCAGCCATCACGCGGATGACCGGCTCGGTGCCCGAGGCGCGGACCAGCAGGCGGCCATCGTTGGTCAATTGTTTTTCGGCTGTTTCGATAGAGGATTTTACGGATGCGTTATCCAAAGGTTTGATACCTTTGGCAAATTTGACGTTTTGCAAAATCTGCGGTACAGGCGAAAAGCTCTTGGCAAGCTCGCTCATGGGGCGGTTTTCAGTGCGCATGACGGCCAGCACCTGAAGTGCGGCAATTAGCCCATCCCCCGTAGTTGCGAAGTCGGAAAGGACGATATGGCCCGATTGCTCGCCGCCAACATTGAAGCCGCCAGCGCGCATGCGTTCGACCACATAGCGATCCCCGACGGCGGCCCGTTCCAAAGTTATACCGAGGCCTTTGAGGTAACGCTCCAAGCCCAGATTGGACATGACGGTTGCCACCAGTGCGTCGCGCTTGAGGGCGCCTGTCTGCTTCCAAGACCTTGCGATGATGGCCATGAGCTGATCGCCGTCCACCCTCTCGCCTTTTTCATCGACCATGATGAGGCGGTCGGCGTCACCATCGAGGGCGATGCCCAAATCAGCGTCATTATCAACGACGGTTTTCTGGAGGAGTTTTGTATCGGTGGCACCACAGCCCTGATTGATGTTGAGGCCATTGGGGCTTACGCCCATGGGTATCACTTCGGCCTGCAATTCCCATAGCACTTGCGGGGCTACGCGGTAGGCGGCGCCGTGGGCGCAATCAACCACGATGCGGAGGCCGGCCAAGTTGAGGCCGCGCGGAAATGTGCCTTTGACGAATTCGATGTAGCGGCCCGAGGCGTCATCGAGGCGGCTGGCGCGGCCAAGGTCCGAGGGTTCGGCCAGCGGCATATCGGCGTCTTCGATGCCTTTTTCTATGGCGGCCTCGATGTCATCCGAGAGCTTGTAGCCATCGCCACCAAAGAGTTTGATGCCGTTGTCATCATAGGGGTTGTGGGAAGCGGATATCATGACGCCCAAATCAGCCCTGAGGCTGCGGGTCAGCATTGCAACGGCGGGGGTGGGCATTGGGCCCAGCAATACAACATCCATCCCCATGGACAGGAAGCCCGAGGCCATGGCCTGTTCAAGCATGTAGCAAGAAAGCCGTGTATCCTTGCCAATAACGACGCGGTTATGCGGTTCGCCCGCGCCTGCGCGGAGGTTATAGGCTGCTGCCTTGGCGACCTTTAGGGCCACTTCAGCTGTCATGGGGTGTGTGTTGGCGCGGCCACGAATGCCGTCGGTCCCGAAGTATTTTCTTGTCATAGCGGTATCATAGAGGAATTGCGGAAAACCACAATCTCAGGGCTTCATGATGATGGTGGGGCGGGCACGTGCCCCTTTTGCGGCATCCTTGATGCGAACAATATAGCCCTCAAGCGGGGCTTGCAGGTTTTGTTGCATTTCCTGCCTGATTTTTGCGATTTCGGGGTCCTTGTGGGCCTGCTTTTCAGTTGCTTCCAGAAGGCGATCGAGTGCTTGCGAATAGAGGTAAAGGGCGTTTACCTGATCCAGCGGCTTGGTTGCATTGAAGATGCCATCGCGTGCTTTTCTAAGCCAATCTCCATAGAACTTGCCGTAGTGGACACGTTCGTGAAAGGGCAG
>JAGWXJ010000155.1 GCA_018969935.1 Alphaproteobacteria bacterium | reverse complement strand
GGGAAAAAGCGGCCGGGCGTAGTGTCGATGTCAATCTGGTCCGTCTTTACACGAGTCTTCTGGAGTTCTCGAATTTCGTTAGCAGGAAGCACCTTGCCGAGATTGCACAGGAAGTGAAACTACAATTCGGGTTGAAATAAACATGAAGAAAAAGCCTGTCATCGGCGTATTGGCCCTGCAGGGCTGTGTAGACCGCCACAGGCCGCACATCGAGGCAGCTGGTGGGGAATTCCGCGCCGTAAAAACTGCTGCCGATTTTGATGCCGTTGATGCGTTTATTTTGCCCGGCGGCGAAAGCACCACGATGCTGAAGCTGATTGACGTATTCGGCCTTTGGGAGCCGCTTGTGCGCAACTTCGCCAAGAAGCCCGTGTGGGGGATATGCGCGGGTTCCATCCTGATGGCGGACAAGGTTTACGTTGATGCAGCCAAAACACTGGCGCAAAAATCATTCGGGCTTTTGCCTATTACCATTGTACGGAACGGGTACGGGAGGCAGCTGGATAGCCATACAGCCGAGGTGGATGGCTTCGAAGTCAGTTTCATCCGTGCGCCGGTTTTCGAGGCGGTTGCGAATGACGTGAATGTGCGTGCCGTCCATGGCGGCAAGCCGGCATGGGTTGCCAAGGGGCCGTATATGGCATCAGCCTTCCACCCCGAGCTTACGATGAATTATCCATCCCCCATGCATCGTGCGTTTGTCGAGATGGCCAAAGCGGCCTGAGTTGATACGCAAAATTTGCGCGTAATGGCGCTAGTATCCTACACATCCCCCATGACGTATCAGGACCGTTTTGCACGTGCCGCAGGTAACCTCCAGATAAGGGCTACCGAAGGGTACAGGATGCTGTATTTGCGCCATGTGGTGGGCGAGCGCAGCCTGTATTCGCGCAGTTCGCGGGCCTGCATGTACAACGGCCAAACGGCCTTTTACCGCAGCCCCTCGGCGCATGCGCAGATTATGGAGCTGCTAGCGGCAAGGCCATCGCATGAAAGACGTGTGCTTGTTGTTGCGGGGTCTATTGGTTGCCAGCCGTATACGCTTGCCATGATGGCCGCGAATGCGGGGCTTGATAACGTGCGGATTGATACGTTTGATATATCGCATGTATTCATGCGGGTGGCGCGCGAAGGGGTTTACCCCGTGGGTGCCCTTGCGGGATTGCCGCCTGAGCTTGTACGGCATTTCAATATCCCGGCGGATGGTGGTTATGCCGCCGTTAGCGATGACATCAAGGCGCGAGTGAATTTCCTGCCGCATAGCAGCCTTCAGAAATTCAAGGCGGATGCGCAGTATGACGTTGTGGTGGCTGAAAACCTGTTGAAGCATATTTATAATAATCTCGCGTTTTCGCGCGGGGTTAAAAACATCCGCCATGCCCGGCAGAACAAGCAGGCAGCGGCGATTACGCAGCTTTGCAACCTTACGCGCGGGTATCTGTTTGTAGATATGGTCGAGGAAACGCCGTTCGCCTTCCATCGCGGCCGTGCGCCCTTCAACCCGTTTGCGGAAGCAGGCATGGTGTATCTGGATGCGCGGCTGCAGCCGTTTGATGGCGGTGTCCGTTACCCTACAGATGAAAAGGACGTGGTCGCGAGCATCAAGAAGCGTGATTACATCCACGCGCTGATGAAAGCGCCGTGCCTATAATCAGCTATTGAGCAAAGCCACCGGAAAGGTGCGGATATCGTTTGCCGCATGTGGCACACGCTCGCACGGGGTGTGGATGGCGCGGATAACGCGGTCGGTCATGGCGTCACCCATGCTGATACCAAGGCGGCGGTAGTGCATGCGCATGTTGCGAAGGACATCCTTGATGGCCATTTCTTCCGTTGGCGCCACTGCCATATAGGCGCCGCCACCTGCGCGGGCGATTACCTTTTCCTGCAGGGCGGGGGTGTTACGGCCATCGCCACGGAGGCGGATACGGTCGATTCTCAATTCGAAGTTGCGTGCGTTCGTGGCGGTCATGGTAGCTCCTTTTGTGTTTATGTTTTGTTCTCTCTTATCCACAAGCTATTCGATGTTTGTTCTGGTGTAAAGCGAAAAAGTTCTTTTTTTGTTCTTGACGGTTGTTCTTTTTTTGTTCAGGCTTTGGGGTATCGAGTTTTTCATGCTCTAAAGAAGGGGAACACCACATGTCACAGATTCAGGAATTTCCAGCGAAAGGGTCATCCATGAACAAAACACCTGAAAAAAGCGCCGAGCGTACAAAAGCTCTCGAGGCAGCTTTAGGCCAGATCGAACGTGCGTTCGGTAAAGGCTCCATTATGAAACTGGGCGGCGAGAGCGCACAGGCGATGGAAGTGGAAGCCATTTCCACCGGCTCGCTTGGCCTTGATATCGCCCTTGGTATCGGCGGCGTACCGCGCGGACGCATCGTCGAGATTTACGGCCCTGAATCATCGGGTAAAACGACACTTGCGCTGCAGGTGATTGCCGAGGCCCAGAAAACGGGCGGTACGTGCGCGTTTGTAGACGCCGAGCACGCCCTCGACCCTGTTTATGCCCGCAAGCTTGGCTGCAACCTTGATGAATTGCTGATTTCGCAGCCTGATGCCGGCGAGCAGGCGCTCGAGATTGCAGATACGCTTGTGCGTTCCGGCGCTATTGATGTGCTGGTAGTGGACTCGGTGGCCGCGCTTGTGCCGCGCGCCGAACTTGAAGGCGAGATGGGCGACAGCCACATGGGCCTTCAGGCACGCCTTATGTCGCAGGCGCTGCGCAAGCTTACTGGGTCCATTTCCCGTTCGCGCACCTGCGTTATCTTCATCAACCAGATCCGTTCCAAAATCGGTGTCATGTTCGGCAACCCCGAAACGACGACGGGTGGTAACGCCCTCAAGTTCTATGCCTCGGTGCGTATCGATATCCGCCGTATCGGGCAAATCAAGGAGCGTGAGGAAGTCATCGGCAACCAGACGCGCGTGAAAATCGTGAAGAACAAGCTGGCACCGCCGTTCCGCCAAGTTGATTTTGATATCATGTACGGGCAGGGCATTTCCAAAATGGGTGAGGTGCTTGACCTTGGTGTTGCCGCCAACCTTGTTGAGAAATCCGGCGCGTGGTTTGCTTATGAAGGCCAGCGTATCGGGCAGGGCCGCGAAAATGCGCGCCAATTCCTGAAAGACAACCCTGATCTTGCGACAGCTATCGAGAACAAGATCCGCGGTAATGCCGGCCTGATTGCCGAGAACATGCTGCGTGGTTCGGAAGAAGCTGACGGTGATGAAGGCCCAGCCGAGGCCGAGCCTGCTGCCCCTGCCGCCAAGGGCAAAGTAGCGCCCATGAAGAAGGCTGGTTAGGCCTTTTATAGAATTGCAGTGCTGAAGCCGCCGTGGATCCCCCCATGGCGGCTTTTGCGTATGTTTCTTTGTAAAAAACAAACCATAGCTTTAAATTTATTTTTTGACATAAGTTATGACCACTATTAGAAGATGCTGCTGACACAAGTGTGGCGATGCGTAATGACCAGTAAAATTG
>JAGWXJ010000019.1 GCA_018969935.1 Alphaproteobacteria bacterium | reverse complement strand
TGCGCGTAGCCGTCGGCCTCCGAGGTGATGGTAGCAACTACGCACTGTACGGGGGCCAACCACAGCGGCAGTTTGCCCGCATAGCTTTCGATGAGGATGCCGATGAAACGCTCGATCGAGCCCAAGATGGCGCGGTGGAGCATAACGGGGCGTGCCTTGGCGCCGCTGGCTTCAATGTAGCTTGCGTCAAGACGTTCTGGCAGGTTGAAGTCAAGCTGCAGGGTGCCGCAACCCCATTCGCGGCCAATAGCATCGCGGATGATGAAGGCGAGTTTGGGGCCGTAGAATGCGCCATCACCCGGGGAAATGGTGTAGGGCATCTTGAGGGTATCCAGCGCTTCCTTGAGGCCGGCCTCGGCCTTATCCCAGAGGTCATCCGAGCCTACGCGGTTTTCGGGGCGGGTTTCGAGTTTTACGACGTAGTTCTCGAAACCGAGGTCCTTGTAAATGGCTTCTGTCAGGCGGCAGAATTTGAGGCATTCATCGAGGATCTGGTCCTCGCGGCAGAAGATGTGCGCGTCATCCTGCGTGAATTGGCGCACGCGCATCAGGCCGTGGAGGGCGCCATGTGCCTCGTTCCGGTGGCAGCAGCCGAATTCTGCCAGACGGATGGGCAGATCGCGGTAGGAGCGGATGCCCTGATTGAAGATTTGGACGTGGGCGGGGCAGTTCATGGGCTTCAATGCCATGAAGCGTTTCGGTTCTTCCTTGAAGACCTTCCCGCCTTCTTCGGTATTTGGAACCACATCGGGTACCACAAACATGTTTTCGCGGTATTTGCCCCAGTGGCCCGAAGCTTCCCAGAAACGGGAATCCATCAGCTGCGGGGTTTTGACTTCAAGGTAGCCTGAATCCTGCAAGCGGCGGCGGATATAGGCTTCGAGCGCGACCCAGATTGTGTAACCCTTCGGGTGCCAGAAGATACTGCCCTGCGCTTCATCCTGCAGGTGGAAGAGGCCCATTTCCTTGCCGATTTTGCGGTGGTCGCGTTTTTCGGCTTCTTCCAGTTGCGTCAGGTAATCCTGAAGCTCCTTTTCCGTGCGCCAGGCGGTTGCGTAAATGCGTGTGAGCATGGCACGGTTGCTATCACCGCGCCAGTAGGCGCCTGCGACCTTCATCAGTTTGAAGGCCGTACCAACGTGGCCCGTTGTCGGCATATGTGGGCCGCGGCATAAATCAAACCATTCGCCCTGTTTATAGATTTTGATGTCTTCTGTTTCTGGCAGGTCCTGAATGAGCTCGACCTTATAATTTTCGCCCTTCGATTTAAAAACCTCGATGGCTTTATTGCGGTCCCATACCTCGCGGGTGAAGGGGGCGCTTTTTGCGATGATCTCCTTCATCTTGGCTTCGATTTTCGGGAAGTCCTCGGGCGTAAAGGGTTCGTTGCGGGCGAAGTCGTAGTAGAAGCCGTTTTCGACAGCGGGGCCGATGGTGACCTGTGTGCCGGGGAAAAGGGCCTGCACGGCCTCGGCCATGACGTGGGCGCAGTCGTGGCGGATGAGTTCAAGGGCGTCATCATTTTCGCGTTTGATGATGGCGAGGCTGCAATCCCGCGTGAGAGGCAGCGATAGATCTGTCAACTGGCCGTCAACCTTCACGGCGATGGCGGCTTTTGCGAGCGACTTTGCAATCGATTCAGCAACCTGCATGCCGGTCGTGCCAGTGGCGTAGGTGCGTTTTGCACCATCGGGCAGGGTTACGGTGATTTCGGCGGCGTTGCTGGCCAGTGCTGCGTTAGACATGTTGCATCCTTAGGGTTAGGGCAAGTTTTACCCATGCGGATGGCTTTAAACAAGGGGTTTTGCGGGTAAAACTACTGCGGGGTGCGCTGGGGCAGCCAAACGCGTTCCTGCAACATCATGTCGAGGAAGATGCGGGTTTCGCCTTGCGCACTATCAAATATGGCGCGGCGCTGGGTAACACGGCCATTTGCGGCAATGTTAAAGGCGATGTAGTTGGTTTTTACGATGTTGGGTACATGCACAACGCATACGGGTTGTGCGCGGCTGCCGAAGGTGACGGTGCAGGTGGCAACTTCGCCACGGTTTACAAATTCGGCCTTACGGGCAGCGGCTAGGCGTGCTTCTGCGGCGTCGATGGCTGTCAGGCGGGCTGCTGCTTCCTCGCTGCCACGTTCTTTTGCGACTTCCAGTACTTCGCGGCCGAGCCTTGGTTGTTTCAGGGTATCGATGAGGGCGGTGCCGAGTTTAAAGATTTGCTGTGCTACACCGATTTCTGCTTCTTCAAGCATAACCTGATTGCCTTCGGCAAAGGCAGTTTGGCTGCGGGAGAACGCCAATGCTTTGGCAATTACGGTTGCCTGCGTTTCGGTCATCGGTTCTTCAACAGGGCCCAAGATTTTGGTTTGGCCTTCGATTACTGTTTCGAGTTGTGCGTCGCTATCTGCCTTGGCTTCGGCTACCGTGTCGGCAAGTTTTGCAAGCTCGGTTGCGAGTGCTGGGTTGTTGATTTCGGTGCCAGCCAAGCCTGAGAGGGCGCGGATGCGCGCTTCTTCCATACGCTCGAGATTTGTATGGTAGGCAGCGGCCTCGCTGATGTTGGGAAGGCCAAGGGCTGTTAGGGCGGTATCACGCTGGCCGGCTTCAGCGAATGTTGCGATGGCGCGGTTCAACGTTTCGAATTTTACTTCATCGAGAGTGTAAATTTTGGATTCAACCGATACTGCACCTTCGGCTTTAGGGTCGATGTAGTTTTCCATCAGGCGCAAGGCAGGGTTTACGATTTGCTCGCCTTTGTTTTGCGAGATATCGGCTGCAACCATGATTCCGCCCAAAATAAGGGCGGCTTGTGCCGTATAAACCGTGCCTTCGAGCACTCTGCCGAAGAAATTGAATGTGCGGCTTACGAAGCCTTTTTTCTTTTTGTTGCGGCGGGCGCGGCCGTTTGTTGCGCGTTGCGAAGGCGTTACGGCTTCGGGTGTCGCTTTTACACCCTCGTCGGTATTTGTTACGGCGGGCGCGTCTGGGGCAACATCAGCAATTGCGGCTGTATCTTCGCGTGTATCTACTGCCAGAACGGGCTCGGCATCCGTGCCAGCGGAATGTGCCATCGGTTCGGCATCCACTGAGGATTCGTGGGTAGGGGCGGCATCAGCATCCGCTTCCATGGCGAGAACTGAATCAACCAGCTCGGCGTTATATTCTGGCGTAATATCCCAATCCAACACGGCTTCGACCATGTCCGCATCGTATTCAGGCGTAATATCCCAGCCATAGACTGCCATGTCTGCGGGCGCCTTATCGGTTGCGGTGGAAAGTTGGTCTGCCATAAAAAACCTGTATCAAGCTTTCGCGTTTATGTTTAAACAGTACCGAGCATACACAATATACAGTCGTTATGGCAAATTATTTTTCGTAACTTATTAACGAATGTTAATATTCGGTAAAATTATTTTGTTGACATAACTCATCTTTTGAGGGCATATTCGCTGCAATCAAGGAATTTTATAAACTTACAGGAGATAACAATGACCCAACAAGCTGTTACAGTTGAAGGAATTGAACTTAGCGAAAACCAAGCAGGTCTGGTTGCGCGTTTTTGCGCATTCGCGGCCGATCATGGCGTTCCAGTTGCAAAAATCACTGGTGGTGCAGCCCTTGCGATTATCGCCCTAGGCGCTGACCCTAGTTTTGCACAGCGTCCATCGGGCCAACCCGGCTGCAGCGGTGGCTCCAACTGTGGTGGTCATGTAACCAACAACATCGATCGTCGTACGCAAGTGCGCGTTGAAGATAATACAAACGTTAAGCTTGCCGTTGCTCCTGCTATGGGTTCTTTCAGCAGCAGCTGTTTCAATGAATTGTTTGTATCCTTTGCTACGGGCACGCCTATTGCTGGTGGTGTAGGCCTGAAACTGGATTACAACACGACATGCGGTAAATTCACTGTCTTGGCTAACGCCGCGCAAGGCCCACACTGTGTTGCTGCAACAGCAGCAACTTTCCACGGTGGCTTTGGCTGGGGCCAGCGTGAATCGCTTAATGAGGCAATTAGTGTTTGCGGCTCTCAAGGCGTTTCGGTTTACTACAAGCCCGCAAATCCCACACGCCGTAGAGCACTGCGTCCAGAGTAATCCGAAGCACATTCATCTAAAAAAGCCGCTAGGGTTCTGGCGGCTTTTTTGTTTACAAGGCCGATTATTTTCCATATATTATAGAAAATTTTTTGAGGAACTATGGCTGTGCATAAAACCAACATCATCATTTTCTCCCTAGCAGGACTTTTATCATTTGGCTCGGTACCCAATGATGCATTGGCGCAACAGACAGTTCGTACCTCCAGAGAGGGTATCACCGATAACCAAACTACACGGCTTCCCATGTATTTGGTTCGCTACACGGGCACTGAAAGGCCTAATACGGTCTTAATAAGCAATGAGCGAGGATATCTTTACCGCGTCCTTGGAGGTCAGGGTTCAGGCTTTGCTGTGGCCTATCCAATTGCGATTGGTGAAGATGGAATGGCAGTACCTGTGGGCACTGAATTGAAGGTCGTACGTATGGACGAAAACCCCACCTGGACGCCCACTGCAGCTATGAAACTTCGCAATCCCGCCTTAAGAAACGTGACCACCGTACCGCCTGGCCCACACAATCCATTGGGACTATTCTCAATGGTGCTGGCCTACAAAGATGGTAGGGCCACGGAATGGCGAATTCATGCTACTAATGACGAGAGCAGCATAGGTTATGCAACTTCATCCGGTTGCTTCCGTATGTATACATCCCATATCAGGCACTTTTTCAACGGATCTAGATTGGCCAACGGCTTATCTATTCCTGCCGTCGGCGAAACAAGTTTTGGAGTTAAGGTTTTTCATCGTGAAGTGCCTGGAATTGAGGACAGAGGGCCTAGACATGCAGTGTCTGTACCAGGTTTAAAACCTTAAAAAGTTGCATTTATTTTACATATTATATATAATTTACCAGAATTAAAAAACCGAGGGCCCTATGAGACTGTTCAAACTGTTTAGCATTCTATCTATCGCTTTGGCGGCTACAGGTTGCGCCCGTAATTCCTTGGACGAAAACGGCCAGCGTACTGAAGGCTTTGGTGTACCATTTCTGGGTGGCTTTTACCAAAAATCTGCTGATCAGACCGCTATGTCTGCAAGGGTTATCGAAAGTGGTGCGAGAAACCCGGATGCACGTGTTAGCGAGCGAGTTAAAAGAGGCGTGTGCGAGCATGACTTGCCACAAACAAGACGATTCAGAGCGGGTGCACGTATAGATGCTGCTATGGGTGATGCACCGGCCCCAACCTGTAACTAGGTTTTATAGATGACTGACGGATCCAACATCATTCGCAAAGCCGCTTTAGGACTTTTTGTTGCCTTTGCAAGCGCAAATCTACCTACGGTTAGTATTACATCGGCACAAGCCCAAGAAAGATCAGAGTTTGATAATTCCCAGCCTGATTTTGGTGATTTGCAATATGTTCCTGGCAGGCACTGGTATCGAATTGCCGCTACAAAGTCGGAAATGTCATTGCGGGGTATTGATGAGGGTGTACCACCGATACCAGGTTTGGTCGTTGGTGCAATTCAACGTGCTACTGGGCGTCAATTCTGCAAATACATGATTAATGGTTCCATTTTTACTAACCTCAAATTCTGTGCGCCTGACTCTACTTTGATGGTAGAGCGTGGCGATGACCCCAGGCGCGGCCTTGTTCTCCCCCCTCAAGGAGGATTAACTAACCTCTTGTATACAATGGCCCCAAGCTTTGAGGATCTCCCACTTGCCAAAAGAATAAATGCGGAAGTCGCTACATTTAGATGGCCAGCGCAAGAACCTGTTGCGGCGCCTATAGAAATCGCACGCTCGCAGTTGGGAATCAGAACTGCAACCAGAAACGGCGTAACCTATCGCTTTCACGTGCGCTAAAATACATACGGCTCCTAGCGTTCCCGCATCGCTGAATCCAGCGTTTTGATGAAGGGTTTGAGCATGTATTCCATGACCGTGCGTTCGCCTGTCAGGATATCGACTGTTGCCACCATACCGGGGATGATGGGCAGTTCCTGCCCGTTGTGCTTAAGCGTAGTGACGTTGGTGCGGACTTTCACGCGGTAAAAGCTTTCACCTTTCTCATTGGTGATGGTGTCGGCTGAAATATCGGCAACTTCGGCAGGAAGGCCACCGTAGATGGCGAAGTCGTAGGCTGTCAGCTTAACGGTTGCTTTCTGGCCCGGGTAAATGAAGGCGATATCGGCAGGGCGGATACGCGCTTCAACGACCAGCTGGTCATCGGACGGGACGATTTCGACCACGTCATCACCCGGTTTGACCACGCCGCCGACCGTGTTGATTTTGAGATCCTTCACGATGCCGTCGACGGGTGAACGGATTTCGGTGCGGGATTTTTTATCCTGCAAGGCGCCTAGTGTCTGGCCGATGGTCTGGGCCTCGATTTGTGTTTGTGCCAATTCGGCCTGTGCGGTTGCCTTGGCCTGCGTTGTAGCATCTTCGAGGCGCGCCTGTGCCTCAGCCACTGCCGAGCGTGCGCGGGGCAGGGCGGCCTTGAGGCCATTGAGTTCGGTATCGTGCGAGGCGAGCTGCTGTTCCATTTGCAGAAGGTCACGCTTGGGGGCGGAACCTTTTTCGACCAGCGGGCGGATCATGTTCATTTCGTCACGCGCGAGAGAGATAACGCGGTTGATATCCGATATCTTGGTCGTGATTTCGTTTACTTCCTGCTGGCGCTGGTTGAGTTGCGAGCGCAGCACCGTTGTTTCGGAATCCAGCTTCAGTTTGTTGGCGCGGAAGGTGTTGAGTTCCTGTTGTACGCTTTCAGGGACGGTTTTTATAAGTTCGTCCGGAAAGACAGGGCTGGAAAGACCATCGGCCTCGGCTTGCAGCCTTGCGATCTTGGCCTGAAGGCCGCCGTATTTTTGCGTGGATGCGCCTAGATCAGCAGCGGCGCCCACATCGCGCAGGCGCATGAGGACCTGACCAATCTGTACTTTATCGCCTTCCTTCACCATGAAGGCATCCACGATACCGCCTTCCTGATGCTGGATGATCTGGATTTCGGACGAGGGGATGACCTTGCCGTCACCACGCGTCACTTGCGCGATATGGGCAAGCGATGCCCAAAGCACGAATACCAGCATGGAGCCCACAATCGTGAGAAGCTGGATATGGCGGTAAAGAGGGAGTTCCTCATCGGTTACCAGAAGCTTGTCGGCATACGCGCCGACTTTATCGAGGGTGCCGCCTTCCTTGAACATGGATTTGTGCAGTTCCTCCCAATCCTTGGGGTTTGAGAGGTTCATGCCTGGTTTGGGTTCGGTTGGCTGTTGTGGGGGTTTGCGGTTGTTGAGTGCGCCTAACATTGTGTTTACCTATCCTGCCCTTGCTGTGCGTTTGCGCCGCCGAATTCGCCGGCTTGCAGGCGTTTGATGATGTCTTCCTTGGCGCCGGCGGCAAGGATGCGGCCGCGGTCCATGAGGATGAGTTTATCGATGAGCGAGAGCATCGAAGCCTTGTGCGTAATGAGAATGACCGTGCGGTTACGTACCAGTACATCGAGACGGCGCAGGAGGCGGATTTCCGATGCGGGGTCGAGCGATGCCGTCGGTTCATCCATGATGAGGACCGGCGGATCGTAGAGAAGCGCGCGGGCAACGGCCACTGCCTGCTGCTGGCCACCCGAAAGGCTTTCGCCCCGCTCGCCGACTTGCGTATCGAGGCCGTGCTGGGTATCGCGTAGGAAGTCCATGACGCCCGATAATTCGGCTGCGCGGACAACGGCGCGGTCGGATACGGTTTCGTGGCCCATTGTTATGTTCTGGCGGACAGAGCCATAGAACAGCTGCGGGCGTTGTTGTACCACGCCGATGGCGCGGCGGAGGTCGCCAGGGTCTATCTGACGGACGTCCGTGCCGTCCAGCAGGATGGCGCCTGATTTGGGTTCATAGAGGTTCTGGATCAGGCGCTGGATTGTGGTTTTACCCGAGCCTACCGCACCGATGATGCCGATATGCTCACCCGGGTTGATTGTAAGCGATACGTTGTTGAGTGCAGCGATGGTCTGGTTGGGGTAGGCAAACACAACATCGCGGAATTCGATTTTGCCGCGTACCGTTGGCAGCGAGATGAAATGGCGGCCTTTCGGGCGCTCCACTTTTTTGTTCATCAGGTTGTCGAGCTGCTGCAACGATTCCTTGGTTTGCTGCATGCGGGTAATAAGGCCCGCAATCTGCCCAAGAGGGGCCAGTGCGCGGTTGGAGAGCATGTAGGATGCTACAAGTGCGCCTTGTGTTATTTGCCCCTCGGCAATGTAGTAGACGCCGATGATGATGAGGCCGATACCTGCTAGGGACTGGATGAACCCTGCCCAGTACATGATGGATGAAGATACCTTGCGCATTTTGACGGATGTGCGCGATGCGCGTTCCGTCAGTTCTTCCCACTGGCGCTGGAGGTGGCCTTCGGCTGCCTGTACCTTCACGGTTTCAAGGCCGGAAACACTTTCAAACAACATCGCGTTTTTGAGCGCGTTCTCTGCCATGGACTGGCGGATGATGCCTTGAATATGGCGCTGTTTGTACCACGACATGGCGATGGTAAAGGGGATAGCGGCAAGCACTGCAAAAACAACCGGCCCACCCAAAATAGCGATGATGATGATGAACAGAACCGCAAACGGGAGATCGATGAGCGCGATCATGGTGGCGGATGTAAAGAAATCGCGCAGGGAATCAAATTCACGCATGTTGGCGGTCAGGACGCCTGCGCTTGCGGGCCTTTCAGCCATTTTCATGCCGAGGACCTGTTCAAAGATACGGCCCGAGATTTTGACATCCGATCGACGGCCCGCGACTTCGATGAAGAAGCTGCGCAGGTTTTTGAGAACAAGGTCGAATACGTAGGCGAAGGCCATACCGATGGCGAGTACCCAGAGCGTCGAGAACGCGGCATTTGGAACCACGCGGTCATAGACGTTCATGACGAAGAGGGGCGATATGGTCGCGAAGATGTTGATGACGACAGCGGCCATCATCACTTCAATGTAGATGGATTTGTTTTCACGCAAGGCTGACCAGAACCAATCGCGGCCTTCTTCAATTTCGGCCGGGCCTGCGCGGTCATCGAGGCGGGCGACAGGGCGGATGAAAAATGCCGAGCCGCTGTAAACTTTTTCCAAGGCCCTGATGGGCGCGTCACGGACTTCGTCAGGCGTTTCAGGCAGAACAATCTTGAAAACCGTTTCAGGGTGTGCACGGCCTTTTTTGAGTTTGCGCGTTTCTTCCTTCGGGGCTTCAATGGCCGTTACGATGGCGGCCTGCCCGTTATCCAGCACCAGTACGCAAGGCAGGTTGGGCATGATGGCGATGGCTTCCAGCGTTTTTTCAACGAGGCGGGCGCTTAAGTCCGCACGTTCGGCCGCACGTACAAAGAGGGTGGGTGTAATGCCGTCCTTGGAGATGGGTAGGCCTGCGGCCAGTGCCGTTGTCGAGATACGGCGGCCATACATGCCTGATACGATTTGCAGGCATTCCAGCAAGGGGTCTTTGATGGAGATGCGGTCTGCTTCCAGAGGCCAGCTAATGCTTTCCCGTTTTGTTGGCTGGGCGGGTTGTTGCTGTGGTTGTGTTTCTTTGGACAAAGCGCAGACTCCGGCGGAATTTTAAGAAGATATAATACCATACTGGCGGGCTGCACCCAAATGGCCGTTTCAAGGCAGCGCTCATACGAGCATTCTGTATAACCGTGTAAAAAAAGCCCCGCCAGTTTCGCGGGGCTTTTTGAATTTATGGCGCTGAGATTATTTCAGCTTGGTTTCCAGCGCAGCTTCACGCGGGGCAGGTACGCCCAGTGCGGGGAGCAGGCGGCCCTGAAGGGCCAGAATGCGGTAAACGGCCAGAATCTCGAGGTATTGCGAGTTGATGGCGTTGGAGCGGGAAACAAAGAGTTCGTTCTGGCTGTCCAGCACGTCAAGGAGTGTGCGGCGGTCCAGTTCAAACTGGTCCTTGTAGGCGCCTACAACCTTCGCGTTGGCGTCAGCCTGCGTGTTGAATTCCTTTGCGCGTTCGCCTGAGGCCACCATGGCGGCCCATGTCTGGCGCAGATCGTCCTCGATTTTACGGGCTTCCTGAGCGCGGCGTTCCTTGGCTTGGGCGTGGCGATAGGCAGCTTCCTTGCGGAGGTGCGTATCGATGCCACCACGGAAAACGTTCCATTCGGCGATGACTTGTGCCGAAGCGCCTTTGTCTACGCCGACTACGCCACCGAGGTCATTGTACTGGCGGCCTTGCAGCTGCAAGTTGACCTTGGGGTAGAAGTTGGCAGCCGTTGCTTCGTATTCCTGCCAGGCTACATCGGCGTCGGCTTCGAAGATGCCAAGGGTCGGTGTTTCCGTTACGGCGACTTTAACGGCTTCGTCCACGGTGGGTTGAAGCTGATCGGTCGGCACGTTGGGCATAACCAGAATATCGGGCTTTTCACCTGTAGCCTTGTTGAACTGGCTTTCAGCAACGCGGAGCGATTGGCGGATGTTGGATTCCGTTGCGCGGGCGTTGGAAAGACGTGCTTCGGCCTGTGCTACATCGGCTTCCGTCGAGCGGCCAGCCTGGGCGCCGGAGCGGATTTCGTTCAGCATGGACATGTGTTCGCGCACGTTGTCCTTGGCGATCTGGAGAAGATCACGCTGGCGCATGACTTCGAGGTAGGATTCAACGATGGCAAGGCCTACGAACTGGCCGGTTTCGTGGACGCGGTTGGCGGCCGAACGAACGCGGGCTTCCTGACGCTCGACTTCGTTTTTCGCTGCGAAGCCGTCAAAAAGCATTTGGGTCAGCGTGGCGCTATAGTCGTAGACATTGTAGGTTTCGTGGTCTTTGCCGAGGGCTGCGGTGTTGTTGTCGTCGTTCCATTCGACGCCGCCAGCTGCGCGAAGATCAAGGGAGGGGAGGAAAAGGCCTTCGCCCTGCTCGAGTTCTTCCTGCGTGGCCATGCGGTTGTTGGCAACCACGCCGTATTCAGGGTTGGAGGCAACACCGCGGGCAACCGCGTTATCGAGCGACAATTCCTCGGCGCGGGCGGGGCAGGCCATCAGAATGCCTGCCGCAAAAGCGGTGCACAGAAGGTATGACTTGAGGTTTTTGGTCACGGTATCCCCACTATTTTCCTTTAATTTCGTACAGTTATCTCTCTAAAACCCGAAAAAAGCAAGACCGGATTTTAACTTTTATCCGGTCTTGCATCGTATGTCGGAGCTAATCAGGTGACGTCGAGGTTACCCTCGGTCAGGAGCTGGTTAACATCCATGTTGGTGTAGCCTTTAATTAACATAGCATTCTGCCAGCCGCCGCCGTTGTTGACCTGCAGCATCGTATCGGAGCCGGAATTGACGGCGCGTACGTAGCTGTTGATGGCCGATTGGGCAGCCGAACCGTTGTCGATCAGCGCGGAGAGGTCGATTACGTCGCCCTGGCCTGCGTTGAAGTCGTGTACGGTGTCGAATGTTACGCCGAGGTCCGTGCGGTCGGATACGAATACGTCCGTGCCAGCGCCACCCCAGTAGTTGTCGGCACCACCTTCACCGAACAGGGCGTCGTTACCGTCGCCGCCGCTCAGGTTGTCGTTGCCAGTCCAACCGAACATCGCGTCGTCGCCGCCGTTACCATTCATGGTGTCGGACACGTTGTTGGAGTAGGAAACCATCATGTCGCCGCTGTTGGAGCCGTTGGCGAAACCGTTCACCACGATCCAGGAGCTGTTGATGTAGGACGATACGCCCGTGATCACCAGCGAACCGGCGGACGTATCACCGTCGCCATCCTGCAGGTAGTAGTTGAACGTTTCGGTGTGGGCACCGTAAACGGCCTGGTTGTAGAAGTACGAACCGTTGTTGAACACATACAGCGTGCCGTACTGGCCCTCGATAGCGGCAACGCCGTCCGAGGGGATGTAGGCCGTGCCGCCAACGCCGGATACCGCGAACACCCAGTTCGGGGTGTCGAAGCTGAGGCCGTCGACGCCGCCACCGGTGTTGTGGAAGCCGGTGAGCAGGTTGCCGTTGTGCAGGAAGTCCGAGTGGCAGAACACGGTGTTGTCGCTGACGGCCGTCGGGGCGTCGTCGATAACATTGA
Organism: Alphaproteobacteria bacterium; assembly: GCA_018969935.1. GTDB lineage: Bacteria > Pseudomonadota > Alphaproteobacteria > Micavibrionales > UBA1664 > UBA6145. Next base: position 9,189 of record JAGWXJ010000019.1, on the reverse strand, counting down.
CCGTGATGGTGCCGTGACCGACATCGCCATCCGCGTCGCGAGCGCATACCTGGAACGCGAGGTTGATGACGTCGTTCGGGTCGGAGCCGTTAGCGTGATCAAGCGGTTTGAACTGCGTGAACGTGTACGAACCGTTGCTTGCCAGCACGAGGGTAAAGACCGTAAGGCCGTTTGCCGTACCCGTGTAGGTGTTGCCCGAGAGCGTAACGTTGACAGGCACGCCGCCGGAGGAGAGTACGCCGTTTTTCAGCGAGCCGCCTGCCGTCATCGTGTTGCCAGCGCAGATAAGGTAGGTGCCCGGGCCATCGCTGCCGAAGTTGGCGGTGATATTGCCGGTAACCGTGTGGCTGCCGCTTTCATCAATGTTGACTTGGGTGTTGTTCACGACAGGAACGGTGTTTACATCCGTGACTGTAGCCGTGAACGAAGCCGTTGCCGGATCCTGATCGAAGTCGCGCAGCGTGTAGGTGAATACATCCGAACCCGTCGTCGTGTTGTTCGACGTGTAGGTGTAGGCACCCGTGTTGTTGATCACCAGCGTACCGTGCGAGCCGTTGATGGTGACGTTGCTGCCGTTCGTAGGAACGTTGTAGGTAACACCGTTGTAAACCACCTGCGTGATCGTGCCCGGAACATCGTGGCCCGGATTGTCGTTTGCAAGCAGGTTGCCCGTAGCTGGCGTCGTCGTGGATACGGAAAGCGTATCGTTGACGGCGACAGGCGCATCATCGAGCACGTTCACGGTGATGACGCCTGTATCGGTGTCGCCGTCGGCATCGGTGCCGCGGACCGTGAAGTTAAGCGTGATGGTGTCGTTCGGGTTGTTTGCGTCAGCGTGATCGAGCTGGGCAAACTGCGTGTAGGTGTAGGTGCCGTTTGCATTCACGACGAGCGTGAAGACAGTCGTGCCACCAGCCGTACCCGTGTAGGTGTTACCGGCAAGCGTGACGCTTACAGGAACGCCGTGCGAGCTGAGCGTACCACCAGCCATTGAACCGCCAGACGTAAACTGGTTGAGCGGAGCAATCGCGCCAGGGCCGTCGCCGAAGTAGTTGGCGTTGACCTGACCAGAGAGGCTGATAGGACCGAGGTTGGTTTCGTCGACCGTGATGGCCGAGTTGTCAACCACAGGAACGGTATCGATATCGGCAACAGAAACACTGAGGTTTGCGGTCGAGGTATCGCCATCGTAATCACGGATTGTGTAGTTGAATACATCCGTACCTGTCGTCGTGTTGGACGTGGTGTAGGTGTATGCGCCCGTGCTGTTGATAACCAGCGTACCGTGTGCGGCGTTGATGGTTACGTTCGTGCCGTTTTGGGGCAGGTTGAACGTGGTGCCACCGAACGTGACGGAGAGAACCGGCACCGGCGTATCCTGACCGAGGACATCGTTCGTGAGAACGTTGCCCGTGGCCGAATTGCCCGTGAGGTTGACGCTGTCATCGAGAGCGGCGGGAGCATCGTCGCGTACGTTGACCGTGATGATGCCATCATCCGTATCGCCGTCAGCATCCGTACCGCGGACGCCGAAGTTGAGGGTGATGATATCGTTCGGGTCAGAGGCGTTTGCGTGATCCAGCTGTTCGAATTGCGTGAAGGTGAACGTACCGTTCGCGTTGACAACGAGCGTGAAGACCGTCGTGCCGCCAGCCGTACCCGTGTAGGTATTGCCTGCAAGCGTTACGTTGACGGGAACGCCGTTGGACGTGAGCGCGCCATTCAGTTTGGAGCCACCCGATACAAAGGTGTTGAGGGCGGATACCGTACCAGGGCCATCGCCGAATACTTCGAACGATACGCTGCCGTTGGTGACAGCGGGGCCGGATACGAGCGTCGTTTCGTCGGTGAAGACAGAAGCGTCGCCGATGATGGGGTTGCCATCCGTATCTACTGTTACGGTGCCATGGTTTGCATCGACCACCGATTTGTCGCCGTCGAAATCAACGAGGCGGTAGGTAAACGACGTGCCTTGGCCCGGCAGCGGCGGGGTGTATGTGAATACGCCAGTGTTGTTGATGACAAGCGTACCGGCAGCGTTGCTGATGGTGACGTTGGAACCGTTGGTGGGCAGAACAACCGTCTGGCCGCCGAAGGTAACGTCATAGACGGCACCCGGCGTATCCTGACCGACTTGGTCGTTTGCCATGATGTTGCCCGTGGCCGTTGCCGTGGACGAGAGGAACGAGTCGTTTACTGCGACCGGACCGTCATCGAGAACGACTGCCGTAAGCGTTGCGTTGGCCGTATCGCCATCAGCGTCCGTGATGCGGATGCCGAAGGTGAGGTTCAGCGCGTCGTTCGGGTCGTTTGCGTTCGGGTGGTCGAGCTGGTCGAACTGGGTGAAGCTGTAGGTGCCGTTCGAATTCACGGTCATCGTGAAGATCGTGAGGCCACCAGCGGTACCCGTGTAGGTGTTGCCAGCAAGCGTTACGTTTACAGCAACGCCGTGCGATGTCAGGGCGGGGCCCGTGTAACCGGTGTTGGTGATGCCACCAGCGCCCTGGCCGTCGCCACCGAAGTTGAACGCGTAGGTACCGTTGACCGTTTGAGGACCGCCCGTGAGGTTGGTTTCATCGGTTGTGACAGCCGAGCCGTTGATGGTCGGAACGTCATCCATGGTGATGGTGACGGTGCCCGTATCGGCGCCAGCGCCAGCAGCGGATTTGTCACCGTCAAAATCAACGATGCGGTATTGGAAGGTTGTATCCACACCCGGGGCCGGAGCCGTGTAAGTGAAGGCGCCCGTGTTGTTAATCACGAGAGTGCCAGCGGCGTTCGTGATGGTCACGTTGGTGCCGTTTGTGGGTACTGCAACCGTCTGGCCGCCGAAGGTAACTTCGGTCAGCGTGCCGGGGCCGTCTTCGCCGAAGCTGTCGTTCGTGAGAACGTTGCCCGAGGCTGTGGTCGGCGTGGTGCCTGTGAAGCTGTCGTTGACAGCAACAGGGCCGTCATCGCGTACGACTGCCGTAAGCGTTGCGTTGGCAACATCGCCGTCAGCGTCCGTGATGCGGATGCCGAAGGTGAGGTTGAGCGCATCGTTCGGGTCGTTCACGTTCGGGTGATCGAGCTGTTCGAATTGCGTGAAGGAGTACGTGCCGTTCGCGTTCACGGTCATCGTGAAGACCGTGGTGCCGCCAGCAACGCCCGTGTAGGTGTTACCAGCCAGCGTTACTACAACAGGTACGCCGTGCGATGTGACAGCAGGGCCGGTGTAGCCGGTGTTGGTGATGCCACCAGCGCCCTGGCCGTCGCCACCGAAGTTGAACGTGTAGGTGCCGTTGACCGTTTGCGGGCCGCCAAAGAGGTTCGTATCGTCGGTTGTGACGGAGGAACCCGTGATGGTGGGTACGCCATTGAGGTCAATGGTGACCTGACCGTGTTGTGCGTCAGCAATGGATTTGTCGCCGTCGAAATCAACGATGCGGTAGGTGAAGGTTGTGTCAACACCCGGTGCAGGAGGCGTGTAGGTGAAGGCACCCGTTTTGTCGATGACAAGCGTGCCTGCTGCGTTGGTGATGGTGACAGGCGAACCGTTTGTCGGGACGAGGGCCGTCTGGCCGCCGAACACAACGTCGTATACCTGACCTTGACCGTCCTGACCGAAGCTGTCGTTCGTTGTGATGTTGCCGGTCGTGGTGTTGGTGAAGCTGTCGTTCACGGCTGTCGGGAAGTCGTCGAAGATGTGGACGGAGATAACGCCCTCATCCGTATCGCCGTCGATGTCCGTACCGACCACCGTGAATTTCAGGGTGATCATGTCGTTCGGATCGTTCGGATCAGCGTGATCGAGTTGTTCGAACTGCGTGAATGTGAATGCGCCGTTGGATTGCAGCACGAGCGTGAAGATGGTGACGCCGTTTGCGGTACCGGTCCAGGTGTTGCCTGCAAGCGAAATCGTTACAGGGTGGCCATTGGAGCTGAGGATGCCGTTCAGCAGCGAGCCGTGCTCGATGACAGGCGTATTGGTTGCCGAGATCGTGCCAGGGCCGTCTGCGAAGAAGTCTGCGCCAACGAAGCCCGAAACCGTATCGGGGCCGCCGCTGAGGTGCGTGTCATCGACATCGACGCCAGCGTTGTTGACGACAGGGATCGTATCTACGTCGTTGACCGTAGCGGCCAGCGTTGCGGTCGATGTATCGCCATCGTAATCACGCAGGGTGTAGACGAAGTTGTCCGTGCCCGAGGTCGTGTTGTTGGACGTATATGTGTAGTCGCCGAATTTATTGATAAGCAGCGTACCGAACTGGCCGTTGATGGTCAGGGTGCCGTTGGCAGGTACAATATATGTTGTGCCGTTGTGTACGATTTGCGTCACGAAGTTATCGGTGTCTTGCGAGAACGTGTCGTTCGTCGTCACGTTGCCGGTGGCAACATTGGCGGTTGTGAACGTGTCGTTGACTGCAACAGGTGCATCGTCGCGGACATCGATCGTGATCGTGCCGTTGTCGAGGTCGCCATCCGAATCCGTCACGCGGATCGGGAAGTTGAGGCTGATGACGTCGTTCGGGTCGGAACCGTTGGCGTGATCAAGCTGTTCGAACTGCGTGAACGTGTAAGTACCGTTCATGTTGACTTGCAGCGTGAAGATGGTGACGCCGTTTGCGGTGCCTGTGAAGGTATCGGCCGTGCGCGTAACGGTTACAACGTTGCCGTGCGATGTCAGCTGGCCGCCGAGCATGGAGCCGGTTGCCGAGAACGTGTTGAGCAGCGTGAGTGTTGCAGGCGTGTCGTTACCAATCGAGATGGAAACGTTGCCGTTTACAACGTTCGGGCCGCCAACGAGGCTTGTGTCGTCTACGGTTGCGGTAGAGTCGCCAACCAGCGGCTCAGTGTCGTTGATGGTGACGGTGAAGCTCTCAACGTTGAAGTTGGTGTTGTTGGCGAGCGTGATTTCGTTATCCGTCAGGCTTGTTTCCTGGTTGTTCACGCGGACCGTGACAACGAAGGAACCTTCGTAGCCGGCAGGCGATGTAAGCGTGAGGGTCGGAAGATCAGCAGGGTTGAGGGTCCAGACGCCAGCAGCGAACGTACCGTGGTTGAGCGTGAAGCCAGCGGGGATACCCGTGAGCTGAACGCTTGTAAGCGTTTCAGAGCCGTCGGTATCGACGACGGCTGCGGAAATTTGCAGCGGGATCGGCGTGTTGTCGTCGCCAGCGACGTTGTTCACGGCGAGGTCGGGCTGGTCGGCCACGGCGTCAACCGTAACGTTCATCGGGCGCGTTACCGTTTCGATGGTGCCTGTGCCTGCTTCGACGGTCGTCATCGTGACGGTCAGGGCAGGGTTTGTGGGCAAGCGGATATCCGCATCGGAGTCGTGAGGCGGGATCAGGAACGGGCCACCGGAGTAGCTTTGGCCTTGAGCCAGCGTGATTGTCCATGTGCCTGTACCGGCGTTGAACGTACCACCGGAAGAACCGATGTTTACATCCCAGCCAGCAGGAATGCCCGTGACCGTCAGCGTCAGCGTCTGGTTTGCGGGGTTGGAGCCGGTAGCGGCGATAAGCAGGTTGACTTCGGTGTCTTCGAAGGTGAAGCGATCAACGGCATTGAGAACCGGCGTTGCGGCAGGTGCGGCAACAAGCGGATTAGCGTTGAATTCCTGAAGTTCGGGTTTGCCGAATTGCAGCGCCGTTGGGCCAATCGGGCCAATGGCTGCGAGCGAGTTGATGCCAGCAGGATCAACCGAGGAGTTGAAGCCGTAACCGGATGTACCGCCGATGGGGCCGGCAGCCTGACCGGCAGCAGGTTCGATTTCAGCGAGTTTTTCGGCGGGAATTTCCTTAGCGGCAACTTCAACTTTTTTGGCTTCAACGTGCTTGGTTGCTTGCGCGTCGGTGTCACCGGCGGCAGGCTCAACCGATTTTACCTGTTCGGCTGCTGCTACGTTGAGAACGTTGATGAGTTGCGATACGGGCACGACAGAACCGTCGGCCAGTGTCATTTGCGGGGGCAGGGCACCTACCTGAACGGCGTCGTAGTTTTCGAGCGTGAGGTGCGAGCCATCCTTGAAGGTGACAACGAGATTGCCGTCTTTTTGCTCAACGCCTGCGATGTCCTTGAGGTCGAAACCGAGGGTGTAGGTTTTACCTTGCTGGAGATTGAAAGAAAGATCGGTTGCGTCAACGCCGCCCTGTGGTTTCAGGATCGTAAGGTCGGCTACGGAGTCATTCGGGAGGGTGCTGGCAAGGCCTTGTGCCAGTTTGTCGAGATTGACGACGGTGCCGTCGCTCATCGTAACTTCGTCGAACTTGAAGTTGTCGCGGGCTTCCTTGAAGTTCGAGACGGTGAGGGTCGAGCCGTCCGTGAACGTGAGGAAAAGTGCGCCATCAGCAAGCAGTTTCATTGCGCGGATATCTTCAACACCGAAGTTGAAGGCGGTCGGCTCATCCTTGGAGAGCTGGACCATAACGTTTGAGCCCATGCACGGTTTCTGGATTACGTATTCCGTGGTGTTGGCTACGCATTGTTGTGCGCTGGCAGATGTAAGACCGTTCGACATAATAAAGACCCTCTGTGAAACTTGGGGGAAACCCCCGATTTTCTAATCCCAATTTCCGATAAATGCAATCAAGGCATTATAGGAACCTGTCCTAATTAACGTAAATTTAACGAAGCTGTCAACATATTATGTTAATTTATTATGTTAATAGCTAATTTGCAGAATTCATTAATACGCGGTTTTTAACGCCCTATCCTATTCAACAGGGTTTAATGACCCCTTAAAGACCACCGAAAAGTGCGTATTTTAAGGCGGTATAGTCGTCTAGGCCCTGTTTGCCCCCCTCGCGGCCAAAGCCGGATTGCTTGATACCGCCAAAAGGTACCGCTTCTGAAGCCAAAAGCGGTTCATTAATGCCAACCATGCCGTATTCGAGGGCTTCTGCCACGCGGAAGGCGCGGCCAATGTCGCGGGTGTAGAAATAGGCCGCGAGGCCGTGTTCCGATGAATTAGCCATCTGAATGACCTCGGTTTCATCTGCAAACGGGAACAGGGCCGCAACCGGCCCGAAAATTTCCTCTCCTGCAATGCGCATCGAAACATCTGCATCCAGAACGAGTGTGGGCTCGTAGAAAGTTCCGCCCTGTTTGCCCTTTTTTCCGCCAAGGGCGATTTTGGCGCCTTTGGCTGTGGCGTCCGCCACCAGATCCTGGACCTTCTTAACGCCGTCTTGATTGATAAGCGGGCCGGTTGTCACGCCTTCTTCCATCCCGTTACCTGTTTTCAGGCTTTCGATGGCTTTTTGCAGGGCTTTGGCGAAGGCATCGTAGATGCCCTTCTGGACGAAGATGCGGTTGGCGCAGATGCAGGTTTGCCCCGCATTCCTGAATTTCGAGGCCATGGCGCCTTTTACAGCTTCGGCGATATCCGCATCATCAAACACAATAAATGGTGCATTCCCGCCCAATTCCATGGACAGGCGCTTGAGGGTGGGTGCGCATTGCTGCATGAGCAGGCGTCCCACTTCCGTTGACCCTGTAAACGAGAGTTTGCGTACAAGCGGGGATGATGTGAGCACGCTTCCGACATCCTTGGGTTTCGATGTCGGGATGACGTTGAACACGCCTTTGGGGAAGCCCGCCTGTTCAGCCAGTGCAGCTAGAGCGAGGGCAGAAAGCGGTGTATCCTCGGCCGGTTTTAATACGACTGTACAGCCCGCTGCCAATGCTGGCGCCACTTTACGTGTGATCATGGAGTGCGGGAAATTCCAGGGAGTAATCGCAGCCACGACGCCAATCGGTTCACGCATGGTGATGGCGCGTGCGCCTGTTTTAAAAGGCGGGATTGTTTCGCCATAGTAGCGGCGCGCTTCTTCGGCAGCCCACGCAACCATCGCAATACCGCCTGCAATTTCACCACGTGCTTCGGCAAGGGGTTTGCCTTGCTCCGATGTCAGTATTTTTGCAAGCTCGTCCGCATGTTCGGCAATCAGGTTTTGCCATGCCCGCAGTAGTTTTGCCCTTTCTTGCGGAAGCGCGGATTTCCAAGCAGAAAACGCAGCATTCGCAGCATCAACGGCCTCGTGCGCATCGTCGGCCGTGCAATCCGAAACGGCTGTAATCTTTTCGCCTGTTGCAGGGTTTGTAACGTCGAAAGTTTTTGTGTCGGACGCACTAGCCCATGCGCCATTTATGAAGGCTTGTGCTTTTAGAAGTGATTGCATGGCGTTTCCATCCATCAGTTTTTTTGTGCTTTACATGCGGGCGGCACATGGTTATTTCATCCGCGCGTTTGTGCAAAGGGTAAAGCGCGTGTTTCTTTTCCTTAAACGCACCAATTTGCAGAAATATTCTTGCGTATTTTTAGGCTGCTCTCGGTTGACAATCTGTGGATAAATTTCGGGATGATCTGGAATCAGATACTGGAATCAATAGCCTAAAAGTTGTAATAATATTATAAATTATAGAAAATTCTTGGAAAAATCTTTCAAAAAATGACTCGACAGATGCGTCGGGTTTTGGTGTGGTGAATTCAACAGCGATGACATGCTGATCGAAAGATCAAGCGGCGCTGGGGGCCCACTGGAAAGGGCTCCGGGTTCCGGAAGACGTGGTGGACTTGTTCTGCCAGTCCAAACGCCGGAAGCTCAAGGGACAGGCCATTTGTATGACCCCGTCCATCCCGCCTTCCCGTGGTCGCGCACGCAAAAACGCCGAGAGGCTTGGGATGGAGCGAAGTGGTTGTAATTACCCTGTTCCGCAATGCCGGACGAAACGGTTTCGATCCGACGCGTGGTTGATCGCCACGATAATACAGGTGGCCCCTTTGGGGGTTGCCGGAAAGCCAGACGCAGACGGGTCGCACCTTGAGCGTAAGAACATGGCGGACTGATCGGGAAAGCAGCGGACTGGTGTACCCGCCTTCGGGCCGTGCATCAAATCCCTACCTTCCAAACGAGCCTCGGCTCATCGTTTCCTGTGAAGCCACGCAAGTGGGGGAGGGGATGATGAAAGCCGGGGCTTTTTGGTATTTGTCCCCTTTGGTGTGTAATTAACACATTACAATGTGTATTGCATTTTTATTTATGCTGCGTTCTATGCTGGAATCATGCATGCACATTAAGGTGTGTATTATACTTCGAGGTTCAGGAGTTTTCCCGAAAGGCGGGCTTCTTCGGTTTCCAGCTTTTGGCGAAGTTTGCCCAAGCGGACGGAAAGACGGGTAATATCTTCGGTAACGGCTACCGG